>NZ_JAAOTI010000018.1:0-192949 GCF_011297315.1 Catellatospora chokoriensis
GTGGGTGGGGTGGGGTGGGTGGGTGGGGTGGGTCACGCCGGGGGTGGGAGGAGGACGGTGGTGAGGGGGTGGACGGTGGACTGGATCTCGTCGGCGACGCGGGCGAAGACCTGGTCGCCGCGGCCCCACGGGTCGTCGAGGTCGTCCTTGGCCTGGGCGGGTTCGCCGTTGCGGGCGGCGGCGACGGCGGCGACGAGGGCCACACCGCGGGCGTACACCGCGTCGGGGGTGCGGTCGGCGGCAGGCAGGGTCGACGGGTCGACGGCGGACAGCAGGCGGCCGAACTCGCCGAGCACGAAGGTGCGGTCCGCGGCGTCGGGGCGCAGCGCGACGACGTAGTCGTACTGGTCGGCGGTCGCGGTGAGGATCAGGTCCGCCGCCTCGATGTGCTCCGCGCGCAGCTTGCGGGCGCTGAAGTCGTCGGGTGAGCCGCCGCGCGAGCGCACCTGGCGGGCCGCGGGCGGGTTCATCTCCTCGCCCTCGTGCCAGCCGCCGGTGCCGGCCGAGTGCGAGAGCACCAGGTCGGCACCCACCGGGCCGGCCTGCTCGGTGACCGCCAGCGCGAGCAGGCGCTCGGCCATCGGGGACCGGCAGATGTTGCCCATGCACACGTGCAGGACCGTGAACGGCGCCATCACGACTCCTCCGGACCGGCGATGTCGTCGGCGACCTCGCGCAGCTGGTCGAGGCTGATCGCCCCGGCGCGCAGCACCCGCGGCCGGTCGCCGGTGACGTCCACGATCGTCGACGGCACCGGGCTGGGGCACTCCCCCGCCTCCAGGTACACGCTGACCTTGTAGCTGAGCTGTTCGCGGGCCTGATCGGCGGTGAGCGCCGCGGGCTGGCCGGTGAGGTTCGCCGAGGAGACGGCCATCGGGCCGGTCTTGCGCAGCACCTCCAGCGCGACGGGGTGCAGCGGCATGCGTACGGCCACCGTGCCGCCGGTCTCGCCGAGGTCCCACTGCAGGCTCGGCGCCTGCTCGACGACGATCGTCAGGGCCCCCGGCCAGAACGCCTCGACCAGGTCACGGGCCACCGACGGCAGCCGCATCACCAGGCCGTCCAGGGTGTGCCGGGAGCCGACCAGCACCGGCGGCGGCATGTGCCGGCCCCGCCCCTTGGCGCTGAGCAGGTTGGTCACCGCCCAGGGCTTGAAGGCGTCGGCACCGATGCCGTACACCGTGTCGGTCGGCAGGACCACAAGGTCGCCACTGGATACGGCGTCGATCGCGGCCTGGATCCCACGGTCACGTTCGACGACGTCGCGGCAGTCGTAGAGCCTCACGGTGAGCCAGTCTGTCATGCGCTGTTCGCATTCGGCACACACGCCTCCCACCCACCGGACAGCAGCTCCGCCACCCTGCCCCACGACACCCCGCGATCGCCCGCCGCACGCCCCAAGATCGGCCGACTTGCCTGGCACATGGGCGAATGGCGGCGCAAGATACGCACAGGTGCCGGGCAAGTCGAGCGATCTTGACGGCCATCGCGCGAACGGTGCGCACGCCCGTGGGGCGGCGAGGTTAAGAAGGTGCCCTTCCTCTACGCAGAGCGATGTGCAGAGCTGCTGCTCGTCTCGCTGAAGCGAGCCGACGATGCCCTTGCTGCCTTCAGAGCGGTGGTGAAGCGGGGGCGGCCGGCCAGGTCGGGGTGGGTGGTGATGTCGCGCCAGCCGGTGAGAAGGGTGGCCATGGCGGCGGTATGGGTGTCGTCGTGCTCGATGCCGAGGCGGCCGCCGTCGCGGAGCACCTCGGCGGCCCGGGCGATGATCACGGGGATGAGGTCGAGGCCGTGCTCGCCGGAGAAGACCGCCTCGGCGGGGTCGTGCGCGACCTCGGGCGGCACCGCCACGGACAGCGGCACGTAGGGCGGGTTGCACAGGACCAGGTCGGCCGGGGCGGGCAGTGCGACGTCGCGGACGTCGCCGGGGATCACCTCGACCTGCGTCCCGGCGACGTTGCGGCGCAGCCAGGGCAGGGCGTCGTCGCTGCGTTCGACGGCGTACACGGTCGCGTCGGGGCGGGCGTCGGCCAGCGCGACGGCCAGCGCGCCGGAACCGCTGCACAGGTCCAGGGCGACCGGGTCGGCCACGCCGCGCAGGGACTCGATCCCCCAGCGGGCCAGCAGCTCGGTCTCCGGGCGCGGGATGAACACGCCCGGCCCGACCAGCAGCTCGCGGTCCAGGAACGGTGCGGTGCCGGTCAGGTGCTGCAGCGGCACCCGCTCGGCGCGGCGGCCCACCAGCTCGGCCAGGGCCTCGGCCTGCGGCTCGGCGACGTCGTCGATCAGCAGGAGGCGGCCGCGGGCGACCCCGAGCACATGCGCGGCCAGCAGCTCCGCCTCGACCCGGGGCGAGTCGATCCCGGCCGCGGCGAGCCGGGCGGCGGCGGCGCGGAGCTGGGCGGAGAGCACGGGCACCCGATCAACCTAGCGGCTTGCGAAGTGGAACCGGCCGGGCCCCGCGCCGGGACGGTCCGCGAGAATCCGGTTGACCCCCCGGGAGCGCGCTGACATGGTCGGCGCATGTCGTTGGTGGAGGCCCGTGGCCTGACGAAGATCTTCCGTCGGCCGGAGAAGGATCCGGGTCTGCGCGGCTCGCTGAAACATCTGGTGCAGCGGAGGTTCAAGGACTTCCGGGCGGTGGACGGCATCGACCTGTCCATCGAGGCGGGCGAGTCCGTGGCGTACGTGGGGCCCAACGGCGCGGGCAAGTCCACCACGATCAAGCTGCTCACCGGGATCCTGGTGCCGACCGCGGGCACGGTGCGGGTGGCCGGGGCCGAGCCGCACACCGACCGGGTGGTCAACGCCCGCAACATCGGCGTGCTGTTCGGCCAGCGCACCCAGCTGTGGTGGGACCTGCCGGTCCGCGAGTCGCTGGCCCTGCTGCGCGACATGTACGACCTGAGCCCCGCCTTCTACAGGCAGCGCCTGGAACGCCTCGACGAGGTGCTCGGCCTGGCCGACCTGCTGCCCGTGGTGGCCCGCAAGCTGTCGCTCGGCCAGCGCATGCGCGCCGACCTGGCGGCCTCGCTGCTGCACCAGCCGAAGATCGTCTACCTGGACGAGCCGACCATCGGGCTCGACATCTCGGTCAAGGACCGGGTCCGGCAGTTCCTGCGGGAGCTGCGCGAGGACGGCACCACGCTGATGCTGACCACCCATGACCTGGGCGACATCGAGGACGTGTGCGAGCGGATCGTCATCATCGACGAGGGCCGCAAGATCTTCGACGGCCCACTGGCGCAGATGAAGGACCGCTTCGCACGGGTACGCCGGATGCGCCTGCAGCTGGCCGAGCCGACCCCGGTCGAGAAGCTCGCCGAGCGGCTGCCCGACGTCGAGGTCGTCGCGGGCGACAGCCCGGCCGAGGTCACCGTCACCTTCGACCGCTTCACCCACACCGCCGGGCAGATCATCGCCGGGGTGCTGGACGTCGTCGAGGTCGGCGAGCTGCACCTGGACGAGCCGGCCATCGAGGACGTGGTGCGCAAGGTCTACGCCGGGGAGCTGCTGCGGATCCCGGAGCCCGGTTCGGCTCACGCCGCCGACGAGCGCAGCCGGGAGAAGGCATGAAGCCGTACCTGGGGCTGCTGCGGATGTCGACGCGGCGCATCCTCACCTACCGGCTGAACTCGCTGATCCTGTGGATCGGCGGCGCGACCTTCCTGGCCGGCTCGCTGGCCGTGTGGCACGCGCTGCTGTCGCAGGGCACGATCGGCGGCTACGACTGGGACCAGATGAAGGCCTACCTGCTGGTGGGCTGGGCCACCGCGTCCATCGGCTCGGCGTACGGCGACTGGTGGATGGCCAATCGCATCCTCGACGGCCACGTGGCCACCGACCTGACCAAGCCGCTGGACTACCAGTGGGCCCGGTTCAGCGAGCACATGGGCGGGCTGGCCACGGAGTTCATCGCGATCGCGATCGCCGCCACGGCCATCGTGACGCTCACCGGCGGCCTGGTCGTGCCCGGACCCGCGCAGGCGCTGCTGTTCGCGGTGAGCTTCCTGCTGGTCGCGCCGCTGAAGTTCGCGATCGCGTACATCACCACGATGGCCTGCTTCTGGACGCAGAACTTCATGGGCGTCTCGTGGGCCAAGGACGCGGTCGTCACCCTGTTCTCGGGCGCGCTGATCCCGCTGGCGCTGCTGCCCGCGTGGCTGGCGGGCCCCGCGGCGGTGCTGCCGTTCGCCAGCATCACCGCCACCCCCGCCGCGCTCTACCTGGGCCAGGCCACCGGCTGGGAGGCGCTGCGGCTGCTGGCCGTGCAGGCCGTCTGGGTGCTGGTGCTGTGGTGGGGCGCCCGGCTCGTCTGGCGGCGCGCGCTGCGCGCCCTCACCGTCCACGGAGGCTGACGTGCGTCGTACGCTGCGGATCTACCGGCGCAGCCTCGGCGCGCACCTGCGCGCGGTGCTGGAGTACGAGGCGGACTTCTGGATCCTCGTCGTCGCCGGTCTGCTGTTCCAGGTGCTCAACCTGATCTTCCTGAGCGCGGTCTTCTCCCACGTGCCGGCCCTCAACGGCTGGTCGTTCCCGGAGGCGGTGCTGCTCGCCGGGACGTACGGCTTCGTCAACGGCCTGGGACCGATCTTCTTCGAGGGCACCTGGCGACTCGCCGGCAAGATCAATCACGGCGAGCTGGACTACCCGCTGACCCGGCCCGCCCCGGTGCTGGTCCAGGTGATCAGCGCGGGCATCGGCATGCACGGCATCGGCGACGTCATCGGCGGCGGCGCGATGATCGGCTGGGGTCTGGCCAACTCCGACATCGACTGGAGCGCCACCCGGGTCGCCGGCGCGCTGATCCTGCTGGCCGGCAGCGCCACCATCCTGCTGTCACTGATCGTGCTGGGCAACGCGGCGTCGTTCTGGGTCGGCGGCAACCACCCGGTCTTCGCGATGACCCTGATCCGCACCGGCGACATGGCCAAGTACCCGCTCAGCATCTACGGCGTCGCGGTGCGCGCGACCTTCACCGTCCTGGTCCCGTACGCCTTCATCAGCTTCTTCCCCGCCTCCTGGCTCCTGGGCAAGGAATCCGCCTGGCTCGGCCTACTGACCCCCCTGGTAGCCCTCTACTGCGTCTACCTGGCCCGCCTCGTATTCCGCCTAGGCCTACGCCGCTACGACTCCGCGGGCCACTGACCCCAAGATCGCGACGATCTTGCGTGAACTGCTGGGGATACACGGCTATTGCCCGTGTCATACCCACAGCCCGCGCAAGATCGTCGGGATCTTGGGGTCAGGCGCGGGAGAGTTCGGTCTCGCCGGCCAGGCGGGCGGCGCGGTCGGCGGTGGTCAGCGCCTCCAGGACGCCGTCCATGTCGCCGCCGATGGCGAGGTCGAGGTTGTAGGCGGTGTAGCCGATGCGGTGGTCGGTGATGCGGTTCTGGGGGTAGTTGTAGGTGCGGATGCGCTCGCTGCGGTCTACCGTGCGGATTTGGGCCTTGCGGGCGTCGGCGGCGGCGGCGAGGGCCTGCTCCTCGGCCAACTGGGCGAGTTTGGCGCGCAGCATGCGCATCGCCTTGTCCTTGTTTTGGAGCTGGGAGCGCTCGTTCTGGCAGGTGACTACCGTGCCGGTGGGGATGTGGGTGATGCGTACGGCGGAGTCGGTGGTGTTGACGGACTGGCCGCCCGCGCCCTGGGAGCGGTAGACGTCGATGCGGAGGTCGCCGGTGTCGATCTCGACCTCGGTGTCCTCGGCTTCGGGCATGACCAGGACGCCCGCGGCGGAGGTGTGGATGCGGCCCTGGGACTCGGTGGCGGGCACGCGCTGGACGCGGTGCACGCCGCCCTCCCACTTGAGGCGGGACCAGACGCCGTTGCCGCCGTCGGGCACGCCGCGGGTCTTGATGGCGACCGAGACGTCCTTGACGCCGCCGAGGTCGGAGTCCTGCGAGTCAAGCACCTCGGTGATCCAGCCGCGGCGCTCGGCGTAGCGCAGGTACATGCGCAGCAGGTCACCCGCGAACAGCGCGGACTCCTCGCCGCCCTCGCCGGACTTGATCTCCAGGATCACGTCCTTGGCGTCGTTGGGGTCACGCGGGGCGAGCAGCTCGGCGAGCTTCTCCTCCAGCTCCGGCAGGCGCTGCTCCAGGCTGACCGCCTCGGTCGCGAAGTCCGGGTCGATCGCGGCCAGCTCGCGCGCGGCCTCCAGATCGGCCCGCGCCGCGTCCAGCTCGTGCGCCGTCTTGTGGATCGGGGTGAGCTCGGCGAAGCGCCGCCCGACCTTGCGTGCCGCGGCCTGGTCGGCGTGGATCGACGGATCCGCCAGCCGTGCCTCCAGCTCCGCGTACTCGGCCAGCAGCGCGGTGAGCCGTTCGTTACTCATGTCCGAATCCTCACTCGACAGCGATGGGACCTGCAACAGCACAACGCCCGCCCCGTGTGCACGGAGCGGGCGTCGTCACGACAGCTACTTGGCGTCCTTCTTGGCGACCTTGGCGTACTTGGCCTGGAACTTGGCCACCCGGCCGGCCGTGTCCATGACGCGCTGCTTGCCCGTGTAGAACGGGTGGCAGGCGCTGCAGGTCTCAGCGTGGATCGAACCGCCCTTGGCGGTGCTGCGGGTGGTGAAGGTGCTGCCACAGGAGCAGGTGACGGTGGTCTCGTTGTACTGCGGGTGAATACCGGACTTCATAGTCACGGTCCTTTCATGTTCGTGGGCGCTGGGTCGCTGTCAACACCGCCGGACGCTCGTCCGGACGGCTCGGGCGTGAACCAGTCCCGGTGGCCGACTGACCAGTATGCCATCCACCCCGTTCGCGATCTTCAGCGGCTAACTCGGCTGCGTTTCGCGAGGAAGTCTCGTAGCGTCTCCGGCCATGTCCCCCACCACAACAACGACCCTCGCCGCTATCTTCCCGCCCGACGCGCTGGCCCGCGCCATCGCCGAGGGGCTCGTCCGCGCGCAGGTCCACCCGGAGCTGCCGCTCACGATCTACAACTACACGGAGAAGTGCACGTACGCGAACCTGTGGGACGAGGTGACGCTCGCGTGCCGTGGGTTGATCAGTGATGCCGGTGGGACGGTGCTGGCGCGGCCGCTGGTGAAGTTCTTCAACCACGGGCAGCCGGGCGCGGCGGTGATCGGGCTGGACGAGCCGGTGGTGGTGACCGACAAGGCCGACGGCTCGCTGGGCATCGTCTACCCCACCCCGGACGGCCCGGCCGTGGCCACCCGCGGCTCGTTCGCCTCGGACCAGGCCCGCCACGCCACGGCGCTGCTGCGCGAGCGCTACCCGCACTGGGCGCCGCCGGACGGGCTGACCGTGCTGGTGGAGATCATCTACCCGGGCAACCGGATCGTGGTCGACTACGGCGGCATGAACGACCTGATGCTGCTCGGCGCGGTGGAGATCGCGACCGGGCGCTCGTTCCCGCCGGGCGCCGTGGCCGACTGGCCGGGCCCGGTGGTGGAGACGTTCGCCTACCCGACGTTCGAGCGGGCACTGGCCGCGCCCGCCCGACCGGGCCGGGAGGGCCTGGTCGTGCACGCGCTCGGCAGCGACGTCCGCGTGAAGATCAAGTACGAGGAGTACGTGCACCTGCACCGCATCGTCACCGGCTTGAGCGCTCGCGGCGTCTGGGCGGCGCTGGGCGGGGGCGCGACGGTCGCCGAGATCGCCGAGCCGCTGCCCGACGAGTTCCACGGCTGGGTCACCGAGCTCGCCACCCGCCTCACCACCGGCCTGGCCGAGCTGGAGAAGCAGGTGGCGCAGGTACACGAAAAGATCATGGAGGGGCTGCCCGACGGCTGGACGCGCAAGGACTACGCCATGGTCGCGGGCCGCCACCCGCTGCGCGGCTACCTGTTCGCGCACCTGGACGGCAAGCCGTACCGCCGTCAGCTCTGGGAGGAACTCAAGCCCGACGGCGACGAGCGACCGCACGGCCGTACCTTCGACGACGAATGACCACGACGGGAGCCATCCGCGATGCCCACCCTCACCATCACCCGCGGCCTGCCCGGCTCGGGCAAGACCACCTGGGCCAAGCAGCAGCCCGGCGTCCGGGTCAACCGCGACGACCTGCGGCGCATGCTGCACGGCGGCAACCTCGGTGAGGGCTGGGCGGAGCGGCAGGTCACCGTCGCGCAGCGGGCCCAGGTCGAGGCGCTGCTGAAGGCGGGCGCGGACGTGATCTGCGACGACACCAACCTGCGCGCCCGGGTCGTGCGCGAGCTGGCCGACCTGGCGATCGACTGCGGCGCGACGGTGGCCCTGCGCGACTTCACCGACGTGCCGCTGGCCGTCTGCCTGGAGCGCGACGCGGCCCGGCCCGAGGGCGAGCGGGTCGGCGCGGAGGTCATCGAGAGCATGCACGAGCGTTATCTCACCGGCCGCCGGGAGCCGCTCGTGCTGCCCGCGCCCGGCCCGCGCCTGGTCTACCAGCCGCGCCCGGACCTGCCCCGGGCGGTGCTGGTCGACCTCGACGGCACGGTCGCGCTGATGGGCGACCGCAGCCCGTACGACCACACCCGCGTCCACCTCGACCTGCCGCACCAGCCGGTGATCGACGCGGTCCGCGCCCTGCACGCCGCGGGCCACGCCATCGTCTACTGCTCCGGCCGCGTCGACGCCTGCCGCGAGTCCTCCGCCGCCTGGCTGGACAAGCACGTCGGCGTGCCCTACGCGGCGCTGCACATGCGCGTCACCGGCGACCAGCGCAAGGACTCCGTGGTCAAGCGCGAGATCTTCGAACGCGAGATCCGCGACGCCTGGTACGTCGTGGCCGTCCTCGACGACCGCAAGCAGGTCGTCCGCATGTGGCGCGAACTCGGCCTCACCGTCTTCCAGGTCGCCGAAGGCGATTTCTGACCCGAAGGAAGGGCATCTTCACATCGCTATAGGTAATGCAAGGTGCCCTTCCTAACATGGATGGACAGACATAGGTCGAGAGGACGAGATGACGAGGCCGTCGCCGAAGGTCGCCCAGGACGGGGCGCACATCACGCTGCCGAACGCGGTGACGGTAACCCCTGACGAGTACGACGCCCTGCCCCCGGATCCCCGGATCGAGCTCGTGGACGGAGTGCTGCACGTCATGACGCCTCCCACCGCCCGGCACCAGATCGTCATGATGAGGCTCGTGAACAGCCTGCTCCGCCGGTGCCCGGAGCACCTGACCGCGCTGCACGAGCAGGAGATCCGCATCGCCGACGACCACCGGCGCAACCCCGACGTGCTGGTGGTGCGCCGGGACGCGGTGAACCTCGACTGGTTCAGCTTCCCGCCCAAGGCCGTCCTGCTCGCCGTCGAGATCGTCAGCCCGGGTACGCAGACCGCCGACCGCAAGCACAAGCACGCCGAGTACGCCGACGCCGGCATCCCCTGCTACTGGCGCATCGAGCCGCTGCCCGAACTCGTCGTGCACACCTACCAGCTCGACGAGACCGACGTGTACGAGTCCACCGGCGTCTTCCACCCCGGCGACCGCATCTCGGTCCCCCGCCTCGACTGGGCCGCCATCCCCGTCACCGACCTCATCCCCTGACCGCCCCCGGCCCCTCGCCGCGCACCGACCCCCGCGGCCCCCTCCTGGCGCAACTCTTGAAGACTCGCGGCCTCAGAGCGTTTCTGAGGCCGCGAGTCTTCAAGAGTTGCTGCTCGGGGGGAGGGTCAGGGCACAGTGACCGTCGCGGTGGCGGTCACGCCGTTGACGGTCACGGTCAGGGTGGCCGTGCCACGGCGCAGGGCGGTGAGCCGGCCGGTCGCCGGGTCGTAGGCGGCCACGGCGGTCCGTGGCGCCGTCTGGGCGGGGCCGATGTGGACCGTGCCCGCCCAGTCCGCGGAGACCGGGTAGGCCACCGGGACGGCACGTCCGGCCTGGGTGACCACCGCCGACACCGGTCCGGTCGCGCCGGCCGCCAGCGTCGCGGGCGCGCTGAGGTCCAGCGTGTCCACGTGCGGGCGGATCTCGGCGTGGAACCAGTCCGCGACCCCGGCCTGCGGGAACAGCCGCGGCACCAGCCACTCCAGCGGGCTGACCGGGTCGACGCCGACCATGGTCCAGCCGGTGAAGCCGCCCTCGGCGGGCGAGGTGGACGGGGCCTTGCCCGAGTTCCCGTTGATCAGATACGGCACCCCGTCCACCTTGGCGGCCGCGAACGTGCCGACGTGGCTGTTCACCATGGCCGCGCCCTTGCCCGAGGCCCACTGGAAGTCGGCCAGCCAGCGCTCCACGGTGGCCACCTCCTTCGCCTCGGCCAGCTCGCTGGCCTGCACCGGGGTGGGGTCCCGGGGCGGGTGGTGGAAGAACACCGCGACCGAGCCGATCGCCGGGTCGTCCGCCGCCTCGTCGAGCGCCTGCCGCAGCATCAGCACCTGGTCGAAACCGCCGCCGCGCAGGGTGCCCTTCGAGGAGTCGAGCATGACGAAGCGGGTGCCCCGGTGGTCGACGACGCGGTGGGTCTCGCCGAACACGGCCCGCCAGTTGTCCAGGTTGCCGGGTCCCATGATCTCGTGGTTGCCGGGCACGTAGTAGTACGGCAGCGTGCCGCCCAGTTCCTCGTCGAGGATCTGCTTGGCCAGCGCGACGTCGGCCGGGGCGGCCTCGTCGACGAAGTCACCGTTGATCACGAGGAAGTCCGGTGCGGCCGCCTTGATCTCGCGCAGCGTGCGCCGGGCGTTGCGGACCAGGTCGCTGTCGGGGTTGCGGGCCACGAACTGGGCGTCGGACATGACCGCGAAGCGCCACTTCTCGTCCGCGGCGGCGCCGTCGCGGATCACGAAGTCCCGCTCGTACGCCGGGTCGGCCGGCACGTCGATGGTGGCGGGCAGCTTGACGGCGAGATCGTCGATGACGATCGCGTTGGTGTAGGAGGCCTCCGGCTTGACCTCCGCGGGGTAGAACCAGCGGAACTTCAGCGGGTGCTGCAGCCCGGCCGGCACCGGGAACTCGATCTTCTGCCAGCCGGTGCCGGTGAGGTACGGCCCGCTGAACGCGGGGACGAGCGCGCCGGTGGCGTCGTACACCTGCAGCCGGGCCCACTCGCCGCGCCCGGCCTCCGGGTTGACCCACATGCTCACCGCGAGCGGCTGCCCGGGCAGCTCGATCAGCGCGGGCGGGGTGGCGTACGAGGTGCGCGTGCCGGTGGACTGCGTGAAGTCGTACGACATGCGCAGGCCCAGCCCGTCGTGGCCCGGCACGGCGGAGACCGCACAGGTCGCGCGGGCGGTGGTGCACTTCCAGGCGGCGGCGTCGTCGAAGTTCGCGACGACCACCTCGCGCGAGCCGACGGTGACGCCGACCCGGGTCGTCTTGCCGTCGACCGCCAGCTCGACGACGGTGCCGCCGTCGGCCTTGCCGGTGACCCGGAAGCCGCCCGCGCCGTCCGGGGCGATGTCCACGATCGACGTGTCGTAGCTCAGCTTCACCTCGTCGGACTCGATCGGCGCGCTCAGCGCGTCGGCGTCGAAGCCCAGCACCCCGAAGCCGCCGGTGCTGCCCGCCCCGGCCAGTGACAGCCGCCCGGCGGTGGGGCTGATCCGCTCCAGCCGGTTCAGCACGGTCATGGTGAGCTGCCCGGACGCCGATCCGCGGAACGCGGTGACGGTCGCCGTGCCCGGCAGCAGGCCGCGGAACGATCCCTCGGTGACCCGCCCGGCGAGCGGCGGGAACACCTTCCAGGACGGGGTGCCCGCGGCGGGACCGTAGGTCTCGTCGTAGCCGGCCGCGGTCAGCCGCCGGGAGTGCCCGGGGAACACCCGGTCCGGCCGCCCGCCGCGTACGTCGTTGAGGGTGGGGGCGGTCATCGGCGCGGTCGCGGTCTCGACCCAGAAGCCGTGCAACCGCCCGCTGCCGACCGGCGAGAGCACTGCCAGTCCGTTGGGCGTGGGCCGCTCGCTGCCGTCCGAGGGCGCGTTCTCGAGCTGCGGGACGGCGGTGCCGGGCTCGCGGGCCAGCATGGTCGACGAGCCGCCGCCGTCGAGGTTGAGCGCGTCGTGCGCGCCCAGGCGCTGCATCATCACGGCCAGGTCGCGCAGGGTCAGCCCGTGGCTGTCGACCTGCCGCCCGTCCACGGTGAGCAGGTACATCTTCGTGCCGGTGGCGTCGAAGCCGACCGCGGTGCGCGGGTTGTCGGCGTCCACCACCGCCCCGTCGGCGAGCTGCCCGCCACGCAGCAGCCAGGCGTTGCCGCCGATGGCGGTGGTCAGCTCGCCCCCGTCGGAGCTGCGCGGCCGGTGGGCGACCGTGACCTTGGCGCCGGGGGTCAGCGCGGCCAGCGCGTCCGCGCCCGCCTCGCGGCCCAGCAGCACCTGCGTGCCGTCGCCGATCAGGCCGCTGCCCGGCGTCGCCGAGACCGACTCGACCACGCCGCCGCGCAGCACGACCTCGGTGGTCCGGCTCGCGCCGGTCACCGGCCGGGCCCGGCTGAAGTCGCCCCACAGGCCGGTGAACACGCCGACCGCGTTCGCGCCCAGGGCGTGGGTGTTGAAGCCGGTGAGTGCGATCGGCGCGCCGCCCTCGGGCGTGGCGGTGCCCTCGAAGTACACCTCCACCAGGCGGCCCACGTCGCCGGAGGTGAAGCCGACGGCCTTGTGGTGCCCGGCGAGCGGGGCCTGGATCAGCTCGCCGCCCCGGATGCCGACGCCCTGCGCCGCGCCCGAGTTGTTGATGTCGAAGAAGTCGCCGTTGACCGCGCCGACGACCCGCTTGTCGGCGCGGGCGGCCAGCTGCTGCGACAGCGGCTGGGTGGCCGCCACCGCGCCCGGGAACACGTAGTCGACGGTGGCGCTGCCGGACAGGTCCACGGTGAGCGCGTCGGCACGCAGGAAGCCGCGGGCGTCGTAGCGGTCGAAGGAGGTCAGCGTGACGCCGGGGGCGACCGGCCGGGTGCTGGTCGGGGTGTCCACGTAGTCGGGTCCGGTCACGACGTCGCCGTCCGGCCCCGTTCCGGCCGCACCGAGCAGCGTGGACACCGAGCCGGCGGCGGGCAGGGCCGCCGCGGCAGGCTGCGGCAGGGCCGTGGCGGCCGTCGCGCTGAGTGCTGTCAGAGCTATGAGCAGGGGGTGTATCCGCCTTCGCGAAGGCACGGTTCCTCCCGGGGGTGTGGGGTGCTGCCGCCAGTGCAGTCCCCTCCGAAGAGGCGCGCGCGGCAGTGCGGATGCCTGAAGGAAAACTTCAGACAAACAATAGAACCCGAAAGGTAATTGCACATCCCCCGATGCCGGACCGGTTCCGGAGCCTCGCGATCCGGCCACGCGCCTGCCCTGCCGGACCTAGCCTGAGTGCATGGCAGACAAGCCGACCATCGTCCTGGTCCACGGGTTCTGGGGCGGCGCGGCCCACTGGGCCAAGGTCATCGTCGAACTGCACCGCCGCGGCTACGACGCGCTGCGCGCCGTGGAGAACCCGCTCACCTCGCTGGCCGACGACGCCGAGCGCACCCGCCGCATGGTGCGCCAGGTGCCGGGGCCGGTGCTACTGGTCGGCCACTCCTACGGCGGCGCGGTGCTCACCGAGGCCGGGGACCTGCCCAACGTGACCGGCCTGGTCTACATCGCGGCGTTCGCGCCCGACGCCGGGGAGAGCCCCGGCCGGCTCACCCAGGAGCTGCCGCCCGCGGCCATCGCGAACGTCGGGCCGCCCGACTCCGACGGCTACCTGTGGATCTCCCAGGACACGTTCCACGAGAGCTTCTGCCAGGACCTGCCCGCCGACGAGGCCCTGGTCATGGCGGTGACCCAGAAGGCGCCCCTGGCCTCCACCTTCGGCGACCCGATCACCGCGCCCGCCTGGCGGGCCAAGCCCACCTGGTATCAGGTCTCCACCCAGGATCGCATGATCAATCCGGACAACCAGCGCCGGATGGCCGAGCGCATGTGCCCCCGGCGGACCGTCGAGCTGGACACGGGCCACGCCTCGCTGGCCTCGCTGCCGGGCCCGGTGACCGACCTGATCGTCGAGGCCGCGCAGGCGGGCTGACCCCGTACACACGAAAGGGCCGGCACCTCGCGGTGCCGGCCCTTGCCGTCGTTCTCGCTCAGGTCACTCGCCGGGAGTGGTCTTCGCGATCTGCATCAGGAACTCGATGTTGGTCCGGGTCTGCTTGAGCTTGTCGAGCAGCAGGTCCAGGGCCGCCTGCGAGTCCAGCGAGTGCAGGACCTTGCGGAGCTTGTGCACGATGACCAGCTCCTCCGGCGCCAGCAGGATCTCCTCCTTGCGGGTGCCGGACGGGTCGATGTCGATGGCCGGGAAGATGCGCTTGTCGGCGATCTTCCGGTCGAGCTTGAGCTCGGCGTTACCCGTGCCCTTGAACTCCTCGAAGATGACCGTGTCCATCATGGAGCCCGTCTCCACCAGCGCCGTGGCGAGGATGGTGAGCGAGCCGCCGTTCTCGATGTTGCGGGCCGCGCCGAGGAAGCGCTTGGGCGGGTACAGCGCGGTCGAGTCGATACCACCGGACAGGATGCGGCCGGAGGCCGGCGCGGCCAGGTTGTAGGCCCGGCCCAGACGCGTGATCGAGTCCAGCAGCACCACCACGTCGTGACCCAGCTCGACCAGGCGCTTGGCCCGCTCGATCGCCAGCTCGGCGACGGTGGTGTGGTCCTGCGGCGGCCGGTCGAACGTCGAGGCGATGACCTCGCCCTTGACCGAGCGCTGCATGTCGGTGACCTCTTCAGGCCGCTCGTCGACCAGCACGACCATCAGGTGGCACTCGGGGTTGTTGTTCGTGATCGCGTTCGCCAGTGCCTGCAGGACCATGGTCTTGCCGGCCTTGGGCGGGGACACGATCAGCGCGCGCTGGCCCTTGCCGATCGGCATGACCAGGTCGATGACCCGGGTGGTCAGGATGTGCGGCTCGGTCTCCAGGCGCAGGCGCTCCTGCGGGTACAGCGGAGTGAGCTTGTAGAACTCGCCACGGCGGCGGGCCTCCTCGGGCTCCATGCCGTTGACGGTGTCCAGGCGCACCAGCGGGTTGTACTTGTCCCGCCGCTGCTCGCCGTCGCGCGGGCTGGCCTTGACGGCGCCGGTGATGGCGTCGCCACGGCGCAGGCCGTACTTCTTCACCTGCGACATCGACACGTAGACGTCGTTGGGGCCGGAGAGGTAGCCGGTGGTGCGCACGAAGGCGTAGTTGTCCAGGACGTCGACGATGCCGGCGACCGGCACCAGCACGTCGTCCTCACCCACGTGCGGCTCACCGCCGCCGCCGGCTGCGCCGACCGTCTCGCCGCGCTCGCGGCCACGGCGGCGGTCACGGAACCGGCTGCGCCGGCCGCGACGGCCGTCGCCGTCCTCGTCACCGTCGAAACCGCCCCGGTCGGGACCGCGGTCGTTGCCACGGTCATTGCCGCGATCGGCGGCACGCTCACCGCGCTCCGGCCGGTCGCCGCGCTCGGCACGCTCCCCGCGCTCGGGCCGGTCACCACGCTCGGGCCGGTCACCACGGTCGGCGCGCTCACCGCGCTCGGCGTTGCGCTCCCCGCGCTCGGGCCGGTCGCCGCGCTCGGCACGGTCACCCCGGTCGCCTCGCTCGGCACGCTCGCGGCGGGACTCGCGACGGTTCTCGCGGCCCTCGGCCGGGGCCTCCGCCTCACCACGGGGCTCCGGAGCGCGGCGGCTACGACGCTCGCCACGCGGCTCGGCGCCCTCGGCTGCTGTCGGCGCGGGCTCGCCCGCCGCCTCGCGGACCTCGGCCCGCACCTCCTCGCGAGCCGGAGCAGCGGCCGCGGCGACGTCAGCGCGGGGGCGCGGTGCGCCGCCGCCCTGGCTGGCCGTGATCGCGGCGATCAGCTCGCCCTTGCGCATGCGTGCGGTGCCCGTGATACCCAACCCCGCTGCCATGGTCTGCAACTCAGGCAGCAGCTTCGCGGAGAGACCGCTGCCGGCGGAGCGGCGGCGCCGGCCGGTGGAGGCGTCGTCAGCGACGTGGGAGACATCCGACGTCATGTCGGTGGTGTCGCTCAATGGATTCCTTCCCTCGATTGGCCGGGGCAGCCCGGGTCTTCTTACGACAGTTGGCGGCCGGGCGGCCTCGGAAGCCCGTGGTGCTCGTCCAGAGCGCTACGGGAGTTTTGGCGCAGTCACGACGGCGCTCCGCCACCATCCACAAACGACGGTGTGGACACGCCTGGAGCGTGCGATCAGTCTGCGGCAGGCATAGGACTGGGGGTGGACGGCCGTCTGGCTAACGTATCCGTCTGAACCGAGCTCCGGTAACGCCGCCCCGCAAGATCGGGCGCTTCGCGGCTGTGCTGCCCTAGAGCGTAATCAACGACTGAGACCAGCGGCAACACCGGGCTACTCGGCGTGTCTGAAATGCTGCAAAAGACAGGTGATACGCCCCGGTTTCTAACCAGGGATCCTACCCGCCGAAACGCGGGCGCCACCAGCGAACACCGCGAGAGTGTGTGCCAACCAACTCCCCCCGGGCCGGAAACCGGACGGCACGGGCGAAAGCGCCAGCACGCTCGGCCCGGCCCCGCTCACCACGGCGGCGACGCCGGCCGCACGCAGATGTGCAACCAGCGCGGCGGTCTCCGGCATTCCCGCGGCCCGATAGCCCTGGTGCAGGCGGTCCTCGGTGGCCTCGAAGAGCAGGCCGGGGGCGCTGGTCAGGGCGTGGGTCAGCAGGGCCGCCCGGCCCGCGTTGAAGGCGGCGTCGGCGTGCGGCACCGTGGCCGGCAGCGCGGCCCGCGCGTGGGCGGTCAGGCCGCGTACGGCGGGCACGAACACCGTCGGCCGGATCTCGGGGGCCACCGGCAGCGCGACGGCCCGCGCCCCGCCCGCCTCGGTCCAGGCGATGGTGAAGCCGCCCAGCAGGCACGGCGCGATGTTGTCCGGGTGCCCCTCGATGCGGCCCGCGATGCGCACCTCGTCGGCCCGGCTCAGCCGCCCGCCGGCCAGCGCGTTGGCCAGGGTCACCCCGGCCGTGATCGCGGCGCTGGACGAGCCCATGCCGCGCGCCTGCGGGATCCGGTTGACGCAGCGCAGGCCCAGCCCGGCGGGCTGGGCGCCCAGCTCGGCGAACGTCTCCCGCATCGCGTGCACGATCAGGTGCGTCTCGTCCTGGGGCAGCTCGCCCGCGCCCTCACCGGTCACCTCGACGGTCGTCTTGCCGTCGTCGGCCACCCAGGCGGTGACCTCGTCGCAGAGGTCGAGCGCCAGGCCCAGGGCGTCGAAGCCCGGCCCGAGGTTGGCGCTGGTGGCGGGCGCATGGACGGTGTACGCCCCGGGCGCGAAGGAGATCGTCACGGTCGTCATGGTAGGGCCGCGGGCCTCACCGCCCGCCCGTCCGGTGCCCCGGCCGCCCACTCCTCGGGAGGTGCGGCAGGGATTCCGGCGGCCCCGCGCGGATGGCAGGCGCTCGATACGGTGTGCGGGTCGTCCACCCCTGGGGAGAATCTGTGGAAGAGTTCGACATGACGATGCTCGGCGTCATCGTGCCGCAGGCAGTCGGCGTGCTGATGATGATCGCCGCGCTGGTCGCCGCCCTCGTGATGCGCGGACGGCTCGGCATCGCGGCCACCGGCCTCACCGTGGCGGCGACCGCGCTGGGCGCGCTGACCTTCGTGTTCAACGCCTGGTGGCAGTCGGCCGGCGTCAGGATGGTGTTCGAGAGCGGCGGCGAAGGGCGGTACACCATGCTCACCGTCGTCAGCCTGGCCACCTGGGCGATGCACCTGCTCTGGACGGGGTTGCTGATCGCCGCGGTCTTCGCCGGCCGCCGCCGGACCCCGGTGGTGGTGCAGAACGCCATTGTGGGCCCCGGATCCCTGCTGTAGCAGCCCCTCCGGCCACCCGCCGCAGTCCGGCATGGACGGACGGCGGCTCAGTCGCCGTCCGGCTCCTCGTCGGCGGACATGGCGGCGGTGGAGCGGTCGACCGGCCGCCCCACCGACTTCAGCGCCGCCCGCAGGGCGTATTCGATCTGCGCGTTGACGCTGCGCAGGTCGTCGGCCGCCCAGCGGGCCACCGCGTCGTACACCGCGGGATCCAGCCGCAGCAACAGCTTCTTGCGCTCAGGCACGCGTCGTCCTCAGTAGAGGGAGCCCGTGTTGACGACGGGCTGCGCGTTGCGGTCGCCGCAGAGCACCACCAGCAGGTTCGACACCATGTGCGCCTTACGCTCCTCGTCCAGCTCGACCACGCCCTGCTCGCGCAGCTGCTCCAGCGCGCTGGAGACCATGCCGACCGCGCCCTCCACGATGGTGGACCGCGCCGCGACGATGGCCTGTGCCTGTTGGCGGGCCAGCATCGCCTGCGCGATCTCCGCAGCATAGGCGAGATGGGTGATCCGTGACTCGACCACCTCGACGCCCGCCAGGGTGACCCGCTCGCGCAGCTCCGCGGTGAGCTCCTCGCTGGCGGCGGCGCTGTCGCGCAGGCTGGTCCGGCCGCTGGCGTGCGCCTCGTACGGGTAGCTGGTGGCCAGGTGCCGCACCGCGGTCTCCGCCTGCACCTCGACGAAGTGCACGAAGTCGTCCACGGCGAACTTGGCCGCGTAGGTGTCCACGACCCGCCACACCACGACCGCGGCGATCTCGACCGGGTTGCCGTCGGCGTCGGAGACCTTCAGCCGGTTGGACTCGAAGTTCCGGAGCCGCTTGGAGATCTTCGACTTCTCCGTCATCGGCCAGGTCCAGTGGAAACCCGGCTCGCCGATCGTGCCGACGTACTTGCCGAAGAACTGGACGACCCGGGCGTCGTTCGGGCTGATCACGATGAATCCGGTCGCGATCAGCACGAGCAGCAGCGTGCCCACCGCGACGGCCAGACCGATGACGCCCTCGGTGCCGGGCTTGCCCGCGTTCGCGGCGATGACGGCGATCATTGCGGCCGCCACCAGCAGCGCCACGACGACCATGATGAACCCGGAAACCCGGAACGCTTTACGCTGCATGGCGGCCTCCTCATATCGAAGTGATATCACCAAGCTAGCAGCACCTGTCAAGCCTCGGGCGCGGGGCCGCCGAAAGGCTCAGTCGGCGAGCGCCGCCGCCGGGACCTGGACCGGGATGCGCCGGGTGACCAGGAACCAGCCCACGGCGTACGACAGCGTGGTGACGCCGCAGCAGGCGACCAGCACCCGCCAGTCCACCGAGTCCACGAACGTTCCCACGACCAGCTGAGACGCGGTCACCGCGAGCATGGCGATCATCGTGTCGGTGGCGTTGACCCGGCCGCGCAGCTCGTCGGGCACCTCCTGGGCGATCGCGTAGTTCGACATCACCCAGTTGCCGCCGCCGGCCGCGTGCGCCAGGAAGATGCCCGCCAGCACCAGCGGGAACCAGGCCGCCCCAGCCACCCCGAGGTAGACCAGGCCGTAGGTCGACATGGACAGCGCCAGCGCCGGGAACAGCCAGTGCGGCCGGGCCAGCGCCGCCCGGAACAGGAACGGGCCGACCACGCTGCCCAGGCCGCGCACCGCGAACATCAGGCCCAGCCCGCGCGCGCCCACCCCGAACGTCGCCGCGATCAGCGGGAACGTGGCCAGCAGGCCGTTGCCGGTGCCCACCGCCGACTTCACGGTGACCAGGGCCAGCAGCCGCGGGTCGCGGCGCAGGTAACCCATCGCCTCCCGGATCGCCGCGAACGCGGGACGCGACACCGCGGGCAGCGCGTCCTGGGTCGGCCGCTTGATCCGCGAGGTGAGCAGCGCCGAGGTCACCAGGCTCACCGCGACCAGGCCGAAACAGGCGTACGGCGACAGCCACTCGGTGACCAGGCCGCCCAGCGACGAGGCGACCACGGTCATGGTGCCCCACGCGGTGCCGTTGACGGCCATCGCCGGGCCCATGTCGGCGGGGTCGACCAGGTTCGGCACCGCCGCGTTGGCGGCCGGGGTGTAGAACGCCTTCGCCGCGGCGAGCGCGCCCAGCGCCACCAGCGCGATCGGGCCCGCGCCGGGGCCGCGCACCAGGAACAGGCCACCGACGGCGACCAGCGCGGACAGGTTGGAGGCGATCAGGATGTGCTTGCGGTTGAACCGGTCGGCGATGGTGCCCGCGTACGGCAGCAGCAGCGCGACCGTGCCCGTCTCCACCGCGAGCGCCAGCCCGCCCCACAGTCCCTGGCCCGTCTCCCGGTTGAGCAGCACCAGTAGCGGAACCATGACGAACCAGTCCGCACCGAAGACGATGACCTCGGCGAGGAACAGGCGGCGGAAGTCGGCGCTACGCGTAAGGACCCTGAGCACGTAGGCACCGTACACCTGAGAGCGATCTCACGGACCGCGGGCACGCTGTGACGTGCGCCCCGATGGCTCGGGGCGCACGGGTCAGGCGAGGCCGAGTTCGCGGGCCGCGGCCAGCGGGTCGTTGCCGATGGTGGTCGGGGCGGGCGCGGTCGAGATGGCCCACTCCGGGTCCTTGAGACCGTGGCCGGTCACCGTGCAGACGATGCGCGAGCCGGGCGGCACCTTGCCGGCCGCGGACGCCTGCAGCAGGCCCGCCACGCTCGCCGCCGAGCCCAGCTCGACGAAGACGCCCACCTCGCGGGCCAGCAGCCGGTATGCCGAGAGGATCTCGCGGTCGGTCACGGCGTCGATGAGGCCGCCGGAGGCGTCACGCGCGTCCAGGGCCTTGGTCCACGAGGCGGGGTTGCCGATCCGGATCGCGGTGGCGATCGTCGACGGGTTGGCCACGACCGCCCCGTTGACGATCGGGGCGGAGCCGGCGGCCTGGAAGCCGTACATCTTCGGGGCCTTCGTGGCGTTGCCCGCGGCGACGTCCTCGTTGTAGCCCATCCAGTACGCGCTGATGTTGCCCGCGTTGCCGACCGGCAGGCAGTGGATGTCCGGCGCGTCGCCGAGCGCCTCGACGATCTCGAACGCGGCGGTCTTCTGGCCGTGCAGCCGGTCGATGTTCACCGAGTTGACCAGCGCCACCGGGTAGTCCTGGGACAGCTTGCCCGCCATCGCCAGGCAGTCGTCGAAGTTGCCGCTGACCTGCAGCAGCTTCGCACCGTGCACGAGCGCCTGGGCCAGCTTGCCCAGGGCGATCTTGCCCTGCGGCACGAGCACCGCGCAGGTGATCCCGGCGCGGGCGGCGTATGCCGCGGCGCTGGCGGAGGTGTTGCCGGTGGACGCGCAGATGATCGCCTTCGCGCCGTGCTCGACGGCGGTGGAGACGGCCACCGTCATGCCCCGGTCCTTGAAGGAGCCGGTCGGGTTGGCGCCCTCGACCTTCAGGTAGACGTCACACCCGGTGCGGTCGGACAGCACGGGGGCGGGCACCAGCGGAGTGTTGCCCTCGTGCAGCGTGATCACGGGCGTCTTGGCCGTGACCGGCAGCCGGTCCCGGTACTGCTCGATCAACCCACGCCACATGCTGGCCTCCTTACCGAGTGTCATCGAGTACCTTGCCGTCTCGCCGCCGTCGCCACCACTCAGGTTCCACCCTCCGGGACGTCGATCCCACAGGCACCCCACCCTCGCCGCGCGCGGCCACCGCCGGGCCCGCGCCAACCTAGAGGTCGATCACGGTCCCACGGTGGTGACACGCCGCCGAACACGTCCACAAGTTCATGATCGACGGCGCGCGGCCGGCCTGCGGCGGCCGCGCTAGAACTCCACGCGGAGGACGCTGGCGACGGCGCGGACGAAGTCGAGGGTGCGGAGTTCGGCGACGGTGGCGGCGAGGGCGCTGTCGGGGGCGGAGTGGGTGACGATGACGAGGCTGGCCTCGTCGCCGCGGCCCGACTGGTTGACGGTGGCGATGGAGACGTCGTGGCGGGCGAAGACGCCGGCGACCGCGGCCAGCACGCCGGCGCGGTCGGCCACGTCGAGCGAGACGTGGTAGCGGGTGCTGACCTCGCCCATCGGGTGGACGGCGAGGTCGGCGTAGGCGGACTCGCTGGCGGCGCGCACCCCGGCCAGGCGGTTGCGGCCCACGGCGACCAGGTCGCCGAGCACGGCGCTCGCGGTGGGCGCGCCGCCCGCGCCGCGGCCGTAGAACATCAGCTGCCCGGCGGCCTCGGCCTCGACGAACACCGCGTTGAACGCCTCGCCGACGCCGGCCAGCGGGTGGGTGCGCGGGATCATCGCCGGGTGCACGCGCACGCTGACGCCGCCGTCGGCGGTGCGGCCCGCGATGCACAGCAGCTTGATCGTGCAGCCCATCGCCTTGGCGCTGGCCACGTCGGCCGCGCTGACCTCGGTGATGCCCTCGCGGTAGACGTCGGCGGCCCGGACCCGGGTGTGGAACGCCAGGCTGGCGAGGATCGCGGCCTTCGCGGCGGCGTCGAAGCCCTCGACGTCGGCGGTCGGGTCGGCCTCGGCGTAGCCCAGTGCGGTCGCCTCTTCGAGAGCCTCGGAGAAGCCCGCGCCCGTGGCGTCCATCGCGGACAGGATGAAGTTCGTGGTGCCGTTCACGATGCCGGTGACCTGGGTGATGCGGTCGCCGTGCAGGGACTCGCGCAGCGGGCGCAGCAGCGGGATCGCGCCCGCCACCGACGCCTCGTAGTACAGGTCCGCGCCGCCCTCGGCGGCGGCGTCGTGCAGGCTGCCGCCGTCCTCGGCCAGCAGGGCCTTGTTGCCCGTGATCACGCTCTTGCCCGAGCGCAGCGCCTCGACCAGCCAGGTGCGGGCGGGTTCGATGCCGCCCACCACCTCGATGACCACGTCCACGTCGTCCCGCTTGACCAGGCCGAGGGCGTCGGTGGTGAACAGGTCCGGCTTGACCGGCAGGTCACTGCGGTCGCGGCCCGCTCTGCGGACGGCGATGCCGACCAGCTCGACGGGTGCGCCGATACGCGCCGTGAGGTCGTCGGCCTGCTCGTGCAGCAGGCGTACGACCTCCGAGCCGACGGCGCCGCATCCCAGCAACGCCACCTTGACCGAGTCAGCCACTTCGTCTCCCGTAACGCTCACCTGGACAGGGCGCTGATGCGCCCTACCCCACGTCCAACGCCAGGAGATCGTCCTCGGTCTCCCTGCGCACGATCACCCGTGCCTGCCCGTCGCGCACGGCCACCACCGGCGGCCGGGGCACGTGGTTGTAGTTGCTGGCCATGCTCCGGCAGTAGGCGCCGGTTCCCGGCACCGCGATAAGATCTCCGGGCCGGACGTCAGCGGGCAGGAATTCATCCTTCACCACCACGTCCCCGGCCTCACAATGTTTTCCCACCACGCGGGCAAGAATCGGCTCCGCCTGTGACGCACGCGACGCCAGCGTCGCCGAGTACGACGCGTCGTACAGCGCGGTGCGGATGTTGTCGCTCATGCCGCCGTCCACGCTCACGTACGTGCGCAGTCCGTCGAGCGGCTTGACCGTGCCGACCTCGTACAGCGTGAAGGTCGACGGGCCGACGATGGCGCGGCCCGGCTCCACGGACAGGTGCGGCTGGGCGATGCCCAGGCCGCGGCACTCGTCCGCCACGATCTTGAACATCCGCTCGGCCAGATCACCGGCCGGCGAGGGCGTGTCCTGGCTGGTGTACGCGATGCCGAAGCCGCCGCCCAGGTCCAGCTCGGGCAGTTCCGCGCCCAGCTCGGTGCGGATGCGCTCCTGCAGCGTGAGCACCCGGCGGGCGCTGACCTCGAAGCCCGACGTGTCGAAGATCTGCGAGCCGATGTGCGAGTGCAGGCCGCGCAGCTCCAGCGTGTCCTGCTCCAGGATGACCCGGGCCGCCTCGAACGCCTTGCCGCCCGCCAGCGAGAAGCCGAACTTCTGGTCCTCGTGCGCGGTCGCGATGAACTCGTGGGTGTGCGCCTCCACGCCGACGGTCACCCGGATCATGACGCGCGGGCGGACCCCGCGCTCGCGGGCGATCGCGGCGAGCCGCTCGATCTCGTCGAACGAGTCGACCACGATCCGGCCCACCCCGGCCTCGACGGCGCGGGTCAGCTCGCGTACCGACTTGTTGTTGCCGTGCAGTGCGAGCCGCGCCGGGTCCATGCCCGCCGCGAGCGCGGTGGCCAGCTCGCCGCCGCTGCACACGTCGAGGTTCATCTCCTCCTCGACCAGGATGCGCACGATCGCCCGGCACAGGAACGCCTTGCCCGCGTAGTACACGTCCGCCCCGGCGAAGCCCTGCTTGAAGTCGCGGCAGCGGGCCCGGAAGTCCTCCTCGTCGAGCAGGTACGCCGGGGTGCCGAACTCCTGCGCCAGGGACGCCACGTCCCGGCCGCCGACCTGCAGCACACCGTCGTCGTCCTTGCGGGCGGTGCGCGGCCACAGCGGCGCCATCAGCTCGTTCACATCAGCGGGCGTACGCAGCCAGGAAGGTCCCTGGTGCCCGAAGTCGCCGTGCAGGGCGCCTGCCTCATGAGCTCTCATGCGACGAACCCGCTCCGCGCGTTCGTCGCACGAGGCACAGCCCTGAGCCTCATGATTCGTTCGCTGCGCTCACTCATGCGGGTCACATCCGTTCAGGGGCGGTCACGCCGAGCAGGCCGAGGCCGTTGGCGATGACGGTGCGGGTCGCGTCGTTGAGCCAGAGCCGGGCGACGTTGCCGGGCTCGATCGGGGCGTCGCCGTGCGGCAGCACGCGGCAGGCCGGCTCGTCGTAGAAGCGGTGGTAGTCGCCCGCCAGGTCCTCCAGGTAGCGGGCCACCCGGTGCGGCTCGCGCAGCTCCGCCGCGCCCTTGACCACGGTCGGGTAGTCGCCGAGCGCCTTGAGCAGCTCCAGCTCCTTCGGGTGGGCCAGCAGCGCCGGGTCGAACTCCGCCGAGTCCCGGGTCAGCCCGAGGTCGGCGGCGTTGCGGGACACGCTCGCGGTGCGGGCGGCGACGTACTGCACGTAGTAGACCGGGTTGTCGCGGGTGGCCCGGGTCCACAGGTCCACGTCGATGTCGATCGGGGAGTCGCTGCTGTAGCGGGCCAGCGCGTACCGGGAGGCGTCCACGCCGATCGCCTCGACCAGGTCCTCCATCGTGACCACCGTGCCCGCGCGCTTACTCATCCGTAGCGGCTGGCCGTCGCGGACCAGGCTGACCAGTTGCCCGATGAGGATCTCCAGGTTGACGTCCGGGTCGTCGCCGAAGCAGGCCGCCATGGCGCGCATCCGGCCCACGTAGCCGTGGTGGTCCGCGCCCAGCATGATGACGACCCGGTCCGCGCCGCGGTCCCGCTTGTCGAGGTAGTAGGCGCAGTCGGCGGCGAAGTAGGTCCACTCGCCGTCGCTCTTGCGCAGCACCCGGTCCTTGTCGTCGCCGAAGTCGGTGGTGCGCAGCCAGGTCGCGCCGTCGGCCTCGTAGAGGTGGCCCTGCGCGCGCAGCCGCTCCAGAGCCAGGTCCAGCTCGCCCTTGGTGTGCAGGTCCTTCTCGTTGAAGTACACGTCGAAATGCGTGCCGAACTCGTTCAGCGACGACTTGATCTGCGCGAACATCAGCTCGACGCCCTCGACCCGGAACGTCTCCAGGTCGTCGGCGCCGGGGTGCTTGGCCTGGACCGCCTCGGCGATCTCGGCGATGTACGCGCCGCCGTACCCGTCCTCCGGCGTCGCCTCGCCCCGGGCCGCGGCCCGCAGCGACTTGGCGAACCGGTCGATCTGCGAGCCGGCGTCGTTGAAGTAGTACTCGGTGGTGACCTGCGCGCCCGCCGCCTTGAGCAGCCGCGCCAGCGCGTCGCCGACCGCGGCCCAGCGCACCCCGCCCAGGTGGATCGGGCCGGTCGGGTTCGCCGACACGAACTCCAGGTTCAGCCGCAGCCCGGCCAGCGCCGTGCCATGCCCGTACCCCGGGCCCTGGGTGACCACCAGGCGGGCCAGCTCGCCCGCCGCCGCCGCGTCCACCCGGATGTTCAGGAAGCCCGGACCGGCGATCTCCACCGCAGCGATCCCTGTGAATTTGCTGAGTTCCTCGGCGAGGGCCGCGGCGAGCTCGCGGGGGTTCTCGCCGACCTTCTTGGCGACCTGAAGGGCCAGGTTGGTGGCGTAATCCCCGTGCTCCAGGTTGCGCGGACGTTCCACCGCCGCCGCCGCCGGCAGGGCGGCCAGATCGAGGCCGCGGGCCGCGAAGACGGCTTTTGCGGCGGTCAGGACGGCATCGGCGATATTCGCAGGAGTCACCCGGCCATGCTAACCGGGTAGACTTCGGCCCTCTGCGTCCCACCGCACGGCGGGCGCGCCCACCCCTCGATGTGACGGACACCACGATGAGCATCAGCACGCAAGGCGGGGAGCAGCACCGCCCCAATGTTGTGAAGGTCGGCGGCAAGCCCGCGGCCGGCGCCAAGCCCGGCACCAAGACCACCACCGGCGGCGGCAAGACCCCGCCCAAGGGTGGCAAGGGCGGCGGCCCCCGCAAGCCGATCACGCCGATCAAGGTCAACCAGGGTCGCAACTGGGGGCCGATCGCCATGTTCGCCGCCGTCGGCATCATCGCGGTCGGCATCATCGGCTGGGGCGCCTGGGCGGCGTTCAAGCCGGGCGGCGCGGGCTACGACTGGAAGACGCGGGCCGGCGCCATCGACGGCATCACGCACGTGACGACCGAGCTCAAGAGCAACCACACGTACAACCCGGAGACGTACGAGCAGAACCCGCCGGTCGGCGGCACCCACAGCTACGTGTGGCAGCAGTGCATGGGCAATGTCTACGACGCGCCCATCCCCAAGGAGCACGCGGTGCACAGCCTCGAGCACGGCGCGGTCTGGATCACGTACCGCAAGGACCTGCCCGCCGACCAGGTGGCCGCGCTGGCCGCCAAGGTCGAGGGCAAGGAGATGATGTTGCTGAGCCCGGTCGCGGACCTGGACAAGCCGATCTCCCTGCAGGCCTGGTCGTACCAGCTGAAGGTCGACAACGCGAGCGACCCCCGGATCGACGACTTCATCGGTGCGCTGCGCGTCAACGCGACCCAGGAGCCCGGTGCGACGTGCCAGGGCGGCAACACCGCCACCGGCGACAAGCCGCTGACCGAGGAGCAGGCCACCGCCCTCCAGCAGCAGCAGCAGCAGCAAGGCTGACGGGAGCACCATGACGGACGTGGGGAACAGCCCTCGGTTCAGCACGCGAGGGCTGGCCCTCTCCGTGGCGCTCGCGCTGCTGGTCGGGCTCGCCATCGGGTTCGGCGTCACCCGGCTCGCGTCGGCCGGCACGCCGGCCGACGACTCGGCCGCCGCCGGCTTCGCGCGCGACATGAGCACGCACCATGCCCAGGCCGTGGCCATGGGCATGCTCGCCGCCAAGAGGGGCAACGCGCACGAGGTGCGGATCATCGGCGAGGACATCGCACTGACCCAGCAGGCCCAGATCGGCATCATGAGCCAGTGGCTGCGGGACTGGGGCCTCAACATCAACTCGGACGCCAAGCCGATGGCCTGGATGCCCGACGGCGACAAGGCCCTGACCAACGGCAACCTGATGCCCGGCATGGCCACGGCGCAGGAGATGACGGCACTGGAGAACGCGACCGGCAAGGACGCCGACCGCCTGTTCCTGGAGATGATGATCAAGCATCACCTGGGCGGCGTGCACATGGTCGACGCCGTGCTGACCCAGACCGACGATCCCGACGTGCTCTGGCTGGCCAAGGGCATGAAGGCCCGCCAGCAGCTGGAGATCTCGGAGATGCAGCAACTGCAGACCACCCTCGCCAAGCGCTGAGGGCGTACAACAGAGAAGGGCCCCGCCGGAGTTCCGGCGGGGCCCTTCCTCATCTCAGCGTTCCGGCATCAGGCCGACCCGGCGATCAGACCTCGGTCGGCAGATCGCGGCGACGGCGCACCAGGAACAGCGTCCCCGCCCCGCCGATGACCAGCGCCAGGCCCACCGAGGCGACGACCGTCACGGCCGCGCCGGTCACCGGCAGGCCCGGCTGTCCCGACGATGACGGCGTCACACCAGGGCCGCCCGGGGTCGTGCCCGGCGTCGGGGTCTGGCCGCCCGGCGTGGGCGTCTGACCGCCTGGCGTGGGCGTCTGGCCGCCCGGCGTCGGCGTGCTGGTGTCGGGCGTGCCCCCGCAGGTGTGGCTCAGGGTGAAGAAGTCCGCGCCGTTGGTGATGACCGCCGAACCCGCGGTCAGCGTCCAGCCCGCCGGGGTGAACAGGTACGCGTGCTTGCCGTCGTCACCCGCATCGTAGAAGTCGTTCTTGTAGGGGCTGTCGTCCGCGTCCGGAATCTCGACGACGACGGTGTTGCCACTCAAGTTCTTGAACGTCAATGTGATCTTGACGAACTCCCCGCCGTTGCCCGGCAGGACGAAGTGCCAGCCGTCCTCGCCCGCAGTGCGAGGAGCCATCCGCTTGTCCTTGTCCTCGCACTCCCGCGAGGGGAACGTGCTGGCCAGGACTGTCTTGTCATTCTTGGTCTGGTTCAGCGGCACGGTCGCGTCCGCGTGCGCCGGACCGGCGAAGGCAACGCCGGCCAGCGCGGCGATCGCCACGGTGAGGAGAGGCCGCACGAGGCGCATGGGTGTTCCTCCAGGGGATGGACAGGTGAGTCAACGCCACATCGTCGCCCCGACCTGGGACGGAGGGGATCAGGTCAAACGACGGCAGCTCGATGGCGGGCGTGACACCTTGTCATCCGAACGGCCGACGCGGGTATCGATTCGGCACCGCGAAGGCGACCTGCTACTCTTTGTCGGTCGCTGAGCCCCCGTAGCTCAGGGGATAGAGCACCGCCCTCCGGAGGCGGGGGCGCAGGTTCGAATCCTGCCGGGGGCACTTTTTTGTACTGGTAAGTAGCTAATATCCAATTTCTGGATCGCTCTTACTGCGCAGCTGAGCTGCGGAAACATCGTCGCTTGGCAAGTTGACCTGGGAACAGGTTGCCGCGACTGTGCCCAGTTCGCCGATGCGCGTGTCACGCCGGCGATATCCCGATTCGTGATGAACTGAGATGTGCGCGAGCCAGCTGAGCTGGAGTGTGGCTACGACATCGCCGCCGTTGACGGCGAGCGGGCACGGCGTCTGGCGACAGCGCGAGCAGAATCCATTCTGGAGATTCTGGAGTGGTTCGGGCGCACGCCGAATCCTTCGACCACATCCACGGCCACGCCAGAAACCCAGGTGCTTCGGCTAGGTCGTCGTCGCTGGTTGCGACAGTCAACTGGGCTTTGGTCGGTCCGCGGGCCGATGCGATGCCCCGTCTGCGGCGAGGCCGAGCCCCGGCACTGAACGGCAGTGATCGCCACGTACCTGCCGGCGGCCTTGGCTGACCGGCTTTTCAACAAGCACCCAAGCCGCCCCTCCAACGGTCGCCTTCTGCGCGTGTATGAGATGTGCCAGTGATGTCGATGTGCCAGTGATGAACGCCGGTCCTGCGGATTCGTTCCGGGAATACGTGCACGCGCGCCTGGGGACGCTTGTGCGTGCGGCGTTCCTGCTGACCGGCGACTCGTATCTGGCGGAGGACCTGGTTCAGCAGACGCTGGCCAAGGTTGCCTCCCGCTGGGAACAGATCGTCGCGGACGGGAACCCGGACGCCTACGTGCGGCGCGTCCTGTACCACCAGCATGTCTCCTGGTGGAGAAGGTGGCGACGGGAGCCGCTGCCGGTCGCCGCCGTGCCGGAGGTCGCCGGGGCGGACCCCCACGGGCCGACGACGACGGCGATCGCCGTTCGCCAGGCGCTGGCCAAGCTGGCCCCCAGACAGCGGGCCGTGCTGGTGCTGCGCTACTTCGAGGACTTGACCGAAGCGCAGACGGCACAGGTCCTGGGTGTGTCGACAGGCACCGTGAAGAGCCAGGCTCGTGATGCGCTGGCCCGCCTACGTGCCGTCGCCCCCGAACTGGCTGACCTGCAGGAGGTGCCGAAATGACTACAACGCTGCATCGAGTTCTGGTTGATCTCGCCGGCGAGGCTCCCAGCCTGCGTATGCCGGCGGACCTGTGGCGGCGCGGACGTCGCCTCCGCTGGCGGCGCCGGGCCGCAGGGATTCTTGCCTGCCTGCTGGTGAGTATGACCGCGATGTGGCTGCCGTCGCCGAATGCGACCTGGTCGCAGTTCGCAGGTACTGACGACCGTACGCTGCCAGCCTGGGCCGCCCAGCCCTACCTGTGGCAGCAGACGTTCAGCGAGGATCCGAACGGGCCGGCGAAGCTTGTGTTCGAGACAGGGCACAGTCTCGATCTGGATACGTCGCTGGTGGTCGTGGGCCGGGACGACTCCTTCCGGCTGGTCTACCTCGACCCCGGCGAGTTGATGGGCAGTTTGTCGCCGGACGGCCGCTACCTCCTGGGCGACAACCTTGTCGACCTGGTCACCGGGCAGTCCCGCAAGCTCAGTCCTGCCGTCTCGTCACATTGGCCAGCCGTGTGGTCGCCCGACAGCCAAAGCGCCGTCGCCGTTATCGGGCAGGACGACGTAGTGCCAACCACCGGCCCGAACGGTGAGCGGATCAACGATTCGACGCGCTTGGACAACATAGTCATCGTCAGCGTGCCGGACGGCAGCCTACGGGTCGTCCACGTGGCTGAGGCAGACGTCTTCCGGGCGGCGTTCTCGCCTGACGGCACCCGGGTGGCCATCACCGTCGGCCGCGACGCACAAAATAAGGAGCTGCTCATCCTGGACGTTGCGACCGGCGCCGTGCAACGTGCGGTGCCGCTCGGCGAGCGGCAGCAGATCGCGGGCAGCGCCGCCTGGTCGCCGGATGGCAACCAACTGATCCTCACATTCATCGAGGGATGCCTTACGTCGCCGTCCTGCGACGGGCCCACCCCTGACCGGCCGGCCCGGCAGCGGTTCCACCTGCAACATCTCGATGTCGACACCGGAACGGTCACGGACGAGGCGGTCCGTGGCCGGGAAGATCGACCGAACCTCATCGCGTGGCGGCAAGGCGCTCCGGTCCTGTCGGTTACCAACGACGCGGACAACTCATGCGCCATCGTGCGTCTCCCGGCCGGCCAGAGCCCCGAGACTCTGCCACTGCGGGCGGCTGGGTACGGGTGCCCGAGCTATCCCCGCAATGCACTGGAGCAGTGGACCCTCGATGGCCCACAGCTGACGCCGTCGCCATGGCAAGCGCAGAACTGGGCCTACGTCGTGCTGGGGCTCATCGTACTGACCGGCGCGGCGCTCGTTGTGAAGCTGGGCCGGCGGTGGAGACGACGGTCGATGACACAACGTTCCAGGGTCGCCCCTGAGCCTCCGCGATAGTGTGCCTGGCGCCGGACCAGATCATGGACCAACCTGTCGCCCGATACGGCATGGGCCATGCAGTCAAGACCATGCGTAGCGCCCGATGGCTCTTTTGTCATCCAATCGGCAGGTCAGCCGCTATGGCCAGCCGACCCAACGGGGAGCAGTTTATACGTTCCGAAGTTTCTGCGCTCATGGTCGGCCGGGACCGTGGTGCCGACCACGGTGGTCAAACTCCGCCGCTCAGCCGTCGCGTCATGGGGTCGCGACGAGCTGCCGCAGCGCGAACGCAATCGCTTCACGCTCCGCCTTGCGTAACACTGCCTGATGCCGGCGCACGAGCCGGTCTGTGGACACCGCCTTGACCTGGTCGCACATCGCGAACCCGGCCCGCCCGGCGAGAGTGACCGCGGGCTGCCACACCAACTGCCGGTCCGTGGTCGTACACGGCACGACTAACGCCAACCCGTTGGGTAGGGAGCAGGCCAGCGCCGACCCCACGACGATCGCAGGCCGCTCTCCGGCCTGCTCGTGACCGACTTGCGGGTTGAACTGCATCCACCACACCTGCCACGGTGCCACCTGCGGCCGACGCGCTGGCGTCACTCAACCACCGCCGTGTCCAGCTCTGCCCACTCGCGCGCCTCAGCCTGATATTCGGCCAGCGCCTCCGAGTCAGCCTCCAACCGCGCGACAGCAGCCATGGCCTGGTGCTGCCAGATCAGCACGCGCAACGCCTCGTCCAGGCTCGCGCCACCCAGCTCGTCGGCGGCGATGCGCGCCAGCGCATCCCGGTTCTCCGGCGACACACGCATGCTCGTCTGCATACATGAAGCATACGGGCGGGCGGTCGCTCCGGCCAGCGGTCGGCGGTGACAGCGGTGACAATCGGCTTTCGGGCCGATCCGACGTAGACCACCAGAGATCATCCTTACCAGGGGACGACGCCTTCGTCGTCGAAGAACGCGCCGGACGGGCCGTCGTCGGGCAGCGTGGCGAGCCGGATCGCTGTGGCCGCGCCCTGCTCGGGGGTGCGCGAGCCGTGGAAGCCGGTGAAGGCGGACGCGACCAGGCCCGGGCAGGTGGCGTTGATCAGGATGTTCGTATCGGCGAACCGCCGAGCGTACTGGACGGTCACGGCGTTGAGGAACGACTTCGACGGCGCGTAGGCAGCCATGACCGGACCGATCTCGATGTCCGGGTCGGCTTGCAGAGTCACGGAGCCGACGCTGCTGGAAATGTTGACGATGCGCGGCGACGGCGAGCGCCGCAGCAGCGGGAGCATCGCATTCGTCACCCGGATCACGCCGATGACGTTCGTCTCCACGACCGTGCGGACCAGATCGAGGTCGAGCGTGGTCGGGTCCTGCGCCCAGTCCGCACCCAGCTGTCCGGAGATGCCTGCGTTGTTGACGAGCACGTCCAGCCGACCGGCCTCCCGCTCGATAATTTCCGCGGCGTCCGCGACGCTCCGGTCGCCGGTGACGTCCAGCGGCACACCGAACGCGTCGGCCCCAGCGGCGCGCAGCTTCTCGACGGCGGTCTCGCGCCGGCCCGCGTCCCGCGCTCCGATGGCCACGCGGTAGCCGAGGGCGCTGAGCCCGGTGGCGATCGCGTATCCGATTCCCTGGTTCGCGCCGGTGACGAGCGCGATCTTCGTTTCGTTCATGCCGTCCAGCCTCGCTCCCAGGCGGACGCGCCGGCCAACACCGATCAGGTTCGCTGTCATACCCGGTGGGTATCGCCGGCGTACGCTGTGGTCGTGGACGCCTTGGAGACCCGCGAGCTGAGGTATTTCGTGGCCGTCGCCGAGGAGCTGCATTTCGGCCGGGCCGCCGAACGCCTAGGCATGGCCCAGCCGCCGCTGTCGCGCGCGATCCAGCAACTCGAACGGCGCCTCGGCGTCTGCCTGCTGGAACGCAACCGCCGTGGCGTCGCGCTGACCGATGCCGGACAAGTCTTGCTGTTCGAGGGCCGCGCAACACTCGACGCGGCCACCGCTGCCGCCCGCCGGACCCGCCGCGCCGGCGGAGCCGACAACCCGGGCAGTGCGCGCAGCCGTCTGGTGCTGGCGGTGAAGACCGCCGCAGTTCACGAACTGCTCCAGAAGCTCCTCGACGCCTACGCGGCCCAGCCCGACGCCGCCGAGGTCGAGGTCCTGCAATGCCGCCTGTGCGACCAGGAAGCACGGCTGCGCGACGGCAGCGCCGACGTCGCGCTCATGCACGTGCCGTACAACTCCCTCGCCGGGTTCGACAGCGAGGAACTCATGACCGAGGGTCAGCTCGCCGTACTGCCCGCCGGACATCCCCTCGCCGCGCGCGAAACCCTGTCCATGGCCGACATCAGCGACCTCCCCGACCTCCCACCGGCACGCTGGCCCAGACACGGCGTCTACGCGCCCGGCCCCGGCCCCGAGATCCACGACCAGACGCAGTTGGCCCAACTGGTCGCCCTGGGCCGTACCGTCGGGGTCGTGCCGGAGTCCGCGCGTGCCTGGCTGTGGTCCGAGCACGCCGCCGTCCCGCTGACCGACGCGCCCCCTGTCGTCACACACATCGCCTGGCCCACGCACAGCCGCTCACCGGCCCTGGCCAGCCTGATCAGGACCGCCGTACAGCTCGATTCCGCCCGGTAGCGTGCTGTCGCTCCCTCTTGTCCCGGTGGTATCGGTCTCGGCGCGGGTCCGACCGTCGTGCGCGACCAACCATGTGCCGATCGGCGGTTCGCGACCTTGTCGCGGTCAGCCCCGGCGCAGCTGGGCCAGAGAGCTCGCCAGTCCGCGTTTGAGCAGCCGAGCGACCGGCTTCTCCACAAGGCGGTGGATCAGGTACGCCAGCAGCAGGACGACCGCGATGACGCCCAGCAGCAGGGGGATCGGGGCGATGTGCCCGCTGAAGCCCTTGATCAGGGTCAGGCCGATCTCTTGGTGCACCAGGTACAGCGGATAGGTGAGCGCACCGGCCGCGACCAGAGCCTTCCATCTGACCCAGTCGAACTTGTGCAGGGCGATGAGCGCGACGAGGACGAAGAAGAGCGTCACGGCGACCGAGGCGGGCCGCCAGTTGGCGCTGTAGTTCCCGGCCGACAGCCTGATGAGCCGGTTCATGCAGATGATCCAGGAGAAGCCGACGATGCCCCACAGCAGCAGTGACGATCCGAACCGATAGATGAGGTAGAAGGCGATGCCCGCGACGAAGAAGCTGGAGAACTTGGGGGCCAGCGCGGCCGCGCCCGGCACCGAGTAGGCGAACGCCGCCAGTGAGACGAGCGTCCAGACCACGCAGAAGGTCACCACCCGCTTGTAGGTCAGGCCCTTGGCCACGATGAGCGCGAACAGCAGGTAGAACTGCATCTCCACGAGCAGCGTCCAGTACGCCGGGTCGATCGGGCGTACGCCCAGGAGCTCGTGGAACATCGACAGGTTCGACACGGTGTCCGACGGCTTGCGTCGGCCGTTGAAGATCGGTGCGAGCCACAGGACCGCGCTGGTCAGCAGCACGGCGAACCAGTACGCCGGAAACAGCCGGGTGATCCGTGACGCGGCGAAGTCTCCGAGCGGCCGGCCCCACGCGGACATGCAGATGACGAATCCGCTGATCAGAAAGAAGAGGTAGACGCCGGTCCAGCCGTAGTGGGCGAGCTTCCACACGACAGCCGGGAACAGCGAGCTCGTGGGCTCGCCGTACGCCTCCGACGAGTTCGCCCCCACGAAGTGCCAGATGACCACCATCAGCGCGGCGACCAGCCGCAGGCCGTCGAGGATGTAGAGCCGGCCGCCGGCGAACGGCTGCGCCGCGGGCGATTCCTCCGATCCGCGCGGACGCGGTATCGCGCTGGCTTCGGTGTTTTGCACCTTTTCGGCGATGGTCATCCGGATCCCCTCGTCCCCTAGACCAGGGCACAATACACAGCCGTCAGATATTTGCCTCCCCGTGACTCCTCGACGCTGAACTCGAACGGCCACAAGCCGATCGAGTCATGACAGCGGCCGGCCACCGCGCCAGAACCGGATCTCTACGGTTGGCCGTGGCAAGACTCGTCCTCATGCTCGCCCTGACCGGCTCGACACAGTTCCTGGAGCGCGGCACGAGCGATTGTGTCGTTCTGCCGGAAGAATCCGTCATTGCTCCGCGGGGACGGGAACCGGCCGGATGCCAGCGCACTGCCCGAAAACAGGATTCCTGCCCCGAAGCGACTCCGGTGGGGGGTTCCATCGGCGCGCTTGAGGCGATGCAGGGAATCGGTGTCGATGAGACCCGCGGTGTCGACAAGACCAGCGGGATACCGGTCGCCGCCGCCGGGGGCCGGCCGAGACTCTTCCCTGATCTCCTCGCGCTGGATGAGTTTGCCCAGCAATGGGTCGTTCACGCGAAGCATCGTCCGCTCCGGGAGCCGGGCCTCGATGAGGGATCGGGCGGTGATCGATACGCTCACGTTGCAGGACCGCGCGTGGAAGAGCCCCCCGTGGGTGCTCACCGTCATCTCGGCACCGAGGAATCTGACGACACCGGCACGGGTCAGGGCGAGCAGCTCCTCCAGCCGCTGTCCAGGCGGTCCGCTGGTGAGGAATCGGCAGAGATCGAGGAACGTGGGCAGATCGTGCTCCCATGCGGCGGGAGAGAGTCTTTCTTGGTTGACCAGCGCGACCAGGCTGGAGAAGGCGGAGCTCAGACCGTGCAGCATCGCCAGGCTCGCGCTGTGGCGAGGATCGCGCCCGCGCCGCACTCCGGCAGCGATGTAATCGATCATCCAGCTCTGCAGGGAACCCAGGTCGGGGAAGTGGCGACCGGCCAGCGGATGGGCTGTCTCCGCCAGGTCGATCCGGTCCTCGTCGAACCGCACCGCCTGATCGACCAGCTCCTTGAGCGCCGGTCCATCCCAATCGAGGGTGTCGAGGCGGTGAAGGAACTGGCGAGCGTCGAGGTCGAGGAGTTCCGGGTGCGACTCGGCCAGCTCGCGATAGCCCGCGTGGGTGACTTCACGGGCGATCAACGGCCAGACGTCCATGGCGAAGTCCAGGGGGCGGTCGCCGAGTGCGGCCACGGCCGCGGCGTCGAGGTGACCGAACGGCTCCGGGGCCGGTCCGGGCAGGCTGTAACCCATCTTCGACCAGTACGGCACGCCGCGCCGCGAGCCCACGAAGAGGACGGGTTCCGCACCGGATGGCCGGTAATGCAGCTCACCGGAGTCGTCACGGTGGAATGTGCCGCCGCGACCGGAGGTCAGCAGCACGGCGGTGTCGATGAAACACAGGCCGAGCCCGCGTACGATCACCGGTTCGCCGGCGGGTATCCGGTCAAAGCAATGATCCTCGGTCGATCCCGATGGCAGGTAACACAGGTCGTGGGCGGCCGCGTACTCCGTCAGACGCACCTCTTCCGCGTTCGGCGCGACATCGACGTTGCCCTGTGCGAAGAGTACGACGTCGGCGTCCACCGGGGGAAGATCGTCCGCCATGACGACGCGCTGCCGGCCTGACGGAAGGTCGTGCACATCGACGGCCCGGCCCACGTGTGAACGGACCTGCACCTGGGGCATGCCGTTCTGCGCCGATTGCCGGAACACCCACGACAGATAATCGCTCTGCGTCCGGCGAGTGGTGAACCAGCTGTCCCGCATCCTCCCCGCCTCGGCCGACGTGGAGGGAGCGGGCCGGAATCCCGGTGGCGCCGACAGGCAGCCCGTGGCCAGCTGTTGTGCCCATGCGACGAGCGTGGGCCCGGAGACGACGGGACCCTCGCATGCGACGGTCTCGTCGGTGAACATGGTGCAGTCGTCGGACGTGGTGTTCATCCACAGCAGCGGTGACTGCTGGGACCGCCAGATGCGACCGCCTCCAGGCGGATAAGGATCGATGACGTGGACGGCGATCGTGCGGTCCGGCGCGCACTCGGCGGCGTTGGCGATGAGACGTTCGAGCAGTGAGGTGCCACGTGGGCCGGCACCGATGATTGCCACGGTCGGCGTCCTGGTCATGTTCCGCTCCTACACCTCGCTCAGGGTGGGTCATGTCGCATGCGTCCGGCTGACGCGTCACCGTTCCGGCGGGAACGGCTCGGCCGCCGGGAGTGGCGATGAGACCCGTGGCGGCAGGCCTCATTCACGTGACCAACTGCCAAGATCATTAGTGCCGAGACTAGGCGCGCACTCGGGCTCCGCGCATCCGCGTCAAGTTCACCTGCAAGGACGTATCGCGCTGACTCTTCTCCGCGCATGTGCGCCTTCCGCTTAGCACGCAGGGGCCCCGCTGTCCGGAAGTCGACCTGGTTCGGCGGGCACGCCGTCCCGGTGCTACCGCTAGCATTCCCGGTTGTTCGTGAAGCTCGCGCGCCCTGGCGGCGCTCAGGTGCGCCACCGGCTCGGCACCCGCGGCCGGCGGTCCCCGCAACCCCTCCCCGCCCACGACCGCCGAACAGGGATGGCACGACCATGGACAGTGACATCGCGACGCGCAGCGCCGTGCCCGCCGGGACCACGACGGCGCCTGACCCGCGCCCGGCCGCAGACTCCCCCGTGGCCGCGGACGCCCCGGCGGGGCAGCGCGAGCTGCGCCTGTCCGGCCTCGACGGCATCCGCGGCCTGGCCGCGCTCTTCGTCGTGCTGCACCACTGCTACCTGGCGTCCTACCCGGGCTATCCGCGCACCACGGGGCCGTGGTGGTCCGGTTGGCTGATCTACGGACATTTCGCGGTGGTCGTGTTCATCGTGCTGTCGGGCTTCTCGCTCGCGGTCTCCCCCGCGCGCCGCGGCTGGAACCTGGGCGACAAACGCGTCTTCGCGCAGCGGCGGGCCTGGCGCATCCTGCCCCCGTACTGGGCGGCGCTGGCGTACAGCCTGTTCGTGGCCTGGGTGGTGGTGCCCGAGGACGGCGTCCACCCAACCGCGAAATCGGTGCTGGTGCACGGCCTGCTGCTGCAGGACGTGTTCGAGTCGGTGTCACCGAACGGCGCGTTCTGGTCCATCGCCGTCGAGGCCCAGCTGTACCTGGTGTTCCCGCTGATGCTCCTGCTCGTCCGCCGGGTGGGCACCGCGGTCATGCTGGGCGCGGTCACCGTCGTGGTGGTGGCCCAGGGCGTCCTGGCGGCACACGTCAGCCTGGTCGACCTGTTCAGCCGGTTCACGCCACAGTTCGCGGCCCTGTTCGCCGCGGGCGTGGTCGCCGCGGGGGTGCTGCGCGACCGCGAGCGCGCGGCGCGGCTCCCGTACGGATGGCTCAGCCTGCTCGCCGCGCTGCCGGTGGTCGGCCTGATCGCCTACCAGGGTTCGGAGTGGACCGTCGCCAACCTGTTCTGGGTGGACCTGGCGCTGGGCCCGGCAGCCGCGCTGCTGCTGGCCGCCATCGCGTCGGGCCGGCTACGGACACTCACGCGGCTGCTGGACCTCGCGCCGATCCGCCGTCTGGGCACGTTCTCCTACAGCCTCTACCTGGTGCACGCACCGATCCTGGCGATCATCTTCGTCAAGCTGGTCGAGCCGCACACCGCGCCCGGAGCCGGGCGCTTCCTGCTCACCCTCGGCACGGTCACGCCGCTGGCGGTGGCGTTCGCATGGTGCTTCGCCCAGGTCTTCGAGCTGCCGTTCCAGCGCTACCGCAGCTGGGCGGCGCTGTGGCAGGCGCTACCCGGTCGCCGCGTCCGCTCCTGACCGGCCGCCCCCGTCGGCCCGCCGGGCGAGCCACCACAGGCCCAGCAGCGTCCAGCTGCCGCCGGCCAGAATCACCGCCCTGCCCAGCGAGAACGCCGACGGGCCGGCGGTGGCGAGCACCACCGACCCGACCGCGACCGCGACCGGGAGCAGGCAGGCGGCCAGCGCCGCGCCAGCGCCCACTCCGGACACGGGCCGGGCGGCCCGCATCGCCGCCGCGGCGGCGAACTCGTACGCCGCCGCGGCGACGCCGAGCACGATCAGCGCCGCGCCGACCACGTCGCTCGGGCGGTGCCAGCCGGAGGTCACCACCGCCAGGCAGACGCCCAGCGCCCACGGCCCGGCCAGGCAGGCGGCGAGCCGGCGGTGCCGGGCCGGCACCGCCAGCAGGGTCGCCGCGTACGTCGACAGGGCCAGGGCGGTGTGGCCGCTGGGAAAACTCTGGTCCGCCCGGCGGTAGCCGGAGTCGAGCAGCACCGGCCGGGTGAGCCCGTCCTGCAGCACCTGCACGACGCCCACGCTCAGCACCACCAGCCCCAGCCCGAGCAGCATCACGAGCCATCCGCGCCGCCGGCCGAGCAGCACCACCCCTGCCAGGAGCACGAGCGCCACCAGCGGCGTCAGCTCGAGCAGCGCGAGCGACAGCAGTTCGGCGAGGCTGTCGGTGCCGCGCGCGCCACCGTCCAGCGTCGCGTCCTCGAACGCCTGCCCGGCCTGGGTCCGCACCGCGGCCACGTACACGACGATCATCGCCGCGGCACAGGCCGGCGTGAGCCAGCGCGCCCGGACGAGCGGAGACACCCGCTCGCGTCGCGGTCCGGTCGACGTCCCGGGCGAATCGGTCCGCGCGGTCGTGGTCGGCACCGGATACCTCCTCTGTGGCGACGCGACGCGCGCCCTGCGGCGGCACCCGGACGGGGTCCGTCCGATCAGCAGGCGAGCCGCCCGGACCAGGATATACAGGGCGAACATCGCGCGACCACGTGCCGCGGCGCGCGATGGGCGCACCGCGTCGGTTGTCAAGTTCCCGATAGGGCGCTCACAGGAGGATGCAATCCCGACGGCGACTAGGCACACTCTCAACGTCAACACAGAGGGAGAGCACGTTGCGGGTACTGGTGACAGGCCATGAGGGATACATCGGCTCGGTGTTGACGCCCATGCTGCAGGCCGCGGGGCACGAGGTGGTCGGGCTGGACACCGGCCTCTACGCCGACGGCCTGATCGGACCGCCGCCGGCCCCCGTCGCGACCCTGCCGGTCGACCTGCGCGACGTGACCCCGGCCCACTGCGCCGAGGTGGACGCGGTGGTCCACCTGGCCGCGCTGTGCAACGACCCGCTGGGCAACCTCGATCCCGACCTGACGTACGCGGTGAACCTGCACGCCACCCAGCGCCTGGCCGCCGCGGCCAAGGCCGCCGGCGTGACGAGGTTCCTGTTCTCGTCCTCGTGCTCGCTGTACGGCAAGGGCCTGGACGACGCGCCGCTGCGCGAGGACGCCGCGTTCAACCCGATCACGCCGTACGGCACCTCGAAGATCGAGTCGGAGCGGGCGCTGCTCGCCCTGGCCGACGACGAGTTCTCGCCGGTCTTCCTGCGCAACGCCACCGCGTACGGGTTCTCCCCGCGGCTGCGCGGTGACCTGGTCGTCAACGACCTGGTCGGGCACGCGCTGCACACCAACGAGGTGCGCCTGCAGTCCGACGGCTCGGCCTGGCGGCCGCTGGTGCACGTCGAAGACATCTGCGCCGCGTTCCTCGCGCTGCTGGCGGCCCCGCGGGAGCGGGTGCACGCGCGGGCCTACAACGTCGGCCGGAGCACCGAGAACTACCTCATCCGCGACGTCGCGGAGCTGGTCGCCGAGGTGGTCGCGGGCAGCCGGGTCACCTTCGCCGCCGGGGCGAGCGCCGACCTGCGCAACTACCGGGTGTCCTGCGACCTGATCGCGGCCGAGGTGCCCGAGTTCCAGCCGACCTGGACGCTGCGCAAGGGCATCGAGCAGCTCGTCGAGGCGTACACGCGGTACGGGCTGCGGCTCGAGGACCTGATGGGCCCCGCCCACCAGCGGCTCAAGCGGATCACCGCGCTGCGGGCGGCCGGTCGGCTGGACGACGAGCTGCGCTGGATCGCGCCGTGACGGCTCGCCGCTGCGACGCCTGCGCCGGCGCGGACCTGGTCCCGTTCGCCGACCTCGGGGCCGTGCCGATCCTGTGCGGCGTGCACTGGGCCGACCGGCAGGACGCGGTCGGCTCGGCGTCCGGCCGCATGCACCTGGGCCGCTGCCCGGCCTGCGGCTACGTGCGCAACCTGGCATTCGACCCGGCGCTGCTGGTGTACGACCCGACGATGGACACGAACCTGCACTTCTCGGCGGCCTTCGCCAAGTACTCCACGGAACTCGTGCACCACCTCGCGGACCGCTACCAGCTCGCCGGCCGGCACGTGCTGGACGTCGGCTGCGGGCAGGGCGAGTTCCTGCGCGAGCTGTGCGGCCACGCGCCGTGCACCGGCAGCGGCTACGACGCGATGTACGCGGGCCCGGAGGGTCCCGACCCGAGCGGCGCCACGCTGCACAGCGCGCTCGCCCCGCGTGGCGCGGGCCTGCCCCGCTTCGACTTCGTCACCTCCCGCCACTGGTTCGAGCACCTCGACGACCCGTACGAGTTCCTGGTGGACCTGCGGGCGCAGGCCGGCGACCGGACCGCGCACGGCTACCTTGAGGTGCCCGACGCCGCATACGACCTGGCCACCGCGGGTTGGGAGGTCATCTACCCGCACGTGTCCTACTTCGACGAGTACGCCCTGTGCCGCATCGCGCAACGGGCGGGCTGGCACGTCGCGGGCAGCGGCACGTACTTCGACGGCATGTTCCGCTACCTGGAGATCACCACCGATCCGGCCCGGCGCGTCGCCGACCCGGAGCTCCCCCGCGACGCGGCCGCCCACCTCGCGCGGATCCAGGCCTTCGGCGACCGGCACCGGGCCGAGCGTGCCCGCTGGCAGGAGGCCATCGCGACGTACACGGCCGACGGGCGGCGCCCCGTGCTCTGGGGTGCGGGCTCCCGCGCGGTGCAGTTCCTCACCAGCGTGGACATGGGCCGCGAGCTCGCCGCGGTCGTCGACGTCAATCCGCGCAAGTGGGGCCGCTACCTGCCGGTCAGCGGCCACCGGGTCGACCCGCCCGCGTCGCTGGCGGCGCTGCGGCCCGAAGTTGTGATCATCACCAACCCGGCCTACCGTGCCGAGATCACCGCCGCGCTGGCCGGCCTCGGCGTCGAGGCCGAGCTGGAGGTGGCCTGATGGACCGCGACAGGAAGACCGCCGCATGAGGCAGCCGCAGGAGCCGGTCGGACGGCTCCCCCACCCCGCCGTCGACGAGCGCACCGAGGAGCAGGCATGACCGGAGCAGGTACAGCCACGCCACCCTGCCGGCTGTGCGCCGCGCCGCTCACCACGACCTTCCTCGACCTGGGCATGTCGCCGCTCTGCGAGAACTTCCTGCGCGCCGACCAGCTCGACGCGGGTGAGACGTTCTACCCGCTGCACGTGCGCATCTGTGACGAGTGCCTGCTCGTGCAGCTGCAGGCGTACGTCGGCGGCGAGGAGATCTTCAGCGACTACGCGTACTTCTCGTCGTACTCCCAGTCCTGGGTGGAGCACGCGCGCGGGTATGCCCACCGCATGGTCGCCGAGCTGGGGTTGGGTCCGGACAGCCTGGTCACGGAGGTGGCCAGCAACGACGGCTACCTGCTGCGGCACTTCGTCGACGCCGGGGTGCCCGTGCTCGGCGTGGAGCCCGCGGCCAACGTCGGGGCCGTCGCGCGGGCCGCGGGTGTTCGCACCGAGACGCGCTTCCTCGGCGCGCAGTCGGGGGCGGAGCTGGCCGAGCGGTACGGCCGCGCGGACCTGGTGGTCGCCAACAACGTGTACGCCCACATCCCGGACCTGATCGGTTTCACCGCCGGGCTGGCCGCGCTCGTCAAGCCCGGCGGCCTGGTGACGCTCGAGTTCCAGCACCTGATGCGGCTGATCGAGCGCAACCAGTACGACACCGTCTACCACGAGCACTACCACTACCTGACGCTGCTCACCGCCCAACGGGCGCTGGCCACCGCCGGCCTGACCGTGGTGCACGTCGAGGAGCTGCCCAGCCACGGCGGCTCGCTGCGGGTGTTCGCGCGGCCGGCGGGGGCGCCCGAGGCCGCCGTCAAGGAACTGCTGGCCGCCGAGGCCGCTGCCGGCCTGCACACCGTGGCCGGTCACCGGGGCTTCGCGGAGTCGGTCTTCCAGGTGAAGCGGGACCTGGTGGACTTCCTGCACCAGGCGCGCGCCGAGGGCAGGCGGGTGGTGGGCTACGGCGCGCCCGGCAAGGGCAACACGCTGCTCAACCACTGTGCCGTCCGCGCCGACCTGCTCGAGTACACGGTGGACCGCAACCCGCACAAGCACGGCCGGTTCCTGCCCGGCACGCACATCCCGATCCACCACCCGGACCGGATCGCGGCCGACCGGCCGGACTACGTCCTCGTGCTGCCCTGGAACCTGCGCAAGGAGATCAGTGCGCAGCTCGCCTATATCGGCGACTGGGGCGGCCGGCTGGTCTTCCCCATCCCCCGGCTGGAGGTCGTGACGCCGTGAAGGTCGTGCTGTTCTGCGGAGGCTTCGGCCTGCGGATGCGGGAGGGGCAGGGCAGCGCGCCCAAGCCGATGTCGATGATCGGCGACCGGCCGCTGCTGTGGCACGTCATGCGCTACTACGCCCACTTCGGCCACAACGACTTCATCCTGTGCCTCGGCTACGGCGCGAACGTGGTGAAGGACTACTTCCTGCGGTACGACGAGACGCTCAGCAACGACTTCACGCTCGCCAACGGCGGTCGCGACCTGCGCCTGCACTCGACCGACATCGCCGACTGGAAGATCACGTTCATCGACACCGGGCTGACCGCCACCATCGGCGAGCGGCTCATGCGCGTGCAGTCACAGCTCGACGGCGAGACGACCTTCCTGGCCAACTATGCCGACACGCTCACCAACGCACCGCTGCCGGCGCTGATCGAGCGGTTCGAGCGCAGTGACGCGACGGTGAGCGTGCTCGCCGTGCCCCCCGACTCCACCCACCACGTCATGGACATCCGCCCCGAGGGCACCGTCACCGCCGTACGGGAGCTGCGCGAAGGCCAGTGGGAGAACGGCGGTTACTTCATCATGCGGCCGGGCGTGTTCGACACGCTGCGCGCCGGCGAGGATCTGGTGCCGCAGGCGTTCCACCGGCTCATCGAACGCCGTGCCCTGCTGGCCCAGCCGTACGAGGGCTTCTGGCGCGCCGCCGACACCTTCAAGGACCGCGCCGAGCTGGAGGACATGTTCCAGCGCGGCAACTGCCCGTGGATGCTGTGGGATCCGCTGCGCAACGGCGGCCAGCCGCTGCCCGGCGGACGGCGGCTCACCTGATGCTCCGGCTGTCCGAGGTCCGGCAGGCGGTGGTCCTGGGCGCGCATCCGGACGACATCGAGATCGGCGCGGGCGGGCTCCTGCTCACGCTGGCAGCCGCGAACCCGGGCGTACGGGTGCACTACGTGCTGTGCACCGGCACGCCGGACCGGCACGCCGAGGCGATGGCGGCCGCCGCCGCGTTCCTGCCCGGTGCCACGCTCACCACCAGCCTGCACACGCTGCCGGACGGGCGGCTGCCGGCGCACTGGGCAGAGGTGAAGCGGATCGTCGACGACGCCGCCGCCAGCCGGCCGGAGCTGGTGCTGTCACCCTGGACCGGCGACGCCCACCAGGACCACCGGCTCATCGGCGAGCTGGTGCCGACCGCGTTCCGGTCCGCGCTGCACCTGCAGTACGAGATCCCCAAGTGGGACGGCGACCTCGGCCGGCCCCAGCTGTACGTCCCGCTGACCGACGAGGTCGCCGCCGCCAAGGTGGCCCACCTCGACACGTGCTTCGGCTCGCAGCGCGACCGCGACTGGTGGACCGAGGAGACCTTCCGCGGCCTGATGCGGCTGCGCGGCATCGAATGCCGGGCGCCCTACGCCGAGGCGTTCCACTGCGCGAAGGCGACATTGCGGCTCACCGCATGACGCCAGCCGGCGGGTCGCCCGGCGGGGGCGTGCCCTACCGGCTGCGGTAGAAGTGGATCGTGTGCTCGGTGCCGGCCTGCCCGCTGTCCCAGGTCGCCGTGCGCTCCAGCCACGGCTGCGCCTGGAAGACATGGTCGTGGGTGGGGTTGGCGTAGGCGAACCGGACCTGCTGGCCGCGGGTGTCGGCGTGCACCTTGTCGAGCAGCTGGCCGAGAGTGGCCGCGCCGAACGGGTCGAACAGGAAGAACACGGTCGCCGCAGCGTAGTCGAAGTCCTGGGCCAGCACCGTCTCCACGGCGATCGGGGCCCGGCGACCGCGCAGGCGGCGCGCGTTGTCCCGGGCGACGTCGCACAGGGCGGCATCGAGCTCCACGCCGATGACCTGCTTGACCTCGCGCCGCGCCGCGCAGCAGAGCACCCGGCCCTTGCCGCTGCCGACGTCGACGAACACGTCCGACGGCTGCAGGTCGAGGTGGTCCAGCACGCGCTCGACGGTGCGGTAGCCCATCGTGGTGTATCGCGACGAGTCCTCATGGTCGATCAGCGTCAGGCCCCTGGTGGAGATGCCCAACTGCTGTTCCCACCAGACGTTGCTGAGCCGGTCGCGCACGTTGTTCATCACCCGCAGGATGCTATAGCGCGGGGCACACCATGTCTGTCGGGACTTCGACAGGCATGCACCCCGCCGCGGTCAGTTGTACGGACGGAACACCGGCTGCACCGGCCGGCCGCTCAGGTGGTGCTCGACGCCGTCGGCCAGCGCCTTGGCGTACGTGCCCAGGACGTGGTCCACCGCCTCGACGGTGCGGTCGATGTCCGTCTCGGTGTGCGAGTAGGACACCACGAACGAGGGCGCGATGATGCCCTGCCGGATCAGCTGGTCCAGGAACAGGGTGCGGAACTCCTGGGACCGGTTGCCCGCGGCGTCCCGCGTCACGTAGACGAGATTGGCCGGGTGGCCCGCCACGTCGACGTGCTCGGACAGCCCACGTGCCGCCGCCACCGCGCGCACCCCCGAGGCGAGGCGCTCACCGAGCTCCCGCAGCCGGTCGATGACCGGCTCCGCCTGGTACACCGACATCGTCGCCATCGCCGCCGCCAGCGCATGCGTCTCCGCGCCGTAGGTGGAGGACAGCAGGAACACCCGCTCGCGCCGGGTGCGCAGGCCGCCGAGCTCCATCACGTCGGCGCGGCCCGCCAGTGCCGCCACCGAGAACCCGTTGGCCATGCCCTTGGCGAACGTGACCAGATCGGGGGTGAGCCCATGCAGGTGGGCGGCACCGCGCTGGTGGATGCGGAAGCCGTTGATGATCTCGTCGACGATCAGCAGCGTGCCGTGCTCGTCGCACAGCCGGCGCACCTCGTCGAGGTAACCGGGGGCGGGCGGCTCCTGATAGGCGGCCTCCAGCACCAGCGCGGCGATCCGGCCCGGATGCGCGGCGAACAGCGCCGCCAGACTGTCCGGGTCGTTGAACCCGAACCGGGCGGTGAGCCGCCGGGTGGTGTCGGTGACGCCGGCCGGCATGGCGGTGCTCCCGATGAACCAGTCGTCGGTGGAGAAGAACGGCTGCCCGGCGCAGATGGCCACCACGTCGCGCCCGGTGTGTGCCCGCGCCAGCTTCACCGCCGCCGTCGTCGCGTCCGAGCCGTTCTTGGCGAACTTCACCATCCAGTCCCGGTCGGGTGCGACGACGTTCAGGAATTGCTCCGCGCACGCCACCTCGATCGCGGCCGGGCGGGTGAAGTTGACGCCGAGTTCGAGCTGCGCGCGCACCGCGGCGAGCACGGGGGCGTAGGCGTGGCCCAGCGTGACCGCGCGCAGGCCCATGCCGTACTCGAGGAACTCGTTGCCGTCCACGTCCCAGACCGTGCAGCCGCTGCCCCGGGCGATGAAACCCGGGGCGTCCGCCGGGTACTGGTCGTCCCCCTTGGCATACGTGTGCGCGCCCCCGGGGATCAGGTCGTGGGCGCGCGCACGCAGGCGCCGTGACTCGTCACGTCTCATGCGGTTCCTCACCGGTTCAGGCTGGCGTGGTGCCGGCGCTCTCGCCCGGCCGGTCCGCGCCCCCGAGGTGCCCGGCCAGTCGGGCGGGCACCCCGGCGTAGATGGCGCGGGGACGGCAGTCCCGCGTGACGACCGCGCCGGCGGAGATGATGGTCCCCTCGCCGATGGTGACCCCCGGCAGGACCGTCGACCGCGCACCCAGCCACACGCCGTCACCGATGACGACGTCGCGGCCGATGACCTGGTGCTGGGCGGTGCCGTCCGGACCGACCTCGTGATCACTGGTGACGATCATCGCGCCCATGCCGACCATGACGTTGCGGCCCAGCGTCACCTTGGCCAGGCAGTCGAAGAAGCAGTCGACGTTGATGCTGGTGTTGTGCCCGATCGTGAGGTTCGACGGAGGGCCGCCGATGAACAGCCCGGGCGCGATCTTCGACTGTTGCAGGCGTACCCCGGCCAGCCGGTACATCACGAACCGCACCGGCCGCGGCACGATCCGTGCCCCGGCGAGTTTGACCAGGTAGTAGTAGTGCAGCGCGCCGGTCAGATCATCCCAGATCATCCGCAGCACGATCCGCACCGCCTGCCCCAGGCTCTTCGGAGCGCCGGTCTCCCCGGTCGCCACCGGCCGGCGCAGCGCCGACCGCATGGTCCGGGAGCCGTCTGCCGTGAGCGGTGGCGCCGGCGACGCATCGGTCGATGCGTCGCCGGCGGGGAGGTCCACAGAAGGGCCGACCGACGAGTTCATTGCCGCTCCTCAGGATCCACATGCCTTGGCTTACGGATGGGCGGCAGGACACCGACATCACCCCGGCGTCGCACCTTACCCACCGTGGCTGATCTCCGGAACATCCACGGCGAGTCGCGGCGCCAGGTGCAGGTAGTTCGAGGTACGCCGCTTCTGGTCGATGTCGCGATACACCCGCAGCACCTGCTCGGAGGTCAGGCCCACCGCCTCGGCGACCGCATCGACCGGGACACCGTTGTTGAGCCCGTACAGGCACAGGTCCATCCGCTGGTACGGCAGGGAGAAGTAGAACTCCTCCTGCGACTGCGGCAGCGAGTAGGTGTCCGTGGTGGACGGCCGGGCCGAGATGTCGGCGGGCACCCCGAGGTGGTCCGCCAGCTGGTAGACCTGCGTCTTGTACAGGTGCGCGATCGGCTTGACGTCGGCTGAGCCGTCACCGAGCTTCACGAAGAAGCCCTGGTCGTATTCGAGCCGGTTCGGGGTCCCCGACACCGCGTAGTTCAGCCGGTCCGCGTGGTAGTACTCCATCATCTTGCGGACCCGCTGCTTGAAGTTGGTCGCGGCGACGATGCCCAGGTAGGACTCGGTGGTGAGGCGGTGCTTGGTCAGCGTGCCGTCCGGGGCCTGCACCACGACGGAGTACAGCCGGAAGCTGTCCGAGTCGATCACGCTCGGGAGCACGATCTTCGACTTGTACCCCGGGCCGTACTCGGGGCAGACGAGCCGGATCGCGTCGTCGCGCCGCTGGTAGCAGCCGGCCGCCTCGAGCAGCGGGGTGATGTCCTCGTGCACCGACTCGATGCCGAGGCTGTCCGCCACCAGGCGGCTGAGCCCCAGCGTGTCGTCCGACGAGTCGCGTTCCGGCATGTGCAGGCCGAAGACGCGTTCCTTGCCGAGCGCCGCGACGCAGGCGGCCGCGACGACGCTGGAGTCGATGCCCCCGGACAGGGCGACCACGATGCCCCGTCGCTTGGTGCTCGCCAGGTACGAGCTCAGCGTGGCTGAGATCCTGGCCGTCTCCAGATCGGCGTCGATCCGCAGGCTGTCCGGCCCGAACGCCGTGCCCGAGCTGGTCATGCGTTGCCTCCATGGTGGGTGTCGAATGCACTGTCGCCTTGGCACAGATCCACTGCCACCTGCAGCGCGGGGAGCGCCGGTGCGGCTGTCGCCCCGCCGTTGCCCGCGATGAAGGTGCGGTGGGTGAGTTGAGTCGAGATCACGGCCATGAGCCGCATGCTGTCGGTGTTGCTCATCTGCTCCCCGCCGGTGCGGCGGCACTTGGCCACCAGCCCGGCGACCTGCTCGGGCCGGAACACGCCCGCGTCCTGCACGGCCTGCGCCGACATGACGTCGTCGAACCAGTCCGGGGTGCCGTCGACGAAGAAGCTCGCCGCGTCCGGCGCCCGGTACGGCTGCTTCGGGCGACGCCGGATCTCCTCCGGCACCAGATCGGCGAATGCGCGCTTGAGCAGGTACTTCTCGTCCAGGCCGAAGAGCTTGTAGCGGGCGGGCAGGTTGGCCGCGAACTCGAGCACGTTGGCGTCCAGGAACGGGAACCGGCCCTCGACCGAGTTCGCCATGAGCATGCGGTCGCCCTGCGCCGCCAGGATGTAGCCGGAGAGCAGCGTGGTCGTCTCGAGCCACTGGGCGCGGCCCAGCGGGTCCCAGTGCTCGCTGCCGGCCGGCAGCGCGGCCGCGAGCCCGGCCGGATCGGCCGAGTCCGCACCGATCGCGGCCTGCAGGTCGGGCGACAGCATGCGCTTGAGCACGGTGGTCGCGTCCCAGCGCGGCCGGTGCGAGAGCGCCGGGTCCGCGGCGTCCAGGTTGCGGCCGAAGAAGCTGCGGGCGAACGCCGGGGCCTGGCCCGGGGACCGCACCATCCACGGGTACAGCAACTCGGCGGCGCGCTGCCGCTTGGGCGAGCCGGGGTCGGCGGCCCAGAACCGGCGCACCCGCGCTTCCCGGAATATGTCGTAGCCGGCGAAGACCTCGTCCGCGCCCTCCCCGGTCACCACCACCTTGTAGCCGCTCTCGCGCACCAGCTTCGACAGCAGGTACAGCGGAGCCGGCGCGGTGCGCAGCAGCGGCGCCTCGGCATGCCGCACCACCTCGGGAAACACCTCGGCGATGTCGCGCGGGCTCACCACGATGTCGTGATGTTGCGTGCCCAGCGCCGAGGCCATGACCTTCTGGTAGCCGCCCTCGTCGAACTCGTCGCTGGAGAACCGCAGCGAGAAGGTGTGCAGCGGAGCCTCGGTGTACCGGGCCACCACCGCGGTGGTGATCGACGAGTCGAGACCGCCGGAGAGGTAGGCCCCCACCGGCACGTCACTGCGCACGAATCGCAACCGCGCGGCCTCGACGAGCTTCTCCCGCAGCTCCTGCGTGGTCTCCCGCAGGTCCGGCACCGGCTGCGCGCGGTCCGGGAAGGTGAGGGTCCAGTACGGCGCGGTGCGGAACCCGGACTCGTCGTACACCGCGTAGTGCCCGGGCGGCAGCTGCTCGACGCCGGCGAAGACGGTCCGCGGCGCCACCGTCGACCAGTAGGTCAGGGTTTCGTCGAGCCCGGCCGGATCGAGGGCACGCGGCAGGCTCGGATCGGCGAACAGCGACTTCACCTCGGAGGCGAACACCAGGCCGGCCGCGCCATGGGCGTAGAACAGCGGGCGGACGCCGACCCGGTCGCGGGACAGCACCAGGCGCCGCGCCCTGCGGTCCCAGAGCGCGAGCGCCCACTGCCCGTTGAACCTGCGGAAGCAGTCCTCGCCCCACTCCTCCCACGCGTGCACGATCACTTCGGTGTCGCTCACGGTCCGGAACGTGTGGCCCCGCCCGCGCAGCTCCTCGGCGAGCTCCACGTAGTTGAAGATCTCGCCGTTGAAGGAGACCCACCGGGTGCCGTCCTCGTTGCACATCGGCTGTGCCCCGCCGGCGGCGTCCACGATCGCGAGTCTCGTGTGACCCAGCGCGACCCGCTCGTCCCGGTAGTAGCCGCAGCCGTCCGGGCCGCGATGCACCAGCTGCCGCATCATGTCCAGCAGCAGGTCGCGGTCCGGGGTCTGGTCGAATGACGCGACGCCGCAGATGCCGCACATCAGCGCGACACTCCGCCGTGCGCCCGGCCCAGCGCCCGCACCACGGCATCGGGATCGGTCAGCACCGCCAGGTCGATGTCGTCGTCGATCAGCGTCACCTCGAAGACGTCCTCGACCAGGATCGCCAACCGCACCGCCTCGAGTTCCGGGTCGGTGTGCTCCTCCCGCATGCCCGACCACTCGGCCAGGATCTGTTCGACCTGCCTGCGATCCACCACCGCAACACCTGTCGCTTCCTGCAGGGGCACCGAGCCCCCCTGCTGACTGGCTTCGGCCTGCACCACCGGCGGCGGTGCGGGCTCCTGGGCGGACGAGGTCACCATGGCCACGGCCGTGGCGAACTCGTCGCAATGTGACATCGAGATCTGGATGTCGACGACGCCCGCCCGTTGCGCCTCGACCAGCATCGTGCCGGACAGCTGGACGGCCGGCGCGCCGTGGCGGCCGCTCAGGATCTCGACCATCCGCCACGGCACCGCGCCCGTCCAGCCGAACGGCAGCGCCTTGACCACCGCCTCCTTGGCGGCCAGCCGCGCCGCGACGTGCCGGCTCGGCACCGCCTTGCCGACGCAGTAGGCGACCTCGCCCGGGGTGAACCAGCGGCGCAGGAACTGGTCCCCACGGCGGTCCATGAGCTTCGCGATCCGCGCGACCGAGACGATGTCCGTGCCGACGCTGCCGTTCACGGCGGCCGCTACTTCGACGACGCTTGCGCGACCGCCGCGAGCCAGGCACTGGCCGCGCGTTGTGCACCCGCGTCGTTGAGGTGACCGGAGTCCGCGGCGAACGCGTCGTTCAGCGCGAAGTACGGGTGGCCGTCGGTGACGCCGCCGGCGCGGGTGCCGTCGGGCGCGGCCGACTCCACCGCGGCCACGTCGAACAGGTGGCTGTCGCCGTACTCCTTGCGGATCAGCTGGTTGAGCCGCTCCCGGGTCGCGTTCGCGGTCGCGCCGTACAGGTCGTTGCCCTGGACCCACTGCTTGAGCTGCGACAGCCGGCCGGGCTGCGTGGTGAGCGGCACGGTGGCCTTGACGAAGGCGACGTTCGGGAAGTCGCGTTCCAGGGCCGCGAGCGTGTCACGGTACGCCGCGAAGACGGCGTCGACGTCGGTGCCGGGGGTGATATCGATGTAGCAGAGCTTCATCATCGCCACGTCGACCTGGCCGCCGATGCCACTGCGGATCAGCGCGTCGAAATCCTTGATCTTGTCGAGCGGCTTGGTGTTCTCGCCGATGAGCGCGTGCACGACGAAGCCGCCGGAGGCCGCGGGCGCGTCCCGCCGTTCCTCGATGGGCGGCGCAGCGACGCTGTGCGCGCGGTAGACCGCGGCCACGCCGTCGAGCACGTTGTACCCGACCGACTGGTGCCCGAAGAACACCCTGGTCCGGCTGACTTTCGCCAGGTCGGTCGCGGACACCTCCGCGGTGGCGACACCACCGGTCACTTCGTCCGTGGCCACAGCCTCGTCCTTCCCCTCCACCAGAAACCATCCCGCCCCGGCGGCGACCACGATCGCCGCCATCACGGCGGTCAGCCGTCCGAACCTGCGCCGTGCACCGCGCGACGGCTCGGTCGTCGGCTCGGCGCTCTCGATGTCGGTCCTCGTCATCCCCACTCCCTCGCTCATCGGCAGGTCATGCCGTCGGTGTGCCGCCCGCGGCCGCGGTGACCAGACGCGCCTTGGCCACCTTGCCGTTGCCGGTCAGCGGGAGGGCGTCCACCACGAACACACCGGCCGGCACCATGTGCTTGGCGAGGTGTGCACGGCAGACCGCCAGCACCTCGTCCGGGGTGACCTCGGCACCGGGCCGGGCCACGACGAACAGGATGATCGCCTCCCCGGCCGCCAAATCGGGCACGCCGACGGCGGCGGCGGAGGTGAGCCGGTCGAGGCGCAGCGCGCAATCCTCGATCTCCTGGCTCGACACCCGGAAGCCCCACGTCTTGATGAAGTCGTCCCGCCGATCGACGATGAAGACGTCGCCGTCCTCGTCGATGGTGGCGAGGTCGCCGGTGCGCAGCCCGGACGGGGTGAACTTGGCGGCCGACTCCGTCGGCGCGCCGTAGTAACCCGGGCAGATGCTCTCGCCCCGGGCGTAGATCTCGCCCTGCTCACCCGGCCGCACCGGGTCGCCGGCCTCGTCGAGCACGCGCAACTCCACGCCCGCGATGCCGCGGCCGATCGAGTCGGGCTTGCTGCGCAGCAGCTCCGGTGGCAGGTAGGACAGGCGCGCGGTCGCCTCGGTCTGGCCGTACATGAGGAACAGCCGCGCGGTGTTCCGCGCGCCCAGCAGCTCCTCCACCAGCACCGGCGCCAGCTTGCCGCCGGCCTGCTGAACCACTCGCAGCGAGGGCAGCTCGCGCGCGGTGAAACTGGCGGCGCGCAGCAGCAGCTGGAACGTGGACGGCACGCCCGCGAGGACGGTGCACTCCTCCCGCTCCAGCAGATCCAGCGCGACCTCCGGGAACGCGAACGAGTTCAGCAGCACGACCCGGCCGCCCACCCGCAGGTGCGTGTGCAGCAGCGAGGCGCCGTAGCAGTAGTAGAACGGCAGCACCACGAGCACCCGGTCCTCGGCCCCCAGGCCGAGATAGCCGACGATGGAGTCGGTGTTGGCCAGGATGTTGCGGTGGGTGACCCGCACCGCCTTCGGCTGGGACGTGGTGCCCGAGGTGAACATCAGCGCGGCGTCGGCGTCCAGGTCGCACTCGGTCGCGGCGGGCAGTTCCGGCCACGCCTCGTCGAGCCGGTCGGCCGCGGTCAGCGCCTCGTCGGTGACAGGCGCGATGCCCTCCAGCGCGGCGCCGAGCCGGCGCAGCGCACGGCGATCCACGAACGCGGCCTCGGCGCCGACCAGAGCCAGGTTGCGGCGCACCTCGTCCAGCGTGGCCCGGTCCGACACCGGCACCGCGACGCAACCCGCCTTCATCGCCGCGAGATAACCCGCGATCCAGAAGAACGAGTTGGGTCCCAGGACGGCCACTCGCGAGCCCCGTGGCAGATCCAGCGCGCCCAGGGCCTCGATCAGGCGGGCCACCGCGCCGCGAAGGTCACGGTACGTATACCGCTGGGCGCCGTCCACGACCGCGACATCGTCCGCGCGGCCGGTGTCGAGCAGGTGGTCGGCGGCGTTCGAGCGCTTATCGCGCCAGCCCACTGCCGGCCTTCTTGCCCTCGACGAACTTCGTCAGATTGGCGATCGAGCCGAGGTTGTCCGGGATGGTCTCGGTTTCGGAGACCTGGATGCCGAAGCGCTCCTCCAGGAACTCCACCAGCTCCAGCACGCCGGTCGAGTCGATGATGCCCTGCTCCACCAACGAATCGTGGTCGCCCGGCAGGCGCGAGGCCTCGCCGAACAGGTAATTGCTGACGACGAAGTCTACGAGCTCCGTACGGACCTGCATCTCCATGCCCACCACACCCCTCTGGGCTCGCTCTGTCACGCGCCGGAGCATACAGCACCTGAGAGTGACCGAACGCTGCTCCTATATGGACAGACAGTGCGCGACGACGCCGCCCGGACAACCCCAGAAACGGCTGCTGACCTGGACTTTCAACATGATCGGCAGAAACTCTGCCCCATCGCGCCGCCCTCGACGTGACGGCATCCCGACCCACCCGTCGCAAAGGCGACAGTCGCCCGGCAGGGGTCGCATCACGATGCCGATTGATGTGCACCCGGCTACAATCCGTGAGTTCGACGCCAGCCAGCCCCGCGGAGAGGAAACGAAGAGTGGCATCACAACGCCCTCGTCCGGTCATCACGCTGCCTCGCGCCATCGCCGTCGCCGCCCTGCTCGTGCTATCGAGCGGCGTGGCCCTGCACGCGAGTGACGACGTCAAGCCGACCGGCTCGGAAACCACGAACGAGGCCTCGTCGAGCCAGCGGCCCGTCGGAGAGGGACAGCAGCCGGGTGAGGCTGCTCCCAGCGCGAGTTCGTCCGTCACGCCGTCGGGAACGGCGCAACCGAAACCGGGCGCCTCCTCCTCGAAGGCTCCCGCACGGTCCGGGAACACCCTGCCGCAGGTCCCGGTGGTGACCGTCAGTGGCGACTATCCCTCGCCGGCGACGACCGGCGTGCCCGCCGGCACCAAGCTGACCAGACTCGGCCTCAACTTCGACGGCACGACATACCGGGTCACCGCACACAACACCGTCCTGGACGGGGTGCACATCCCCGGCGATCTCCTGATCACGGCCAACAACGTCCGGGTCACCCGCAGCCAGATCGACGGCATGGTCTACAACGAGTACTCCCGCAAGTTCTACCCGTTCACGATCTCCGACTCCACCATCGGCCCGACGAGCTACTGCCACGGGCAGCCGGCGCTGGGGTTCTCCGACTACACCGCGACGCGGGTGCTGCTACGCGGGCACAGCGACGGGTTCCGCGCCTCGGGTCCGAACATCAACATCCAGGACTCGTACGTGCACCTGTGCACCAACCCCGGCGCGCACTCCGACGGCATCCAGACCTACCTGACGGGCAGGGGTCTGACGCTGAACCACACGACGATCGACCAGCGGGACGCCAACCCCGCGGACGTCACGGCGCCGGTCTTCATCGTCGACTCGCAGGCCGAGGACGTCGTCGTGACCAACAACCTGATCATGGGCGGCACCTACTCCATCCAGGTCCGCAACGTCAAAGGCACGGCGATCGTGCAGAACAACCGCCTCGTCAACCAGTCGTGGATCTATGCGCCGGTCGACTCCGACTGCGCGACCGTCAACTGGTCCGGCAACACCATCGTGACCATCGACGCCAACTACCAGGTCGTGAGCACGGTCGGGCCACTGCCCTGCAAGGACTGGTGACGGCAGTCCCGTAGCTCCGCTGTACGTCGGGGGGCCGGTGCCAGCTGGCACCGGCCCCCCGACGTGCAGCGGGCAGCGTCAGCGCCGGATGAGCCGGCCCAGCCGCGAGGAGACCTCACGCTCCCGGGCCGCCAGTACCGCCAGCGCCACCGCCCCGGCGACGATCCCGGTGGCGGCCAGTGCCAGGAAGCTGTCCAGCTCGTGCAGCAGCGGCTGGACGGCGAGCCCCGCCACAGCCGCGCCGATCGCCGCGCCGACCGCCGGCAGCGACGTGCGCACGATGCCCAGCAGGGAACCCTTGACCACCTGCGCTGACATCAGCATGAGCGCGATGAGGGTCCCGGTCCACTGCACGATCGCGAACGTCGACGCGATGGCGAGCACCTGCGTGCCGGGGCCGGAGTCGTGGAACAGCCTTCCCGCGATCAGCATGCTGACGACCGTGAAGCCGGCCGACCCCCAGCTGATGGCCGCCAGCATGGCGGGACGACCGGCGGCCTGGTAGATGGCGCTGATGATGGGGCCGAGCGCGACCGCCGCCATGGCCACGCAGATGACCCGGAACGCCGGACCGGCGGCCACCCACTGCGGACCGATCCAGCGCAGGAACAGCGGGCCGGTCGCGAACATGACGCCGAACAGCGGGAACGCGACCAGCGTGCCGATGTGGAAGTAGCGGATGGCCGACCGCGTGAACTCCGCCTGCGACGCCGCCTCGCGCGACAGGTGCGGCATCGCCACCTGGGCCAGACCCCCGGTCGCGATGTCGTTGACCATCTCGGCGATCCTGGTGACGAACCGGTAGAGGCCGATCGCCACCGGTCCGAAGATCGGCCCGAGCAGCACCGCGTCGGTGCGCACCGCGACGAAGCTCGCGAAGAAGCCGGACAGCGAGTGCAGCGAGTACTTCCGCAGTTCGCGCAGGGCCGGCCCGATGCGCCGGAAACCCGGGCGCCAGCGGACCGCGATCCACACCCCCACCGCCGAGATGACCGACATGACGACCTGCTGGGCTACCAGCGCCCAGACTCCCCAGCCGAGGACCGCGCCCAGGACGCCGACGCCGCCACTGACCAGCCCCGCCACCAGCCAGCGCACGGACAGGGACCGGAACCGCAGCTGCCGGCGCAGGATGGCGTCGGGCACCACCACCATGGCGTTGAGGACCATCACCGGTGCCAGCACGAGGGAGACCGGGATCAGATCGGGAGTGTCGTTGAGCGCCGCCCACAGCGGCGCCCCGACCGCGAAGACCGCGGCGAGCGCCGCCCCGGTGCCGAGGGTGGACCAGAACGCCGCGTCGAAATGGCTGTCGTCGACGTCCTCGCGCTGCACGACGGCCTGCCCGGGGCCGTGCATCGCGAGGGTCTGACCGAACGTGACCCACACCATGGCCAGCGCCATCACGCCGTACTCGTGCGGGGACAGGAACCTCGCCATGATCACGGTGACCGCGGCGGTGGTCCCGAACCGACCGATCGTCAGCACGTACGACCACAGGACGGCGGCACGGGGCAGCCGGCCCCCGGCGCGCGCAGTCCCGGACTCCGCCGTCGCGTCGGGCGCGTCACCGGCGTGCGTCGCCAGGTCCGCCGCAGCGGGCGGATCAGCGCCGGCATCGGCGGTGGGAGTGCTCAGTCGATCGGTGGTCATCAGGTGTCCTTCGGGGTCTCAGGGCGTGCTCGGCGGTAGCGCCGGCGCAGCGCGCCGAGCCGGATCCGGGCCTCGCTGGCCGGCCATGCGGTGCCGAATGCCACGATCGACCCGACCTTGTCATCCCATCGCAGTTCGCTCACTGCGAGCGACCGCATCGTCTCCCGGACGAACCGGAGCTGCTCGTTGTTCCCGACCAGGCGCAGCCGCCGGCGCCGGGCCAGCTCCGGCTCCAGCCAGGCGTACCGGTCGCGGGCGTTGGTCGAGCCGCCGAACTCGTTGCCGTTGACCGAACCCCGCCGGTAGAAGAGGTATTCGGGCACCAGCTCGATCTGACCCCGGGCGGCGAGCTCCAGGATCAGCGTCCGGTCCGCGGTCCCGAACGCCAGGTGCAGCCGGGTGCGCCGCAGCACGTCCATGCGGACCAGGGCGAACACCGCGTTGCAGTACGTCAGCAGGCCCATCGAACCCGCGATGCGCCGGGTCGGGGTGGCCTGCCGCACGGCGGGCTCGCCGGTGCAGGCGAACAGCTCGTTTCCCGCGGCGTCCATGACGACGGCCTGCGGGTACGCCGCGACCGCGGCCGGGTTGGCGTCCAGCGCCTCGACACACCGGCGCAGCAGGGTCGGCGCGATCCGGTCGTCGTGCGAGGTCAGCCGGAAGAACTCACCGCGGGCCAGGCTCACCACCCGGGCGTAGTTGCCCGACTCACCCAGGTTCGACTCGTTGCGGAACACCCGCACCCGGGCGTCGCGCGCGGCGTAGTCCTGGAGGATGTCCCAGGTGGCGTCCGTCGACTGGTTGTCGCACGCCACCACCTCGAAGTCCGGGAAGTCCTGGGCGAGCACCGCGTCGAGCGCGCCGGGCAGGTACCGCTCGTTGTTGTACGCGGTGACGCCGAACGTCACCCTGGGCCGCTCGGTCATGCCGGCCGCACCCCTTCCGACTCGTCACTGCGATGGGCGGCGGGCACCAGTCCGAGCATCTCGGCGAGGTCGTCGCCGCGCCGCCGCCACGAGTGGTTCGCCGCGAACGCCCGGCGGGCGGCCATGTAATAGGGCTCGCGCGACTCGGCGCTGACGTCGCGGACGGCCGCCGCGAAAGCCGCCGGCTCCGAGGCGATCCGGATCAGATCGGTCCCCAGCCACCGGGCGGCCGGCAGGTCGGTGCTCACCGCCGGTCGGCCGGCGGCCAGATACTCCAGTGTCTTCAGCGGACACGACGCGCGGTTGAACTCCGAGTCAACGTACGGCGTGACGCCGACGTCGATGTGATGCAGGTACGACGACAGCTTCGCGAAGGGCTGCAGGCCCACGTACTGCACGCGGGGGTGCTCCGCGAGCCGGGCGAAGCGCGCGGGCTCGAACCGCGGATCGTGCTTGCCCACCATCAGCAGCGACATCCCGGCCTCGACGATGGCCTCCAGCAGGGCGATGTCGATGCGCTCCGACAGGTAGCCGATGATCCCGGCGATCGGGTGCGGCAGGTCGACCTCCGGCGCGGGCGGGGCCCCGTCCACGTCCCGGTACATCTCCACCGCCACCCCGTTGGCCAGCAGCCGCGCCTGGCCGCCGAGCCCGCGGAGCCGGTCCGCCAGCGGCTCCGAGACCGCCAGGACCAGGTCGGCCCGGGCCAGCGTCTCCCGCTCGTCCGTCAACACCGCGCCGACGTCCCGGCCCATCAGGTAGGCACCGCCGACGACGTCGTCCATCGCGTACATGACGTTGAGCACGCCGGGACCCCAGCCGCCGGTCATCCTGCCGAAACGGGCATCGATCACCGCGTAGGGCGTCCGGCCCATGGTCAGCAGCGCACGCCGGGTCTGGGACCGCAGCAGCGGCGCCGTGGTGTGACGCAGACCGGCGCGGCTGTGCGCGGGCAGCGCCACCGGACGCAGCAGCGTCAGTCCTTCCTGGACCTTTTCTGTCTCCGGCCACAGGGAGCGCAGCCGACCGCGTTCCTTCGCCCGGGGCGACAGCACCGACAGGTGCGGGTCCACCCAGAGGATGTCGCAGTAGCGCAGCAGTTCGATCGCGAGGAGGCGGTCGTTCATGAGGACGTCGTCCCACGGGTTGGCACCGAAGATGACCACCAGTGGGCGCTCATCGACCTTGGCACCTGGTGTCATCGAGACTCCGGCGCAGCACCGGCACGACGGTTGGGCATGAGGCACCTTACTATGCAGAACTCGCACGGCAGCGGCCGCCGAAGGCCGTGAAGCAGCCGCGACGACCCGATTCGGAGCATTCTTGCGGGCAAGGAGACGGCGGCGCGCGCACGTGTCGGATCACCGACGCAACAGGCGTGGACCCTGTCACCCGGTCCGGCACCGGAACCTTGGCGGGGGTGATTGACCGGCGGGTGCCTCCGCTGCTACCGGTCGGGTCCGGTCCCCGCGTGATGGTGTCGGCAATCTGGCCGGATCGCGGAGGCAGTGCCCGGCGCCGCCACTATTACAATGAGGCCGCGCGCGCACCCGGGTGCCGACGTGGCGTCATTCGCTTGGCGTGGTGCGATGGGTTGTGGTGCAGCGCAATACGACATCGCGCGAGCCGCCATCCGATCGTCGCGGAAGCGCGGGGCCGAGAGGCGACGCGGATCGGAAGGGAACAAGGTGGACTTCTGGGACCTCACGAAGCTGCTGGTCCGGCGGTGGCGAGTGGCCGTGCCGATGGTTCTGCTGACCCTGGGTCTGACAGTGTTCACCTTCATCATCGTCAAGCCCGACTATGTCGCTCTCAGCTACGTCCAGCTCGTGCCGCCGGCGGCCCGGACCAGGGTCGGCCAGCCCGGACCCGAGCAGCGCAATCCCTGGCTCAACCAGGGCCTGCAGACGCTGGGCAACGCGGCGGTGATCTCGGTGATCGATCAGTCGCTGCGCGACGACCTGAAGAAGCGCGGGTTCAGCGACTCGTACACCGTGGAGATGTTCGGCAGCAGCACGATGATCACCATCGAGGTCGTCGGCGACACGAAGGCACAGGCCAACGACACCGCCGCGCAGATCGTCTCGAAGATCGAGCAGAGCGTGCAGACCCTGCAGACGGCGTACGGCGTGGGCGCGACCGACCTGATCACCGCTCGCCGGCTCGACCCGGGCACCAATGCGGATGCCGCCAACTCCAACGTCAAGCGGGCGATCATCGCCGTCGCGGCGGCCGGTCTGATGCTCAGCGCCGGTGTCACCGTGGCCGTCGACGCCGTGCTGCGGACCCGGGCCCGCCGGCGCAACCGTGCCCCCGGCACCACCACCGGCGACGACGGTGATCCGCACGCCGGCGCGCCGACCGCGAACGGCACCCCGCCGCCGATGCCCAACCGGGCCGGACCAGCGCTGACGATGCCCTCCGCCGGTAAGCGGGCGAACGGTCCACGCGACGACATCGCGGTGGTGTACCAGCCCACGAACGGAACCGCGCGCACCCTGCCCGACGCCGGCAACGACACCACCGCGATCCTGCCCAAACTGGCCGCGGTGAACGGCAAGGACGTGCCGCACCCGGCAGAGCGGCGCTCGCCGCAGTGAACCCGAACACCTCCCACCTGGCTGACTTCGAACCGGCCCAGCTCGCAGGCAAGACCTACGTGACGCGGCTGCGCGCCGGCCGCATCGACGCCGCGACGATGCTCACCGTCGTCGTCGCGCTCATCTGCCTGGTTCCCGTCGGCCAGGTGCTGCCGGGAATGACCGGTGTCGGCCGGCCCGGGCTGGTCGTCGGCCTCGTGCTGTGCGGCTGGTGGGTGCTGGTCCGGTTCGCACCCCACCTGGTGGTCACCGGCCCCCAGCCGATGCGGTGGGCGCTGCTGGCGTTCGTCAGCGCGGCCCTGCTCTCGTACGCGGCCGGCTCGGTCCGCGGACTCACCACGTTGGAGATCAACGGAGCGAACCGAGCGCTGCTGTTCTACGGCACGCTGGCCGGAGTGATCCTGGTGGCCGCGGACGGCCTGACCAACTGGCAGCGGTTGCAGGTGGTGCTGCAGAGCGCCGTCGTGTGCGCCGCGATCATGGCGGTGCTCGGCATCATCCAGTACGTCACCCGGGTCGACATCGTGGCCTACATCAACATCCCCGGGCTGGAGATCAAGGGCGAGTCCCTCGGATTCGAGGAACGCGGGGCCGGGGTCCGGGTCGCCAGCACCGCCACGCACTACATCGAACTCGCCGCGGTGCTCGCGCTCTGCCTGCCGTTCGCGATCCACCTCGCCCATTTCGCGCAGAAGCCGGTCCAGCGCCGCGTGGCGCTCGTCTGCGCCCTGCTCATCGGGCCCGGCATCGGCGCCACCATCTCGCGCACCGGCATCGTCGCGGTCGCGCTGACAGCGCTGGTGCTGGTGCCGGTGTGGACGTGGCGGACCAGGTACAACATCGGCGTGACCGCCGTGGGGGTGATCGCCGCGCTGTCGGTCGTGAACCCGGGGCTGGCACGGACGCTGTTCTCGCTGTTCGACAACCCCACCGACAATTCGTCCATCATGGCCCGCTCCAACCGGTATCCCATGGTGTTCGAGTACTTCTCCCAGCGGCCCATCCTGGGGCGGGGCACCGGCACGTTCCTCACCCCGCAGTACCCGATCCTCGACAACCAGTGGCTCGGCACGCTGATCAGCGACGGCGTCATCGGTGTGCTCACCCTGGCCGGACTGCATCTCACCGCGCTGGTGCTGGCCGTCATCGCGTTCCGCCGCAGCACCACGCAGGCCACCCGGCACCTGTGCGCCTGCCTGATCGCCACGCAGATCATCGCCGTCGCCGTCGGCGGCACCTTCGACTCGATGAGCTTCACCACGTACGCCACCATGATCGCGCTCATGCTGGGCCTGTGCGGCGCAGTCTGGCGCCTCACCCATCAGGACGTCTCCGTCCGGACCGCGACCGCGCGAGGGGACTCGGAGAACGCCGGCTAGAACATGCGCGCCGCGTCCGCGACAGGCAGGAGCCTCGAACGATGCGTACCACCCGACTGCTGGAGAACCGATCGGACCGGATCATCGCCGCGGCGGTGGTCGCGCTGGTGGGAGTCACGATCCTCGGGGTCGCGGTCTGGGGCGGCCCCGACTCCACCGAGGCCGACCCGAACGTGGCCGCCGGGGTGGACGCGCAGCCGTCCGGCTCCGTCGCGTCCACCGCGGGCGGGCCCTCCCCGAGCGGGGTGACACCGCGGCCCAGCACCTCGGCCACGGCCACGCCGACGAAGCGCCCACCGTCGGCCAGCCCGAAGACCTCCCGGCCGCGCACCCCCGCCGGAGCCAAACCCGACGCGACCAACACCGGGGTGCGCCCCGGCGTCAAGCTGTCCGTCGTCAACGGCAACGTCACGTTCAGCACCAGCGGCGCGGTCGTCGAGGGCAAGGAGTTCCGCGGCTTCGTCCACGTCACGGGCCGCAACATCACGTTCCGGAACTGCCTGTTCCGTGGCGGGGTCGCCACCAACAACGAGTTCCTGCTGACCACGGTGCGCGGCACGAACACCGTGGTCGAGGACTCGGAGTTCGCGCCCGCCCACCCGTCCGCGCGCATCGACGGCATCTGGGCGCAGAACGTCAGCATCTACCGCGCGAACATCCACGGCAGCGTCGACGGGGTGAAGACCGGCTCGAACGTCCTCATCCAGGACAGCTTCATCCACGACCTGACCTGGTTCGCCAGTGACCCCAACCAGGGCGGCGGGGAGACCCACAACGACGGCGTGCAGAGCCTGCCCGGCGACACGAAGCTGACCCTGCGCCACAACACGATCGACGTGTCGAGCCTGCCCGCGGCGAACGCGGCGCTGCAGAACGCGGCGACCGAGGTGCGCATCGAGAACAACTGGCTCGACGGCGGCCAGTGCACCCTGAACTTCCACCCCGGCAACAGCAGCCGCCTGACGTCGCTGTACGTGGTCGGCAACCGGTTCGGCCGGCACTCCTACTATCGCTGCCCGATCCTGCTCAGCACGCAGTCGAGCCTGGCCGAGAACAGCGGCAACGTGTGGGTGGACACCAACACGCCGATCCCCGCGCCGCAGCAGCACAACTGATCACCGCACGCGGCGGGGCCGCGGGTCAGTCCTTGCCGACCCGCGGCAACACCATCGTCGAATCGGCACTCATGGGGACGGCCTGAGTCGGTTCCTCGGAGTCCACGGCCGTGCGCGTCTTGCCGGTGTCGTCGGCCTGCTCGGGCACGCGCGAGATCACCGCGGTCAGCTCAATGTCGGACGGCCAGGTCGGAACGGCCTGGGTCTGTTCGCCCGACAGGTCGGGATCAGCCTCCGGCCCGCGTGCCCCGGCCGGTGCCGCGGCGAACGGCCGACGCCGCCGAAGCGACAGCGCCCGGTCCACGAGCACGACCACGCCGGCCGCGCCGCCCAGTCCCAGCATGGTCGCGATGAAGGCGACCGCGATCTGCTTGGTGATGGACTTCTCGATGTTCGAGCCCGCGTCCAGCCGGCGGGTGCTGATGAGGTCGATGGTGGCCAGCCCGTACTGCGACTGCAGCTGCGCGATGTTCGTGACGAGAAGCCGGACGATCTCGTCCGCCGTGGCGCGCGCCTGGTTGCGGGACGACGCCACGATCTCGATCTTCACCATGGGCGTGTACGAGTCGAGCTCCAGGGTGTACGTGTCGCTGAGCCCGGCCGATTCCATGGTCTCGACGATCGATTTGTCCTGCACGGTGACGATCGCGGCGTTGGCGATCGTCTGCAGGCCCTGTGCCAGCCACGGATTCACCGGGGGTGCCGCGGCGTTCGGATCGTCGCTGACCGGCCGCGGCAGCGGCGGAACCATCTGCACGTACGACGTCAACGTGTAGGACGGGGAGACGGCGCCGTACACCAGCGGGGACAGTGCGATCACCAGGAGGAACAGCGGCACGGAGACCATCCATCGCCGCATCAGTACCCTGAGGGGGCCCGACGACGCGTCCAAGTTGCGTCCCTCTCCATCCGATGAGGATAATGGCTTCGCTGAGCCGCACCGATTAGGTTGTAGCCTACGCCCTGCGGTCACGGTCGTGAGCGGCTGCCCGATCCTATTTCGGCTGGCCGAGAATGGCACATCCGCCACCGGCACCCATCATGCATAAGCCTGTCGGTTTGACGACATGCGCTTACCTACCAGTTCGCTTGCGCCCCGTGGTTGTCGCACGACACCATCTACGGGTCGCAGTCGGCTGCATAAGGACGGAAGGTTCATTGAGCACCAACGTGAGCGTTCCGGAACCGGTGGTCTACCTGACGGTGCACGGCATCGGCGCCCCCGAACGCGATGTCTCGTCCGCCGAGTCGCAGACCTGGATCAGCGAGCAGCAGTTCGAGCAGTTGCTGGATGCCGTCGGCACGCGCGACGACGTGCGGATCACGTTCGACGACGGGAACGCCTCGGACATCACCATCGCGCTGCCCCGGCTGATCGAGCGAGGCCTCACCGCCGACTTCTTCGTGCTCGCCGGCATGCTCGGCGAGCCGGGCTGGCTCAGCGCCGACCACGTCCGGCAGCTCGACGCGGCCGGCATGACGATCGGATCGCACGGCTGGGCACACGTGGACTGGCGCCGCCTGCCGGATGCGGCGGGCGCGACCCAGGAGTACGGCGACGCACCCACCGTGCTCGGCAAGCTCATCGACCGGACTGTGTCCACTGTGGCCATTCCGTTCGGCTCGTACGACCGGCGTGTGCTGTCCGGGCTGCGCCGAGCCGGCGCGACCTGCGTATACACCAGCGACGGAGGCCGCGCGCGGCCCGGCACGTGGCTACGGCCGCGTAACAGCGCACGCCACGACCTCGACGCGAGCTGGCTGGCGGGCGTCCTGGACGAGCGTTCCAGCGTCCGCGGCGATGCCGTCCGGCTCGCCAAGCGCACCGTCAAGCGGTGGCGGGGGCGGCCGTGAGCGACGCCGCGACCAGCCCGGCGGCCGACGAGCTCACGACGACCCGGGTCGCGGTCGTCATCGTCACGTACAACAGCGCCGCGGTCCTGCCTGCCTGCCTTGACGCCCTGACCGCGGTCACCGGCGTCACCCTCAGCGCCGTCGTCGTGGCCGACAACGCGTCCCGGGACGAGTCGCTGGCGGTCGCCCGCGCTGCCGCGTTCGCGCTGCCGGTCGTCCCCGTCGCGGTCGGCCGCAACGCCGGCTACGCGGCTGCCGTCAACGCGGGCCTGGCGGCGCTGGATCCGGCGAGCTACGACGCCGTCTTCGTCCTCAACCCCGACTGCAGCGTGAGCCCGGAAGCACTGGCCGTGCTGGCAGCGGCACTCCGCCGGCCGGGCTGCGGGATAACCGCGCCGCTGATGCTCAACGCGGACGGATCGCTGCAGCCGTCGCTGCGCCGGGCGCCGAGCGTCCGCCGCGCGCTCGGCGAGGCGCTGCTGGGCCGCCGGGCCGAGCGGTATCCGGCCGGCAGCGAGCTGGTCACCGACCCGGCCGATTACCGCGAGCCGCACGCGGTGTCGTGGGCCACCGGCGCGGCGCTGCTCATCTCCGCGGACGCGGCCCGCGAGGTGGGCCCCTGGGAGGAGTCGTTCCTGCTCTTCAGCGAGGAGACGGAGTACTGCCTGCGGGCCGCAGACCACGGCTACACCACCTGGTTCGAGCCGACCGCGGTGGTGACCCACATCGGCGGCCCGTCCGGCAAGGACCCGTTCCTGTCGAAACTGATCGTCTGGAATCGGGTGCGGTTGTTCCGCAGCCGGCACGGTGCGCTGCGGTCCGGCGCCTACTACCTGGCCACGCTACTGGGCCAGAGCATGCGCGCGCTGCGCGGCCGCCCCGAGGCCCGAGCGGCGACCGAGGCACTGCTGTTCCCGTCCCGCCGCGTCACCTCGCTGGCGGAGTAGCCCGATGACCCCCACCGCGAACGGCCTGGTGCCACTGCAGCACCTGGCCGACCAGGATATTTCCGCCTGGCACCGGATCCGGGCCGGCAACCCGCTGCTGGACAGCCCGTACTTCCACCCGGACTTCGCCCGGGCGGTCCACGACAGCGGCTCGCCGGTGCACGTGTACGTCGAGCGCGGCCCGGCCGGCGACGCCACCCTGCTGCTGCCCTGCCACGTCAGCGGCGGCCTGCTGCGCCCCGTGGGCTGGCCCGGAGCCGACTTCCAGGGCCCGATCGCCGCCCCGGACACCCCGTTCCGGCCGCTGGACCTGATCGCCGGCCGGGTGCGCGGATACTCCTTCGACCACCTGCTGACCGGGGTGGACCGGTGCGAGCCGTGGATCGAGTCCCGGCAGCCGTCGCCATACCTGGAGATCGGCGGCGCCCTGCCCGGTTACCTGGAGCGCGCCTCCAGTGCCGGACGGCGCAAGATGACCGAGGCACGCCGCCTGGTCGCCATGGCGGAGCGCAACCTCGGGCCGCTGAGGTTCGCGGCCGACACGGTGGACCACGACGAGCTCGCGCGGGTCATCGAACTGAAGCGGGCGCAGTACGCGAGCACCGGAGCCCCCGACTACTTCGCCGAGCCGAGCCGGGTGGCCCTCGTGCACGGCCTGCTCGACCGGCGCGATCCCGCCTTCGGCGGCATGCTGTCCACGGTGTACGCGGGCGATCAGCTGCTCGCGGCGCACTTCGGTATCCGCGCCGACAGCGTGCTGCACTGGTGGTTCCCGGTCTACGACCCGGCTCTCGGGCAGCTCTCCCCCGGCTGGATCCTGCTGCGCGAGATCATCATGCGCGCCGACGAGCTGGGCATCACCCGCATCGACCTGGGCCGGGGCGACGACGACTTCAAGCGCCGCGCCAAGACCGGCGAGGTCGAGGTGTGCCAGGGCCTGGTGACCCGCAGCTCGACCCGGCTGGCCGCGCGCCGCCTGCAGCGCAGGCTCGTCGCCGCCGCCAAGACGTCACCGCTCGGGCCGCAGCTGCGGCAGATCTCGCGTCGGCTGCGCGGCCGCGCCTAGAACTAATCGAAAGGGGTTCACATGCGCATCGCCGTTGTCGGGCTCGGCTATGTCGGCTGCGTCTCCGCAGCCTGTTTTGCCTCCCGTGGACACGAGGTCATCGGTGTCGACAACAACCCGGTCAAAGTCGACCTCACCAACCGTGGCGTCGCGCCGGTCGTGGAGGAGCGCATCGGCGAGCTGACCGCCGAGGTCGTGGCGGCGGGCCGGCTGCGGGCCACCACCGACATCGAGGCGGCGATCGCGGCCTCGGACGTGTCCCTGGTGTGCGTGGGCACCCCTTCGGCCCCCAACGGCCGCATGTCGACGGAGTACCTGGAGCGGGTCGCCACCCAGATCGGCGCCGTGCTGGCCGACCTGGACCGGTGGCACACGGTGGTGTTCCGCAGCACCATGCTCCCGGGCACCTGCCTGGACCTGCTGGTGCCGCTGCTGGAGAAGGCGTCCGGCCGCACCGCCGGGGTCGACTTCGGGGTCGCGGTCAACCCGGAGTTCCTGCGCGAGGGCTCCAGCGTGCGGGACTTCCTGGACCCGCCGAAGACGGTCATCGGCCAGCTCGACGAGCGCAGCGGCGACCTGGTGGCGGAGCTGTACACGGGCCTGCCCGGCGAGGTCTTCCGGGTGCCGGTGCCGGTCGCCGAAATGATCAAGTACGTGGACAACACCTTCCACGGACTGAAGATCGCCTTCGCCAACGAGATCGGCGCGATCAGCCGCGGCCTGGGGCTCGACTCCCACCAGGTGATGGACGTGTTCATGGCGGACCGGAAGCTCAACATCAGCACCGCGTACCTGCGGCCCGGGTTCGCCTTCGGCGGCTCGTGCCTGCCGAAGGACCTGCGCGGCCTGGTGTACGCGGCGCGCACCGTGGACGTGTCCACCCCGCTGCTCGGGCACGTGCTCGCCGCCAACGAGGAGCACTTGCGCCGCGCCTTCGACCTTGTCGCGGCCACGGGCACCCGCAAGATCGGCATGTTCGGCCTGTCCTTCAAGCCCGGCACCGACGACCTGCGGGAGAGCCCCCTGGCCGACCTCGCCGAACGGCTCATCGGCAAGGGCTACGACCTGCGCATCTACGACACCAACGTGTCGCTGTCCCGGCTCATCGGGGCCAACCGCGACTTCATCGACCGGCATCTGCCGCACCTGAGCGAGGTGCTGGTCGACACGGTTGACGAACTGCTCGACCACGCCGAGGCGTTCGTCGTGGGGCACCGGGATCAGCCGGTGCTCGACGCCCTCGCCCGAGTCGACGATCGGCCGATCGTGGACCTGATCCGTCTCCCTGACGCGCCGGCGCGTCGGGCCAACCCTGGATACGTGGGAATTGGCTGGTAGAGCTCTCATCCTCGTCGAAAACCTCTCCGTGCCGTTCGACCGGCGCGTGTGGCAGGAATGCCTGGCGCTGCGCGACGCGGGCTGGGAGGTCCATGTCATCTGCCCGCAGGGCACGAACCGGGACACCGAGCCGGAGGTCGTGCTCGAGGACATCCACATCCACCGGTACCCGCTGCAGGCCGCCACCGGCGGCCCCGTCGGCTACCTGCGCGAGTACAGCGCGGCGCTGTGGCGGACCCGGCGGATCGCGCGCCGCCTCGGCAGGTTCGACGTGGTGCACGCGTGCAACCCGCCAGACCTGTACTTCCTGCTGGCCAAGCGGTTCAAGCGCCAGGGCGCGCGATTCGTCTTCGACCAGCACGACCTGGTGCCGGAGCTGTACCTGTCCCGCTTCAACCGGGGCAAGGACTTCCTGTACCGCGCGGTGTGCTGGCTGGAGCGCCGCACCTACCAGGCGGCCGACGTGGTCATCGCCACCAACGAGAGCTACCGCCGCATGGCGATCACCCGCGGCGGCAAGCACCCGGACCGGGTGTTCGTGGTGCGCAGCGCACCTCGGGTCGAGCGGTTCACGCTGGTGCCCGAGGAGCCGCAGCTGCGCAAGGGCAAGCCGTACCTGCTCGCGTATCTCGGTGTGATGGGTCCGCAGGACGGGGTCGACTACGCCCTGCGGGCGCTGGCGATCCTGCGCTACGAGGTGGGCCGGACCGACTGGCACGCCGTGTTCATCGGCGCCGGGGACACCTTCGACGCGATGCGGGAGCTGGCCGTGGAGCTGAAACTCGACGACTGTGTCGAGTTCACCGGCCGCATCTCCGACGAGGATCTGCTGCGCTACCTGTCCACCGCGGACGTGTGCCTGTCACCCGACCCCACCAACCCGCTCAACGACGTCTCCACCATGAACAAGGTCCTCGAGTACATGGCGATGTCGCGGCCGATCGTGTCGTTCGACCTGACCGAGGCGCGGGTCTCCGCGGGCGAGGCGGCCGTGTACGCGCCCGCCAACGACGAGAACGCCTTCGCACGGCAGGTCGCCTACCTGCTGGACGCTCCGGAGGAGCGGCGCCGGATGGGCCGGCTCGGCCGGGAGCGGGTCGCCGGTCCACTGTCGTGGGACCGCTCGAAGGAGGCCCTGGTGGCCGCGTACGAGGCGGCGGTGCGCCCGCAGCCGACGACGGTGCCGCTACCGCGCGGCACGGGTGGTGGCGTCACTGCCCCACGCGGGAGCGACGGTGCCACCGCGCCGCAGGTGCCGAGTCAGCGCACGCTCGGCCAGCAGGACGCCGAGGTAGCACCCGGCGTCGAGCAGCCGTACCTCCCGCCGACGTACCAGCCCGAGCAGTGAGCTGAGCCGCAGCCGCCCACCGGCGTGGCTGCGGCCCAGCTCGGCAAGCTCGCGATTGCCGGCCCGCACGCGTACGCGACGGCGCAGATGCGCCCGGACCGTGCGCGCGGGCCGCACGACGGTGCGCGCGGCCGCCACGACCGCCCGCTCCGCCGGGGCGAAACTCGTGTGGACCCAGCCGTCGTCAGAGATGATGTCGGGCATCGGGAAGATCCGGGCGTGCCCGGCCTCGGTCAGCACGTAGGCGCCGACACCGGCGAGGGCGCGGTTCGGCGCGATCAGGCGGTCGTGCACGCGGTGCACCCGGCGTGCCACCTGGCCCACCCCGACGAGATCGAGTTCCGGCACGGGTGCGCAGGCCAGCACGCCGGGCGCGGCACATGCCGCCACGAGCGCACGGACCGAGTCGGCCGACATCGCGACATCCGCGTCCAGATAGATGCGCGGGAAGGCACGGCACGCGGCGTCGCCGAGCCGGATCGCGTTCGGCTTGCCCCCGACCGGGGAGGCGACCACGCGCACGCCGGCCGCCGCGGCCACCTCCGCCGTGCGGTCGGTGCAGCCGTTGGGCACGACGACCACGTCGAACTCACCGGGCCGCGCGCCGTCGAGCAGCGTGGCCAGGTTCGCGCCGAGCACCGCTTCCTCGTTGTGCGCCGGGATCACGATGCTCACCGCCGGCGTGCCCACCGCGGGCACGCCGGCCTCGTCCACGACGTCGTTCACGACGCTGCTCCCCTCATCCTCGGCCGTGAGCATAAGGGGCGCACGCCGTCGCCGACCTGGCTAGTAGGCACCCGTGCCCTTGAGCACCGCACCGGCGGTGCGCACCAGGATCAGCAGATCCATCCACAAAGACCAGTTCTCCACGTAGTGGACGTCCAGCCGCACCGCTTCGGCCCAGGGCAGATCCGACCGCCCCGACACCTGCCACAGCCCGGTCAGACCCGGCTTGACCAGCAGTCGCCGGCGCATCTCGAAGCCGTACTCGGCGACCTCGCGCGGCAGTGGCGGGCGCGGGCCGACCAGCGACATCTCGCCCTTGAGCACGTTGATCAACTGCGGCAGCTCGTCCAGGGAGTACTTGCGCAGCCAGCGGCCGATCGGCGTGATCCGCGGATCCTCGCGCATCTTGAACAGCGAGCCGTCGTGATCGTTGTGGGCGCGCAGGCTCTGCAGCCTGCTCTCCGCGTCGACGTGCATGGTGCGGAACTTGTACAGGGTGAACGGGACGCCGTTGCGGCCGACCCGGGTCTGCCGGAAGATCACCGGCCCGCGCCCACCGGGCGTCAGCTTGATCAGCAGCCCTAGCACCGCGAGAAAGGGCAGCAGCACCAGCGTGCCGAGCAGGCCGCCACAGAAGTCGACCGCCGCCTTCAGCAGCCGGCTGCCGCCCTTGAGCTTCGCGTGCTCCAGGTGCAGCAGCGGCAGGCCGACCACGGGCCGGATGGTGGTCCGGTCACCCGTGACGTCGATCAGCGCGCTGGCCAGGATGACGTCGATCTCATCGCGCTCCAGCTTCCAGGCCAGCCGCCGGACCGCGGAGCTGCCGAACTCGGGGCAGGGCAGCACGATGATCGTGTCGCTGCCCGAGGCCGCGACCGCGTTGGCCACCTCGTCGACGTCGAGCGAGCCGTACACCTTCGGGTGGCCGTGCGCGCCGCCGAGCATGGTCTTGGCCAGCTTCGACTCGGTGGGCAGGCAGACGCCCACCACCTGCATGCCGTGTCGCCGCTCGCGCCGCAGCTGGGCGGTCAGCTCCCAGACGGCCTGCTCGTGCCCCGCCACGATGATCCGGCGCAGCAGGCGCCCGTTCTCCCAGCGCCGATGCAGCACGCGCCGCAGCAGATACCGGTGCGCCAGTGTCAGCGTCACCACCATCGGTATGGAGATCAGCGGATAGGCGCGCGAGATGTTGAGATTCAGCATGTACGACGCGAACGCCATGATGGCGGTGAGCCACAGAGCGGCGCGCAGGATGCGCGCGTACTCGTCGTTGCCGAGGAACATGCACCGCGAGTCGTAGGCACCGGTCAGCAACGCCATCACGACCCACCCCACGGGGAACAGCAGCGCGATGGCAAGGTGGTTGCGGTTCCAGGGACTGTCCCAGGTCTGTCCGAATCGGAAGTAGATCGCCAACACCGCGGCGACGGCGGCGACGAGCGCGTCGCCGAGCACCGCCAGCCGGACATATCCGGTCTCCCAGTTCACCCGGGCGAACCCGGCCTGGTTGTCGGCTGCGATCCGGGACAGGACGGCGGTGACGCCGCTGTCATCGTCCTCGTGCCGAATCGCTGTGATCCTGTGCGTGTCGGTCATGGTCTGTGTGTCAGTCACACTCGGGACCCCCCACCGGTCCGATGGCGCAACGGCTGGTCTGTGTGTTCGGGCTGCAGAACGCGCTGAGTCTATGAGCGTTACGAAGACGCAGGGGTCAGCAAGCCGACAGTCTGCAACGGAGCGTGCCCGTCCTACGTCGCGGCGGCACCGGGTGCGACGAGCTGACCTGTGACGAGTCACGTACGCCTCGTCACCAGCGGCGGTAGCGTCGCCTAGCCGACTGCGGGGACGCCCGCGCGGTCCGGCTCGCACCATACCGACCCGCCACGTCCGCCGCCAGGCCGTTGAGCTGCCGATCGAGTGATCGTCCACGTCGGACGGTCATGCTGATCGACGAGCCCGGTCGGGGTCGGCCGAGTCTCGGCGAGCGCGAGCATGGTGGCCAGGAAGTTTCGCCCATGCGTGCCGCAGAGCCAAGCTGTACGTACGACATGTCCGCGACCTGTGCGGCGATGGCGCGTTCAGGCGATCAGCAGACGGAGGCCGGGCTCTGCCGCGTCGAGCCCGGCGAGGTCTCGGTTGCGTTCGGCCCACGCCGACGTTCAGCACGGTCCGGGCGTCCCCGAGGGCAGCCAGGACCTGCGCGGCGATACGCGGTTCGGTGCGCCGGGTCACGGTGTAGGAGGCCCCGATGGTGTCGTACAACGGCGCGCTGGACATGAGCGCCATTTCACCATATTGATCGGACGCGTGGAGGGCGTGACGTCGTGCCCCCGCTCGCCTCGGACCGCAGCGGCGCCGCTCAGTGCGGGTGAGGCCCGGGCCGGGCTCCCGTCTGTAACGTGAGCTGCATGGACATCAAGGTCTCACACTGTTTCATCATCGTCGACGACCACGACAAGGCCATCGGCTTCTATCGCGACGTGCTCGGTTTCCAGGTCCGCACCGATGTCAGCTACGAGGGCATGCGCTGGGTGACCGTCGTGCCGCCGAGCCAGCCCGACCTCGAGATCACGATCGAGACGCCCGAGTCACACCCGGACGCCTCCGCCGAGGACAAGCAGAAGGAGTACGACCTGCTCGCCAAGGGTCTGCTGCGCGGGCTCATCTTCACCACCGACGACGTCGACGCCGCCTTCGAGCACATCCGCGCCTCGGGCGCCGAGGTGCTCCAGGAGCCTGCCGACCAGGCGTACGGCGTCCGGGACTGCGCGTTCCGCGACCCGGCCGGGAACATGATCCGCCTGAACCAGCCCAGCCGGAGATGACCGTGCCGTCGGCCACGACGACGCGGGCGACCGCCGACCGGCGTGCGCTGATCCCTCGGTAGGCTCGGGCCCGTGACCATCACGTTTGCTGAGCTGACCACGATGCGGGTCGGTGGCCCGGTGGGGCGGCTGGAAGTCGCCCGCAGCACGCCGCACGCGATCGAGTTGCTCCGCGACGCGGACCGGACCGGTGAGCCGCTGCTGGTGATGGGCGGCGGCTCGAATCTCGTCGTCGGCGACGTCGGCTGGGACGGCACGGTCGTGCGCATGGAGTCGGCCGAGCTGGCCATCGACGGCGAGCTGGTCACCGCCGCCGCCGGGGTCGAGTGGGAACACCTCGTCCGCACGGTGCTGGCCGAGGGCCTGGCCGGGGTCGAGGCGCTGTCGGGCATCCCCGGGTCGGTCGGCGGCACGCCGGTGCAGAACGTCGGCGCGTACGGCACCCTGACCTCCGACGTGCTGGAGTCGCTGTCCGTGTACGACCGGACGACGGGCGAGGTGGAGCGCTGGACACCGGAGCGGTGCGGGTTCGGCAGCCACCGGCAGTCGGTCTTCAAGCACAGCGACCGGTGGGTGGTGCTGGACGTCACGTACCGGCTCCGCCGCGGTGGGCAGTCCGCCCCGGTCACCTTCCCGGCGGTCGCCGAGCGGCTGTCGATCGAGGTCGGCGGCACCGCGGCCCCGGCCGACGTGCGCGAGGCGGTCCTGGAACAGCGCCGGGCCCGCAAGATGGTGCTGGACCCCGCCGACCACGACACCTGGAGTGTCGGCTCCTTCTTCCTCAACCCGGTGCTCGCCGAGGTGCCGGAGCGCGCCCGTGCGTGCCCGAGCCAGCCGGACGCCAAGGGCACCAAGCTGCACGCCGCATGGCTCATCCAGCACGCCGGGTTCGGCCCGGGCTACGGGACCGAGTGGGGCAACGGCGCCGTGGCGCTCTCCACCAGGCACACCCTCGCTCTGACCAACCGGGGCGGGGCGACCACCGCGGACGTGCTGAAGTTCGCCGCGCACATCCGCGACGGGGTGCAGGCCATGTTCGACGTCGCGCTGACCCCCGAGTGCCACCTGGTCAACTGCTCGTTCTGACCGGGTCGCCGGCGGTCAGCGGTGGTGTGCCGCCACGGCTTCGAGCAGCGCGACGCACCAGTCGCGGAACCGTTCCGGGTGCTCGCGCGAGGGGTGCACGCGGTTGCTGAGCACGACCACCCCGTAGCCGCGCGCGGGCTCCAGCCAGATCCTATTGCCGACGAAACCCGAGCAGCCGTAGGCGTCCGCGCCCGCCGAGGGCCCGCAGATGCCCCGGGTCGGCGGCAGCCACCAGCCGAGCCCGAAGCGCTCGTCCGCCGCGTTCTCCGCCCAGCAGCGGGACGCGGCGCGGTGCAGGCGCGACGGCAGCACCGTGCCGGCCAGCCAGGCCTGCGCCGCCGCGGTGACCTGCGCGAGGGTGCCGAACGCGCCGGCATGGCCGGCGACACCGCCCATCGCGTACGCGTTCTCGTCGTGCACCTCGCCGACGATCAGACGGCCGCGCCACGCGCAGATCTCGGTGGCCACGGCGGCGCCCGGCACCGGCCCGTAGCGCAGTCCACTGCGCCGCCGGGCGAGTTCGGCCAGGCTGAGCCCGGCGTGGTCCTGCACCGCCTCGCCGAGCAGCAGGAACCCGAGATCGCTGTACTCCGCCCCGCTGCCGGGCGCGCGCACCAGCGGGGTCGCCACGGCCTGCGCGACGATCTCGTCCCGCGTGGTGGCCGTGCGGAAGAACTGCCGGACCGCGGGCAGGCCCGCCTGGTGCGAGAGCAGCTGAGCCACCGTCGCCCGGCCGACGGGCTGGTCGCGCGTCGGAGACCACACGTCGGCGAGCGGGCTGTCGAGGTCGAGACGCGCCAGCACCTCGGGCAGCGTCACCAGGGTCTTGGTCACGCTGGCCAGGTCCCACCAGTCGTGCGGGCCGGCCGGCCGGCCGGTGGTGCCGTCGGCCGTGCCCGCCACCTCGCTGAACCGGGTCGTCGCCGGGTCGAAGACGCTGACGGCGACCGCGGGCATCGGAGCGGCTGCCATCAGGCGTCGGATCTCGTCGTGCATCGTGTCCTGTTCGTCGTGCGGGCGGTGCATGCTGCCGGGCTGGGTCACGTCGCGTCCGTCCCCGGCATGCCCCGCCGGACCGGGTTGGCCAACGTGCCGAGCGCGCCGACGGTGATGCGCACGGTGTCGCCGTCGCGCAGGCTGAACGGCGTGGGCGGCACCAGGCAGGTGCCGGTGGACAGCACCACCCCGTCTGGGTGGACGTCGCCGCGCATCAGGTAGCCGACGAGTTCGTCGAGCCGCCGGTGCAGCAACGAGGTGCCCGCCGTGCCCTGCCAGGCGGTGGCCCCGTCGCGCGTGATCGTGAGCGCGATGTCCAGATCGTAGGGATCCGGCACCTCCCAGGCGGGCGTGATCCACGGACCGAGGGCGCAGGCCCCGAAGTAGATCTTCGCCTGGGGCAGGTACAGCGGGTTCTCGCCCTCGATGGTGCGCGACGACACGTCGTCGCAGATGGTGTACCCGACGATCTCGCCGAACCGGTTGACGACCAGGGCCAGCTCGGGCTCGGGCACGTCCACCTCGGAGTCCGCGCGCACGCCGATGTCCTGGCCGGGGCCGCGCACCCGCCACGCCGCCGATTTGAAGAACAGTTCGGGGCGGGCCGCGTCGTAGACGAGCTGGTAGACGTCGGCGGCGCGTTCGCTCTCCTCGACCCGGGCCTCGCGCGAGACGCGGTAGGTGACGCCGCTGGCCCATACCTCGGTGGTGCCGTCGACCGGTGCGAGCAGGCGCACCTGCGCCAGTGGCAGTGCCGGGCCCGGCTCGGGCCGGGCCAGCCGGTCGCGCAGCTCCGCCAGCGGCAACCGCCACAGCTCGGCCAGCGACGCGACGCCGCGCAGCTCGGTGACCTCGCCGTCGGCATGCCGCCCGACACGGACGTCCGGCGCACCGTCCACCTGGTATCTGACGATGTTCACGGCCGGGGCCCCGACCTGCCCGGCCGGCGCTGTGGTGCCGACATGCCAGCAGACCCTAGTGTGTCGATACACGTAATCCCAGCGCGGCCGTCGCGGCACCGGACACCGCACGTCGGCGCACGGCCGGAGGTGGACATGGACACGGAGGCCTCGCCCGCGCGGCGCAGCCGGCACTGGTTCGGCGCCGAGGGGCGTTCGGGCATGGTGTACCGGTCGTGGATGCGCAATCAGGGCCACGGGCCCGAGGTCTTCGACGGCCGGCCCGTGATTGGGATCGCCTCCACCTGGTCGGAGCTCGCGCCGTGCAACGCCCACCTGGACCGGGTCGCCGAGTCCGTCAAACGGGGCGTGTGGCAGGCCGGCGGCTTCCCGCTGGTGTTCCCGGTGATGGCGACCGGCGAGACGCTGATGCGCCCCACCGCGATGCTCTACCGCAACCTGGTGGCGATGGTGGGCGAGGAGCTCATCCGGGCCAACCCGCTCGACGGCGTCGTGCTGCTGTCCGGCTGCGACAAGACCACGCCCGGCCTGCTGATGGCCGCGGCGAGCGTCGACCTGCCGGCGATCATGGTCACCGGCGGGCCGATGCTCAACGGCAAGTTCCAGGGCGCGGACGTCGGATCGGGCACGCACGTCTGGAAGTTCGAGGCAGAGGTGAAGGCCGGCCGGATGACCGTCGCCGAGTGCGAGGTCGCCGAGGGCTGCATGGCCCGCTCCAACGGCCACTGCATGACGATGGGCACCGCCTCGACCATGGCGTGCCTGGCCGAGGCCCTCGGCATGCAGCTGCCCGGCTCGGCGAGCTGGCCCGCGGTCGACGCCCGCCGCTACGAGACGGCCCAGGCCGCCGGCCGCCGCATCGTCGCGATGGTCGACGAGGACCTGCGGCCCAGCGCGATCCTGACCCGGGAGTCCTTCGAGAACGCCATCCGGGCCAACGCCGCGATCGGCGGTTCGACCAACGCGGTGCTGCACCTGCTCGCGCTCGCCGGACGGGTCGGGGTCGAGCTGAGCCTCGACGACTTCGACCGGCTGATCCGGCAGGTGCCGACCCTGGTCGACCTGATGCCCTCGGGCCGGTTCCTGATGGAGGACTTCTGCTACGCGGGCGGGCTGCCGGTGGTGCTGCGGCGGCTGGCCGAGGCGGGGCTGCTGCACGGCGACGCGGTCACCGTCACCGGCCGCGGCGTCGGGACCGAGGTCGCCGACGCCGGGTGCTGGAACGACGAGGTGATCCGCCCCTGGGACAAGCCGCTGCAGGCGGCCGGCAGCGGCACGGCCGTGCTGACCGGCAACCTGTGCCCGCGCGGCGCGGTGCTCAAGCAGTCGGCGGCCTCGCCGCACCTGCTGGCGCACGAGGGCCGCGCCGTGGTCTTCGACTCTCCCGAGGACTACCACGCGGTCTGCGACGACGAGGACCTGGACGTGGCGGCCGACGACGTGATCGTGGTCCGGGGCGCGGGGCCGAAGGGATACCCGGGCATGCCGGAGGTGGCCAACGTGCCGATCCCGACCCGGCTGCTGCGCCAGGGCGTGACCGACATGGTACGGATCAGCGACGGGCGGATGAGCGGCACCGGCTTCGGCACGGTGGTCCTGCACGTGTCCCCGGAGGCGGCCGTCGGCGGGCCGCTCGCCCTGGTCCGCACCGGCGACCGGATCCGGCTCGACGTGCCCGCCCGCACCCTGGACCTGCTCGTGTCCGAAAACGAGCTGGCGGAGCGCGCCGCAGACTGGGCCGAACCGGCGCGCTCGGCCGCCGACAGGTCCGGCTACCGCTGGCTCTACCGCGCCCATGTCCAGCAGGCCGAACTGGGTGCCGACTTCGACTTCCTCACCGGCTCCCGCGGCTCCGAAGTCCCTCGCGACTCCCACTGACCCGCCGGGTGGGCCTGCAGTTTCGGGGAAACTGCACCCATCGGACGGCGTGAACCTGCACTTTCCCCGAAACTGCAGGCGAACGCCTAGCCCCGCCCCGACGAGCGGGTGGAGAAGGGCACTTTCTTATCGCTCCGCGATAAGAAAGTGCCCTTCTTTTCTCCTAGTGGAGGGGGATGCGGTGGACGCCGCCGCGGAGGGTCCCGGCGAACAGCCAGCGGCCGTCGGGGCTCACCGCGAGGGTGGTGACGTCCAGGTTCTGCAGGCCGGACGAGATGTTGTGCCAGGTCCGGCCGCCGTCGACGCTGCGGAGGACACCCCGGCCGCCCTTGGCGAGGCCGTACGCGGACCACGTGGTGGTGGCCGCGTAGAGGGTGTCGCCCTTGGCGGCGAAGTCGGACACCATCAGGTCCAGGGAGCCGGTGTCGGCGGTGCGGAAGGTCCGGCCGCCGTCGGTGCTGGTCCGGATGCTCGGACCGCCGACGGCGAGTCGCCTGCCGTCCACCCGCAGCGCGATGACCTGGCCGTCGGCGACCTTGGTCAGGGTGACGCCGCCGTCGTCGGAGCGGTAGAGGCCGCTGTTCATGCCGAGCCACAGCCGCTTCGCGTCCGCCGGGTCACCGGCCAGCGCGTTGACCCGCTCGTCCAGGTACAGGTTCTTCCAGGTGCGGCCGCCGTCGAGGGTGACGGTGAGGCCCTGGCCACTCAGCCGCTCGAAGCCGGCGTACACCCGGTTCGGGTCGGCGGGGTGAATCAGCAGCGAGGTCGGCTTCTCGGTGCCGGTGAAGACCTCGCTCCAGGTGCGGCCGCCGTCGTCGCTGCGGCCGAACATGAACTGGTCGCCCCAGGCGGCCCGGCGGATCTTCCAGACCACCTTGGCGTCGGCCGGGGACACGGCGAGGAACTCCGCGCCCGCGCCGATCCAGCCCTCGCCCTCGGCCGCGCCCCAGTCCGGGCCGGTCGCGGGCGACGCCGTGCGGTAGAGGCCGCTCTCGGTGCCGGCCACCAGGTCGCCGCCGACCACGGCGAGGTCGTACACCGTGGTGCCCTGCACGCCGAGGCGGCGGTAGCCGGCCGGCCCGGTCGCGTAGAGGCCGGCCGAGGTGGCCGTGGTCGCCGTGCCGTCGGCCCAGCGGTCGTAGTCGGTGACCAGCGCGTCGTGCGCCGGCAGCGGCACCGACTCCCAGGTGCGGCCGTGGTCGCGGCCGACCAGGCCCTCGCCGGACAGGGTGGCCACGTACAGGTCACCGCCCGAGGTCCGCATCGTGTGCAGGCCGAACTCGCGGCTGTACAGCGTGGACCAGTTCTTGCCGCCGTCGTGCGAGCCGACCACGCCCTCGCCCCACACCACTGCCGCGACGACGCCGTCGTCGGCGCTCAGCGAGGCGACGAACTTCGACGCGCTGTCGTACACCCGCACGGCCGCGGCGGGCGTGCCGGAGACGACACCGGACAGCTTCCACACGCCGTCGAAGTCGGCGAGGTAGAGGTCGTCGCCGCCGATCGCCGCGTGCTGGATCTCGCCGGGCAGCCCGGACGGCATCGCCGTCCAGCCGTCGCCGCCGTCCACGCTGGTCCACAGCGCGCCGCCGATGACCGCCACCAGCACGCGGGTCTGCGCGTCGGCGACCAGCTCGTCGACCCAGCCGGCCGGCGTGGGCAGCGTCTGCCAGGTGCGGCCCCGGTCGGTGGTGCGCAGGATCTTCCCGCCGGTCTGCGGGTCGTTGACGGCGTACCACCAGCGCGACGCGTTCTTCGTGTCGAGCACGGGCGTGCCGACGCCCGCGTTCCCGGCGACAGGGAGCCGGTTGAGCTGGCTCCAGCTCTTGCCGTGGTCGGTGGTGAGCCACGGGCCTGCCTTGTAGTCGGTGCTCATGACACCGACCGCGCCGTCGGCCGGGGTGAGGGCTAGCTGCCCGCCCGTGCCGTACGGGCCGACCGGATCCCACTTGGTGCGCCGCACGTCCTCGGGCAGCACCTCGAAGCCGCTCGACCCGATCAGGCGCTGCCCGGAGGCCGCGGTGCCGCGCACGCTCACCCGGTACGCGCCCGGGTCCTCGCCGGTGAGGTCGGCGGTGTACACGTTGTCGTACCGGTGGGTCGCCGGCACGGTGTACGACCGGCCGCGCGGCGGGTCGACGGTGACGGCGGGCGCGGCGGCCAGCCCGGTCGGCGCGCCGATCCACACGGTGCTGTGGCCGTCGCTCGGGTCGGGCGTCGCGGCCACGATCAGCGGCCGCACCACCAGCAGGTACGGCACCCGGGCGACCCGGCCCGCGCCGCCGTCGGCGGTGATCACGCCGGACAGCTCGGTGTCCCCGGCGGGCCGCGCGGCCCGCAGCGTGACGGTCACCTTCGCGGTGCGCCCGGCCGGCACGGTCACCCGGTCCGGCGCGACGGTCACGGTCTTGTCGCCGGTGCGCAGGCGCACGGTCATCGCGCGCGTGTCCGAGTTGTGCAGGGTGACGGTCCGGCTGCCGCCCACGGTCGAGCCGCCCAGGTCGGCGAGTCCGAACGAGACCGACGCGGGGTCGGCGGTGAGCGTGGCGCGCGCGGCCGCGGCCACGTCGAGCCGACCCGCGCCGTACGCGGTCGGGGTGCCGCCCACCGGCTTGGCCGTGCCCGTCAGCGTGGCCAGCACCTGCGCGGGTTCCTGGCCCGGGTGCAGCTGGCGCAGCAGCGCCGCCGCGCCGGCCACGTGCGGGGCGGCCATCGAGGTGCCGGACATCAGGTACTGCCCCGGCCCGAACAGCGCCGTCGGCACCGTCGAGCGGATGCCGACACCCGGCGCGACCAGGTCGGGCTTGAGGCCGAAGCGCAGCGACGGGCCGCGCGAGGAGAACGCGGCGATCCGATCGGTGACGTCCTCGCCCTGCAGCGTCACGTCGACCGGCCCCGCGGCCAGCCGCGCGGTCAGCTCCTCGTGCTGCGTGCCGTCCATGCCGAGCACGACCAGCTTGTCCATCCGGTACAGGTCACCGGAGGCCTGCGTGCCCACCAGGTCCTTGGCCAGGCCCTTCGCCAGGCCCTTCACCGAGGTGGACGGCGCGACCGGCACAGAGCCGTCGGCGGCGGCCACCACCGGGCCGGAGTCGGCCTGGCCCGAGACCACCGCGAGCGCGCCCCGGCGCTCCAGCTCCTTGGCCAGGTCCAGCTCCCACTGCGACAGGTAGTCCAGCACTGGTGCGGCGAAACCGGTGATGCGCACGACCTTGCCGCGCAGGTCACCGGCCGCGTCCAGCTCCTCGGTGCTGCCGTAGCCCGCGTCGACCAGGCGCCCGGTGACCGGCTTGGCCGCCGGGTTCGCCGACAGGACACCGCGGTACGTCTGCAGGCGCACCCCGCCGACGTACGCGGTCGGCAGCACCATGTTGCTGGTGGACGCGCCCACGGCGATGACGCCGTCCGCGACGGCCGGGGTGCCGACCGTGTCGCGGCCGGGACCGCTGTTGCCCGCCGCGGCGACCACCACGACCCCGGCCCGGGTGGCCGCGGTCGCGGCCAGGCCGAGCGGGTCGAGGCCGTCGCCGTAACCGCCGAGGCTCATGTTGATGACGTCGGCCCGGTGCGGGTTCGCCGGGTCGGCGGCCGCCTCGATGCTCGCGACGATGTCGGAGGTCCAGCCCTCGCCCCACTCGTTCATCGCCTTGTACGCCAGCAGGCTCGCCTCCGGCGCGACCCCGGTGACGCCGCCCGTGGTGGCCGCCTTGCCCGCGATGATGCCCGCGACGTGGGTGCCGTGCCCGTTGTCGTCCATCGGGTCGGCGTCGCCGTTGACGAAGTCGTACCCGCCGACGACCTTGAAGCCCTCGCCCAGGCCGCCGCCGAGGTCCGGGTGGCTGTAGTCGACGCCGCTGTCGATGACGGCGACGGTCACGCCCTTGCCCTTGGCGGGGGTGCCGGTGTCGTCCTTGCGCTGCCAGACCTCGGTCGCGCCGATCAGCGGCACGCTCACGTCGGTGTACGCCCGCACCGGTGCGTCCGGCACGACGGCGAGCACCCCGGGCAGCGCGGACAGCCGCGCCACCTCGTCCGCCGGGACGGTGGCGGCGACCGCGTTGACCAGCAGGCTCAGCGGGCGTTCGCGGGTCAGCCGCAGGCCCTTGCCGCGGGCGCCGTCGAGGAAGGCGCGCTGGCGGTCCTGCACCGCCTGGCGCGCGCCGGTGACCTGCGCCGTGCCGGCGGCGTCACGCAGCGCGCCGGCTGGGGCCGACGCCACCGCCGCGTCCCCGGCGAGCAGCACGATGACCCGCCGCTGCGCGGCCGGGGTGGCGGCGTCCGCCGGGGACCATGCCGAGAGCGTCCCGGCGACGACCACGGCCGACAGCCCGGCCGCGAGGAAACGAGGGGGGAGTTTCATAGCTAAGCGGTCTACTGGTCCTCAGCCGTTCGGCGCAACGATCTCCACTGGCCCGTTGCTGCCGGTGGCACTCTTGGGCCAAGATCTGGCCATGCCCTCGGACCTCACCCCCGCCGGTGTCGACCCCTTCGACGAGGCCGTCTACCGCGCCATCCTCGTCCGCCGCACCGCCGCCCCGGCCGAGCTCGCCGACGAGCTCGGCTGCTCGGCCGAGCGGGTGGCCCGCGCCCTGGACCGGCTGCGCGATCACGGGCTGGTCGGCCGGCTGGCCGGCGCCCGCCGCCGGTATGCCGCGATCGAGCCGCAGGCGGGGGTGTCCGCGCTGGTCCGCGCCCGCTCCGCGGAGCTGGACCGGGTGCAGGCCGCCGCCGCGCAGCTGTCCATGCTGTTCGCCGCCGCGCACTCCGGCACCGGCGAGGAGATCGAGATCGTGACCGGCAGCGAGGCGCTGGGCCGGTGGTTCGTGCAGATCCAGCAGGAGGCCCGCGAGGAGGTCATCACGCTGGACCGGCCGCCGTACGCGCTGACCACCTCGAACCCGATCGAGCAGGCCGGCATCGCGCGGGGCGTGCGGTACCGGGCGGTGTACGCGCCCGAGGCCCTGGAGTGGCCCGGCGTCTTCGACGACATCCGCGAGCTGATCAGCCACGGCGAGCAGGCCCGGGTGCTGCCCGGCCTGCGCATCAAGCTGGCCATCGCGGACCGGCGCATCGCGCTGATGCCGCTGTCGCTGGACCTGACCGAGGTGCGGGCCGCCGTCATCCGGCCGTCCACGCTGCTCGACGGCCTGATCGACTACTGGGAGCTGTGCTGGCGGACGGCCGTGCCACTGCTCGCCCCGGCCGAGGACCCGGTGTCCGAGGAGGACCGGGCGCTGCTGATCCTGCTGGTCAGCGGGCTGAAGGACGAGGCCGTCGCGCGGCAGCTGGACTGGTCGGTGCGCACCATGCGGCGGCGCATGAGCCGCCTGTACGAGCTGCTGGGCGCGGCGAACCGCTTCCAGGCGGGCGCGATCGCGGCCCGCCGCGGCTGGATCTGACCGCTGCTCCGTGGAAACGGAGCCGCGGTCCTGGTCCAGCTTCTGGACCAGGACCGCGGTTCACCGGTTCACGGGCGCGGGTTGTCGCGCACGAAGTCGGCGATGTAGCGGTCCAGCGCCACCTTCGGCTCCCAGCCCAGGTCACGCACCTTCGAGTTGTCGGCGCGGCCGTGGGTGCGCTCGCCGCGCTTGGCCGGGATCATCACGTGCTCGGTGCCGAACATCTTCGCGACCTCGATCAGCTCCCACTCCCGGCCGTTGCCGAGCAGGTAGCCGTCGCCCTTGCCGCCCTCGGCGGAGACCAGGATGCCGGAGATGATGTCCGAGATGTGGGTGAAGTCGCGGGTCTGCGTGCCCGGGGACACCACCGTCAGCGGCTCGCCCGCGAGGTACTGCCGCTCGAAGATGCCGAGCACGGTCGCGTAGGTGCCGGCGCTGATCTGGCCCGGCCCGTACGCGTTGTAGAAGTACGTGATCACGTAGTCGAGGCCGTACCACTCGCCATAGTTCTTGATCAGCTCGACGTTCTTGGCCTTGGTCCAGGCGTACGGGTTGAGGTGCTCGTCCTGGCCCTCGTTGCCGAACTTCGAGCTGGACGCCGAGTAGACCAGCCGCGCGCCGTGCTGGGCGGCGAAGCGGATGACCTCCTTGGTGCCGTGGGTGTTGTACTCCCAGGTGCGGTCGAACTCGTCGAACGACTGCACGATCCGGGCGTACTCCCCCAGGTGGAAGACCATCTTCGGGGACTCGAAGCCGTGCTCCGCCCAGATCTTGAAGATGTCCACGGTCGAGCCGTCGAGGTACTTCACCCGCTCGTCGACGATCTCATTGTCGTGCCGGCCCGTGAAGTAGTTGTCGACGGACACGATCCGCGCGGTCGGGTGGGTGTCCAGCAGCGCCCGGATGAGGTGTGTGCCCACGAAGCCGGCACCACCGGTGACCAGCAGCGTCTCGTTCGACATGAATCTTCGCTCCCGCAGTTCTCGACCGGCACTAGTCAGCTCCCGGCCGGCCACGAGCGGGCGCGCCGCTCGAACCCAGGGCCTGGCCAGGGCACTGCGCAGCATACAGGCTCGCGCGCCGGGACGGCCGGGCTGCGGGCCGCGCAGGGGCCGCATACATTCATGATGTTCGCACTCACAGCGGCCCTCCCCGGCCCGCACCCTTCGGAGACGGACCCCATGACCTCGTCACCGCACGACCGCGTCCGGCTGCACCGGGCGCGGCTGGCCGTCGGCCTGCTCTTCGGACTCTACGGCGTGATCCTCGGCACCTGGACCGCCCGCATCCCGGCGATCAAACAGGGCCTGGCGCTCACCGACGGCGCGCTCAGCCTCGGCCTGCTGGCCTTCGCCGCGGGGGCGATCATCGGCATGCAGGCCGCGGGACGGCTGGTCGACCGGTACGGCGCCGGCCGGCTGCTGCTGCCCGTCGTGCTGGCCGACGGCCTGCTGCTGGCCTCCCCCGCGTTCGCGCCGAACCTGCCGGTGCTGGCCGGCTGCCTGCTGGCCTTCGGCACCGCGCACGGGCTGCTCAACATCACCATGAACACGGCCGCCGTCGAGGTGCAGCGGGCCTGGCAGGCGCCGATCATGTCGTCGTTCCACGCCGTCTACAGCATCGGCGGCTTCCTCGGGGCGGCGGTCGGCGGCCTGTGCGCGTACGCCGGGCTCGGTGCGCCGGCCACCTTCCTGGCCGTGGCCGCGGTCGTCGCGGTGACCGCGCCGGTGGCGGCACGCCGGCGGCTCGCCCCGTCGGCGGTCCCGGCGGCGGAGACCGGGCCGGGCGGGGGCGGGCTGCCGGGCGTGACGTTCCTCGGCGTGCTGGTCTTCTGCTGCCTCGTCGGCGAGGGCGCGGCGGCCGACTGGAGCAGCGTCTACCTGCGCGACAGCCTGGGCAGCACGCCGGGCTTCGCGGCCGCCGCGTACGCCGCCTTCTCGATCATGATGATGGCCGGGCGGCTGGTCGGCGACCGGCTCACCGCAGCGCTGGGCCCGGTGCGGCTGGTCCGCTACAGCGGGGTGCTCGCCGCGCTGGGCCTCGGCACCGCGCTGCTGATCGCGCACCCGGTCGCCGGGGTCGCCGGGTTCGGCCTGCTCGGCGCGGGGCTGGCCTGCATCGCGCCACAGGTGTTCTCCGCGGCCGGCAGCCAGGACCCGGCGCGGGCCGGGCAGGCCATCGCCCGCGTCGCCAGCCTCGGCTTCCTCGGCTTCGTCGTCGGCCCCCTGGTCATCGGCGCACTGGCCGAGGTGGTCGGCCTCCCCGCCGCCCTGGCGGTCCCCGCCGTCCTGGCCCTGTTCGTCGCGGCAGCAGCCACCGCCCTCCGCCCCGAGCCAAAGGAAGGGCACCTTCCCATCGCTATGCGTAGAGGAAGGGCACCTTCTTAACGCTGCGGGCTCGCGGCCTGCGGGTCCACTCGCTGGTTGCGGGTTTACCTGCGCAGGGTGGAGGACTTGACGGTCGGGTTGCGGGCGCCGAGGAAGAAGATGCCGGGGAAACCCCCGGTCTCGAAGCCGTCGCTGGGGTTGCGCTGCAGGGTGGAGCCCTCGATCGTCATGGTGCCGGTGCGGTCGTTGCTCACGAAGAAGACCGCGCCGCCGCCCTCCTCGGCGTGGTTGTCCGTGACGATCGAACCCGCGATGCGCACCGTGAACAGGTTGCCGTCGGTGTAGATGGCGCCGCCGCTGCCGCCGCCGGGCTTGCCGGCACGGGCCGGGTTGGCCCCGCTGCCGATGGCGCTGTTGTGCGTGAGCACGCTGTTGAGCACCACCCAGGAGACGCCGATGCTGCTCAGCGCGCCGCCGTTGGAGCACCGGCCGCCGAGCCCCTTGCCGCCGCCGAAGGTGCTGTTGACGACGTACACCGGCAGGTTCTTGGACTGGCTGAGCACCCGGATCGCCGCGCCGCCCAGATCCGGGCCGGTGTCGTCGCAGCGGTTGCGGATGAAGCGCGAGTTGACCACCTTGAACCGCCCACCGCGTACGAAGATCGCGCCGCCCCCGCCGCCCTCCGCGGTCTCGCCGGTCGAGTTGCCGTCGGCGAAGGTCAGGTTCTGCACCGTGAGCTGCGGGTGGTCCTGGTCCTGGCAGTGCGAGGTGGTCCAGCCCTGCGCCTTGTCACACGTGTTCATGTAGAGGATGCGCCGCTTGCCGCCGCCACTGAGGGTGATCTTCCCGCCGCCGTCGAGCACGATCTTCGGCCCGTTCGCGTTCTTGACCTTCGCGGTGGCCGCCATGGTGATCGTCAGCGGATCCGGCCCGCAGTCGAACGTGATGACCCCGCCCGCCGCGACGGCGGCGACCACGGCCTTGGAGGTGCAGCTCGCGGGCGTGCCGTTGCCGATCACCCGGGTCGGCCGCGACGTGTCCACGGCCTTCGCCTCGGCCGGCACGGTCGCCTGGCCCTTCGGGTTGCCCACCACCACCGCTGCCGTCGGCGCGGGTGACGAGGGCGCGGCGCTCGGGGCAGCCGACGACGGCGCGGCACTCGCCCCGGCCGCCACCCAGCTGCCCTGCGGCTCCGGCACCGCCTCCGACCCGCACCCCGCCGGCAGCACGGCCATCACGGCACCGGCAACGACCGCAACCCAGGAACGCCTACGCACCGCAGGAGCCTAAGCCCTCTCCCCGCTTCCCGCCTCTCCGCGCTTCTCCCGCCCCCGCCCAGCCCCGGCCCGAAGGTCGGACGCGGTCCAGGCCGGTTGGGGGCTTCGGCCGCAGCGTTGGCGCGGGATCGTACGCGGCCGGGCGGTCACCTGCGCGGACTTGGCCGAGTTCGCCCGGGGCCGCCCGTCGCGGGCAGAAGATGGACGTCTTGGGGCCGGCTCTCCCAGCCGGGCCCGCGGCCCCGATTGGAGGACGTCATGCGACGCCTCTCACGCGCAGCCTGCATCCTCTCCACCACCGTCCTCGCCGCGCTCGGCTTCAGTGCGGTGCCTGCCGCGGCCGAACCTACGCCGCAGGTCTGCACCAAGACCGCCAAGACCGTCGAGGACGGCCTCAGCCAGTTCGCGACCGAGCTGTCCAAGGTCACCGCGGCCGCCGATTCCGGCAACATGGCCGCCGCGAACCAGTCCGTGAAGGCGGCGGGCGGCGAGCTGGTCGACCTCGCCGCGAACCTGCGCACCGACGCCGCGTCCGCCGACGCCGCGGACGTCAAGACCACGCTGGGCCAGCTCGCCGACGAGTTCGAGGCCCAGGGCAAGAGCCTGACCGACATGAGCTCGCTGCAGAAGCTCGACGTCACCAAGATCGACGCCCTCTCCGACAAGATGATCGCGATCTGCGGCGCCGCCTCCTCCGGCACTCCGGCAACACCGCGCTGACCCGCCGAGCGGGTCGATCCTGCGGGTCGATCAGGGGCGGGCGAACTGCTCGGCGAGGCCGTCGGGATCGACCAGGGGCGACGTGAGCAGGTCGCGGACCGAGCGCTCGCGGCGGGCCAGTGCGTCGCGCTGGGCGCGGGTGAGCGGAACCCACGGCGGAGGCGGTGCGGGCAGGCTCGGCGGCAGCAGCCGCCCGGCGACGTAGGTGGCCTCGTTGCGCAGCCGCAGCGGCGCACTGCGGAGCTGCCCGTGCACGTCCGCGAGCGGGAAGTCGCCCTCCTCCACGGTGAACACGGCCAGATCGGCCGGTGCGCCGACGCGCAGCGTGCCGGTGCCCGCGGGCAGCCCGAGGGCACGCGCGGGCGCGCTGGTCGCCGCGGCGACGACCGCGGCCGGCGGCAGGCCCACGGCGAGCAGCTTGGCCATCGTCGTCGGCAGGTCGAAGGCGGGACCGTGCAGCGAGCGCGCGTGCAGGTCGGTGGAGACGGTGTGCGGCGGCATCCCGGCCGCGAGCTGCGCCTCCAGCACGTCGTACGCGAAGCCGCCCGAGCCGTGGCCCAGATCGAACAGCACCCCGTTGTCGTACGCGCGGCGCAGTGCCGGATCGAGGCCGCCCCGGCCCAGGGCGATGCCACTGGCGCAGTGCGTGACGATGTCACCGGGTCCGAGCAGCGGCAGCAGGTCGGCGATGGCAGGCGGCGCAAGTCCGACGTGCACCATGACCGGCAGCTCGCAGGCGCGCGCGACGGCGATCGCGCGGCGCAGCGGCTCCAGCCCGTTGGCCCCGACGGTGTTGGCGTCGATGCGGGCCTTGACCCCGTGCACGAGGTCCCGGTTCGCGGTGACGGCGGTGATCGCGAGGTCGACGTCGCACGCGGCGAGGTCGCGGGACTCGCCGGTGAGCCCGGTCAGCCCGACGGCGGAGATGTTGAGCAGCACGGGCACCCGCACCCGGTAGCCGCGCACCGCGCGGCGCAGGGCGTCGAGCCCGTAGGCCCCGGCGGAGCCCGCGTCGACCCAGGTGGTGACACCGGAGCACCAGGCGACCGGGTCGGGGTCGATGCCCCAGTACGTCGCGCCGGGGAAGACGTGCGTGTGCAGGTCGACCAGGCCGGGCGTGACCAGGCGGCCGCGCGCGTCGACGAGCTCGCGCGTGCCCTCGCGGGGCAGGTCCACGCCGACCGCGGCGATCCGCCCGCCGGTCACCGCCACGTCGGCCACGCCGTCGCGGCCACTGTCCGGATCGATCACATGACCACCGGTCAGCAGCAGGTCGTGAACCATGCCAGGGCTCCTCGCGGTCGGCGCTCCCGGACGACCCTAGCCGCCACCGGCTCAGGCCGGGAAGATCACCGACCAGTCGTCCCGCATGGACACCACGCTCCAGCCGAGGCGGCCCGCGGTGGCGGTGATCGGCTCGGTGTCCCTGAAGGTCACCGCGGCTGAGGCGTACGCGTACTCCCGCTCCGCGTCGTCGTGGTCGATCAGCACGGCCAGGCTGGGCATACCAGCGGCCCGGGCGTACTCCAGCATCTCCCGGTCGCCCGCGGAGTTGCCGGCCGCGAAGATCGGACGGCGGCCCAGCTGGGTCTGGATGTGCTCGACCTTCGCCCAGCCCTCGTTGACCTCGCCCTGCGCCTGCGCGGTGCGCACCAGCGCCGGACCGCCGCCGTGCTGTTCGTAGTGGTATTCGACCAGCGTGCCGACCACGTCGTCGGGGCGCACACCGTAGAGGTCGCGGCTGACCGCGCGCACGAACTCGGTGCCGCCACCGGTGACGATGAAGACGTCGAAGCCGTGCCCCCGCAGCGCCTCCAGCAGCTCCAGCATCGGCTGGTAGACCATCTTCGGATAGGGGGCGCCCCGGCCGGGGTGCTTCTCGGCCGCCATGAAGTCGCGCACCCGCTCGGCGAACTCGTCCGGCGTCCAGCCCGCGCACAGCTCCAGCAGGGCCAGCGCGATCCGCTGCAGGCCCAGCTCGCCGAGTGCGGCCCGGTCGCCGTCCAGCAGGGCCCGGTATTCGGTCCGGTCGCCGAGGGCGGCATCGTGCTCGACGGCGGCGTGCAGGGTGCGCACGAGGAAGTCGTACTGGATGTAGTTCGGCTTCTCGCACCACAGGGTGCCGTCGTTGTCGAGCACGGCCACCCGCTGGTCGGGCGGCAGCGCCAGCGACTCGTCGAGGAACGACGTGATCGCCTCGCGCGCGGCGCCGGGCCGCCAGGAGGGCAGGAACGCCATCAGTGACTCCCGATCCCTTCCGCCAGCTTCGCCATGACCTGGTCCACGGTGAAGCTGGCCGCCTCCTGCCGGGGCGGGAACTCGGCGAAGGTGGCGATGAAGTCGGCCACCAGCTTCTGCCCGGCCAGCACCAGGAACACGCGATCCAGCAGCCAGTCGTAATAGGTGTTGGAGGTGACGTCGGCCCGCTCGAACGGGTCGGTGCGCAGGTTGTAGAGCTTCGGCACGCGCAGCGTGACGAACGGCTCGGCCCAGATACGCAGCGTGCCGGGCACGCGCTGCTCCATGAAGACCAGCTTCCAGTTGTCGAAGCGCATCGCGGTCAGGTCGCCGTCGTCGGAGAAGTAGAAGAAGCCCTCGCGCGGGCTGTGCGGCTCGGCGTCGGTGAGGTAGGGCAGCAGGTTGAAGCCGTCCAGGTGCACGTGGAACCGCTTGCCGGCGGCCTCGTGCCCGGCTTTGAGCTTCGCCGCGATGTCCGGGTCGCCCGCGGCGGCCAGCAGCGTCGGCAGCAGGTCGAGATGGCTGACGACCTCGTTGGAGACCCAGCCCGCGGGGATCCGGCCGGGCCAGCGCAGCATCGCCGGCACCCGGTAGGCCCCCTCCCAGTTCGAGTTCTTCTCGTTGCGGAACGGGGTCATGCCCGCGTCCGGCCAGCTGTTCATGTGCGGGCCGTTGTCGGTGCTGTACATGACGATGGTGTCGTCGGCGATGCCCAGCGCGTCCAGCAGGCCGAGCAGCTCCCCGACGATGCGGTCGTGGTCGACCATCACGTCGTGGTAGTCGGACTGCCACGGCCCCGCCTGGCCCTTGATCTCGGGGCGCGGGTGCGTCTTGAAGTGCATGTGCGTCGTGTTGAACCAGACGAAGAACGGGGTGTCGGCGGCGGCCTGCCGGCTGATGAAGTCGGCCGCGTGCTCGAACACCTCGTCGTCGATGATCTCCATCCGCTTGCGGGTCAGCGGTCCGGTGTCCTCGATCTTCTGGCCGCCGCCGGGCAGCGCCCAGCTGTGCAGCACCCCGCGCGGCCCGAAGTGCTTCTTGAACCCGGGGAACCGGCGCGGGTCCGGGTAGTCCTCGTGCTCGGGCTCCTCCTCGGCGTTGAGGTGGTAGAGGTTGCCGAAGAACTCGTCGAAGCCGTGCAGCGTGGGCAGGAACTCGTCCTTGTCGCCGAGATGGTTCTTGCCGAACTGACCGGTCGCGTACCCGTGCGGTTTCAGCAGCTCGGCGATGGTCGGATCGGCGGCCTGCAGGCCGGTGTCCGCGCCCGGCATGCCGACCTTGGACAGGCCGGTGCGGAACACCGACTGCCCGGTCAGGAACGCGGCGCGGCCCGCGGTGCAGCTCTGCTCGCCGTAGTAGTCGGTGAAGCGCACCCCCTCGGCGGCGATGCGGTCGATGTTCGGCGTGCGGTAGCCCATCAGCCCGTCGCTGTAGCAGCTCAGGTTGGTGATGCCGATGTCGTCGCCCCAGATGACCAGGATGTTGGGCTTGCGGCCCGCGCCCGCGCCGCCCGCCGCGGACCGCGGCGACGACTTGCGCGCCGGGCCACGGTCGGCCGCGGTGCGTGCGCTCGCGCGGGAAGGCGGGGCCTTCTTCGCGGGTACGGGCACCGCCGCCTTCCTGCGCGGCCCCGTCTTGCGCGCGGGAGGCCCGCCCGGGCCCCCGCCCGCGACCACAGCCGCCGACCTGAGCAACTGCTCGGCGGGAGCGGCCTTCGCGGCGGCAGTCTTCTTCGCGGTCGCCTTCGTAGCGGAGGCCTTCGTAGTGGCGGCCTTTGCAGTGGCGGCCTTTGCAGTGGCGGCCTTCGGCGTGACGGTCTTTGTCGCGGTCGCCTTGCTCGGGGCGGCCTTGCGGGCCGCCTGCTGCGCTGCGGCCGTCTGCTTCGCCGACGCCTTCTTCGCGGTCGCCTTCTTCGCCGTGGACTGCGTACGGGGCATGTCGCCTCCCAGGGACCCGGTTACCGCGCTCCAGTATTCCGGAGATACGAGCCTTATTTCCGTTATTGCCGGAATGCATTGATACCGTCGTAACCGGACGATGGAGGTCGCGTGGGCGTGCTGACGGCTGCCGGATGGGGCGCCTTGGCGGCGTTCTCCCTGGTCGTCGGCGCGTGGCTGGCCCTGCGGCCGCGCCCGGTCTCCGAGACGCGGGTCGGCATGGTGATGGGCTTCGGCTCCGGCGCACTGCTCGCCGCGATCGCCTACGAGCTGGTGCCCACCGGCTTCCACCAGGACGTGCTGCTGTTCTCCGCGTTCGGCCTGGGCGCGGTCGTCTTCTTCGTCACGGACGCGGTCGTCGCCGGGCGGCGCACCATGGGCGCGGCTTCGGCGGAGCGGTCCCTGGTGATCGGCACGCTGCTGGACGGCGTGCCGGAGTCGCTGGTGCTGGGCATCGGGGTGGCCATGAACGGCGACGTGGCGGTGGCCTTCCTGGTCGCGGTGTTCGTGTCCAACCTGCCCGAAGCCATCGGCGCGACGGCGACCATGCGCACCCACGGGCACACCAGAGCCCAGGTGTACGGCTTGTGGTGGAGCATCGTGGCGGTGTCCGCGCTGGCCGCGGCCGCCGGCTACGCGCTGTACCAGGTGGTGCCGCGGGCCGACGGCGGTTACGTGGAGGCCTTCGCCGCGGGCGCGGTGCTGACCATGCTGGCCGACTCGATGATCCCGGAGGCCTACCGGCAGGGCGGCAAGGCCACCGGCCTGCTGGCGGTGCTCGGCTTCGCGGTGGCCGGCGCGCTCTCCGCGCTGGAGTAGCCGATATCAAGGACAGATTGCGAAAACACCGCATTTCAGCATGAGACGGTGCATAGTCTGCAACCGGATGGCTCTCACTTCCGGCGGGACCCATGGGCAGGCGCGACGAGCGAAATCGACCGCGGCCCGCGCATGCCGCCGACGAGCGCAGCGAGGAGAAGGCATGAGCACCGCATCGCCCAGCCCCAGCACCGGTAAGCCCGCCGCGGCCGGCGCCCACGCGGCGAAGGAGGCCGAGGGCGTGGCGACCGGCACCGCCCGGGCGGCCACCGGGTCCACGCCCGGCCCGATCCCGCCGGGCACGACGTCGACCGGCGACGTGTTCCGCGGCGCCGGAACGCCGCTGCCCGCATCCCGGGTGCCGTGGTGGCTGTTCCTCATCACCGGCGTCTGCTGGATCATCGTCAGCTGGTTCGTGCTGGCCCTCAACCAGTCGCCGGTGCGCAGCATCGCCACGGTCGCCACGCTGGCCGGCATCGTCGTGCTGGTGGCCGGCATCTTCGAGCTGTTCCAGGCGTTCACCGCACCCGGCTGGCGCTGGCTGCACGCCATCCTCGGCGTGCTGTTCCTGATCACGGGCTTCATCTGCTGGATCAACCCCGGCGGCACGGTGTTCTGGCTGGCCGCCTTCATCGGCTGGTACCTGCTGTTCAAGGGCGCCGCCGACATCGTGCTCGCCTTCCTCACCAAGAAGGAGCACGACGGCTGGTGGCTCGGCCTGGTCGTCGGCATCATCGAGATGCTGCTGGGCTTCTGGGCAGCGGGCCGCTTCACCCGCTCGTTCTTCCTGCTCATCGTGTTCGTCGGCGCGATCTGCCTGGCCCGCGGCATCACCGACTTCATCATGGCGTTCCGGATGCGCGACCTGAAGCACAAGGCGGAGCAGGGGCTCGTCGGACCGGGCGGCACGGCGGTCACCGCGTGAGCGGACCGGTCACCCTGACCCGGCCCGGCCGGGACGGCGAGGCACCAGGCACGCCGCCCCGGCCGGGCATGGTGTGGCTGCCCGGCGGCACGTTCCGGATGGGCTCCGACGCGCACTACCCCGAGGAGGCGCCCGCGCACCCGGCGCGGGTCGGCGGCTTCTGGATCGATCGGCAGCAGGTCACCAACCGGCAGTTCGCCGAGTTCGTCCGGCGGACCGGCCACGTCACCGTCGCCGAGACCGCCCCGGATCCGGCCGACTATCCCGGGGCCGACCCGTCGCTGCTGGTCCCCGCGTCGGTCGTGTTCGTCCGGCCGCCCCGCCGGGTGGACCTGCGCGACGTGCGGAACTGGTGGCAGCTGCTGCCCGGCGCGGACTGGCGCCACCCGTACGGGCCCGGCTCCGACCTGCGCGGCCTCGACGACCATCCGGTCGTGCACGTGGCCTGGGCCGATGTCGCCGCGTACGCGGCCTGGGCAGGCGGCGACCTGCCGACCGAGGCCGAATGGGAGTACGCCGCGTCCGGCGGCGCGACCGAGCCGGCCGAGTACGCCTGGGGCCACGAGCTGACCCCGGGCGGGCGGCATCTGGCCAACGTGTGGCAGGGCGAGTTCCCGGTGCTCAACCTGGCCGCCGACGGCTACGAGACGACCGCGCCCGTCGGCTCCTTCCCGCCGAACGCGTTCGGGCTGCACGACATGATCGGCAACGTGTGGGAGTGGACGTCCGACTGGTACGGCCCGCACGACACCGCCGGTGAGCACGCCTGCTGCGCCCCGGCGAAGCCGCACGGCGGCGACGAGCGGGCCAGCTACGACCCGGCCACGCCCGCCGTGCGCATCCCCCGCCGGGTGATGAAGGGCGGCTCCTTCCTCTGCGCGCCGAACTACTGCCGCCGCTACCGCCCCGCCGCCCGGATGCCCCAGGCCGTCGACACCTCGACCTGCCACCTCGGCTTCCGCCTGGTGGTCCGGCCCTGACCCGACCCGGCCCGCCTCGATCGTCCGACTTGCCTGGCACATGTGGGAATGCGCGCGCAAGATACGCACATCTGCCGGGCAAGTCGGACGACCTCGGGTGACGGTCGCCGCCGGGCGGGGACCCGGGCTGCGGGCGGGCAGGTGTTCCGGGGAGGATTCTCTGCATGTCCTCAGCGCCCTTCGCCGTCCTCGCCCCCGAGGTCCCGGCGACCGCCCCCGAGGATCCGCCGTCGCGGTGGCGCCGCAGGGGCTTGGCGCTGCTCCCGCCGGTGCTGGCCTACCTGGTCAGCCACCTGGTCTACACGGTCGCCGGGGCGCTGGTGGCCGAGCCGTTCCTGCCGGTGTCCGGCCGCGTGCGCGCCGACTCGGGGCTCTACGCGCTGGTCGCCTCGCGCGGTTACGAGCTGTTCCTGTGCGACGCCGACCCCGACCTCGGGCCGATGTTCGCACCCGGCGCGTGGTGCGGCACCGCGGGCTGGTTCCCGCTCTACCCCGGGCTCATCCGGGTGCTCACCTGGCCGACCGGGCTGGGCGAGTACGAAGCCGGCCTGATCATCACCGAGGTCTGCCTGCTGCTGTCGTTCGTGCTGCTGTGGCGGCTGCTGCGCGACACGGCCCGGCCGGTCGCCGGCGCGGTGCTGGCGCTGGCCACGCTGCTGCCCGCGGGCGTCTACCTGCACGCCGTGTTCCCGATGGCGCTGGCCGGTGCGCTGCTGCTCGCCTGCGTCACCGCGGTCGCGTCCCGCCGGTGGGTGCTCGCGGGACTGGCCGGTGCGCTGGTCGCCGCGGCGTACCCGATGGGGGTCGCGGTCGCCGCGATCGGCTTCGGCGCCGTGCTGACCCTGCTCGGCCGCGGTGAGCTGCGGCCGTGGGCGGCGGTGCGGGCCGCGCTCGCCGGGTGCGGGCTGCCGCTGGCCGGGCTGGGCGCGGTCTTCGGCGTGCACCAGCTGACCGTCGGGCACTGGAACGCGTACCTGATGATCCAGGAGCACTACGGCAACGGCCTGCACAACCCGCTGCACTCACTGGCCGAGCTGGCGACCGAACCGTCCGTGATACCCATCGCCGAGCCGCGGCGGGAGCTGCTCTGGGTGCTGCACCTGTTCACGGACGCCGAGCTGTGGTGGTCCCTGGCACTGGCGCTGCTGGTCGTGGCCGCCGCGGTGATCGCCTCGGGCCGCGGACGGCTGCGGCCGTTCGACGCCGGGCTCGCGATCTACGCGGTCGCGCTGTTCGTCGGGCCGCTGATCGCCGGGCCGGGCGTGTCCCAGTACCGGTCGCACACCCTGCTGCTGCCCGTGCTGCTCGTGCTGCGGCACCTGCCCGCCAAGCTGCTGTGGCCGTACGCCGCCGTCGCGGGTGTGATCGCGGTGCCGATGGGCATGCTCTTCTCGACCTGGCTGCTGTTCTGAGCGATGATCCATCTGCCGGACCCGGCGGCGCAGCCGCGGCCCGGTGAAACATTGTCCCGATAGGCTGCTCGCCCCGCCGCGACAGCGACATGTGGAGGACGGCCATGGCTCCGGAGTCCGTTGACCTGACGGTGCGCACGCTCGGCGACTGCCGCATCGAATCGCCGCTGGCGCCGCTGCTGGCCGAGACCGAGAGCACCGAGCACTACGTCGATGAGAACGACCGGGTGCTGTTCGACGACACCGTGAACATGATCGCCGCCCGCAAGGCCAAGCTGGACGCGCTGCCCGGCTTCGAGCCCGGCGGCCCGCGCCGCAAGATCTTCTTCCAGCCGTCGAAGACCCGCGTCGGCATCGTCACCTGCGGTGGCCTGTGCCCCGGCCTCAACGACGTCATCCGCGGCCTGGTGCTGGAACTGACCTCGCACTACGGCGTCACGAAGATCTACGGGTTCCGCAACGGCTACCAGGGCTTCATCGCCAAGTACGGCCACCCGCCGATCGACCTCGACGCCGAGGCGGTCAGCGGCGTCAACGAGTACGGTGGCACCATCCTGGGCACCTCCCGGGGCAGCCAGGACCCGTACGAGATCGTCGACTGCCTGGAGTCGATGAGCATCAACGTGCTGTTCGTGATCGGCGGCGACGGCTCCATGCGCGGCGCGCTGACCATCGCCGACGTGGTCAAGGAGCGCGGCCTGAAGATCGCCGTGATCGGCGTGCCGAAGACCATCGACAACGACATCCCGTACATCGACCAGAGCTTCGGCTTCCAGACCGCCTTCTCCAAGGCGACCGAGTCGCTGCGCAGCGCCCACGTCGAAGCCCGCGCGGTGCCCAACGGGGTCGGCCTGGTGCAGGTCATGGGCCGCCACTCCGGCTTCATCGCCTGCTACGCCACCCTGGCCAACAACGACGCCGACTACGTGCTCATCCCCGAGGTGCCGTTCCAGCTCGACGGGGACGACGGCTTCCTCGCCCACCTGCGGCGGCGGGTCCGCGAGCGCGGCCACGCGGTGGTCGTCGCGGCCGAGGGCGCGGGCCAGGAGTACCTGGAGTCCGGCGAGCCCGGACAGGTCGACCAGTCCGGCAACCGCAAACTCAAGGACATCGGCCTCTACCTGCGCAGGCGTATCGCGGACGACTTCGCCGAGCACGGCATGGAGACCAGCCTCAAGTACATCGACCCGAGCTACGCCATCCGCAGCGTGCCCGCCAACCCGTACGACAGCGTCTACTGCATCCGGCTGGCCCACGCCGCCGTGCACGCGGCCATGGCCGGGCGCACCGCGATGGTCGTCGGCCGCTGGCGCGGCCGCTTCGTGCACGTCCCGATAGCGCTGGCCATCAGCAAGCGCAACCAGGTCGACCCGGCCGGTGACCTCTGGATGTCCGTGCTCGAAACCACCGGCCAACCCCGCACCTTCGGCTGAGGATCCGTTTTTGTGGACGCTGGATGCCGCTGCGGCAACGTCTGGCGTCCACAAAAACGGATCAAGGGGCGCGTCGCTACCGGCTGTGGCGGTTGCGGGTGAGGATCAGGTCGAGGACGAGGGCGGTCCAGCCGCACTGGTGGGTCGCGCCGAGGCCCATGCCGTTGTCGCCGTGGAAGAACTCCGGGAACGTCAGGTGCCGGGTCCAGTCCGGGTGGTCGCCCAGCAGCGGGTGCACCGGCAGGTAGGGGCGGTTGCCGTCCTTGTCCGGCAGGAACAGGCTGATGAGCCGGTCGGAGAGGTCGTCGGCGATCTGGTCGAGGGTCAGCTTCTGCCCGGACCGGGTCGGATACTCCACCAGCAGGTCGTCGTGGAAGAACCGGGCGTAGTGCCGGATGCCCTCGATGAGCAGGTAGTTCGTCGGGAACCAGATCGGCCCGCGCCAGTTGGAGTTGCCGCCGAACAGCCCGTTGTTCGACTCCGCCGGCTCGTACCCCACGGTGTAGTCGTGCCCGCCGAGCCGGATCGTGTACGGCTTGTCCAGGTGCGCGCGCGACAGCGTACGCAGCCCGTAGTCGGACAGGAACTCCTCGGTGTCCAGCATCCGGCTCAGGATGCGCCGCAGCTGCTCCGGCCCGACCACCGCGAGCAGGCGCTGCTGCTGCCCGCCGTCGGAGATCCGCCGTGCCCCGACGACCTCGGTGAACTCGGGCCGGTTGGTCAGGAACCAGCGCAGCCGCGCCGCGATCTCCGGCAGCCGCACCAGCGTCACCGAGCTGAGCGTCGTCGTCGCGCACAGCGGCAGCAGGCCGACCACCGAGCGCACCTTCAGCGGCACCTCCCGCCCGTCGGTGCGCCGCAGCAGGTCGTAGAAGAAGCCGTCCTCGTCGTCCCAGAGTCCCTGGTGGGAGGCGGCGTTGGCGATGTAGGCGAAGTGTTCCAGGAACTTGGTCGCGATGTCGGTCCAGACCCGGTCGTGGGTGGCCAGCACCAGCGAGATCTCCAGCAGGTTGAGGGCGTACATCGCCATCCAGGCGGTGCCGTCGGACTGCTCCAGCACCCCGGGCACCGGTAGCGACGCCGACCGGTCGAACGGGCCGACGTTGTCCAGGCCGAGGAAGCCGCCCTCGAACAGGTTGTTGCCGCCGGTGTCCTTGCGGTTGACCCACCAGGTGAAGTTGAGCAGCAGCTTGTGCATGACGCGGGCCAGGAAGGCGTAGTCGCGCCCGCCGTCGATCTCGAACACGCGCAGCGCCGCCCAGGCGTGTACGGGCGGATTCACGTCGCCGAACGCCCACTCGTACGCCGGGAGCTGCCCGTTGGGGTGCAGGTACCAGTCGCGCAGCAGGAGCAGGATCTGCTCCTTGGCGAAGTGCGGGTCGACCCGGGCCAGCGCCACGCAGTGGAACGCCAGGTCCCAGGCGGCGTACCAGGGGTACTCCCACGGGTCCGGCATGGAGATGACGTCGAAGCTGGTCATGTGCCGCCAGGCGCTGTTGCGCCCGAACCGGCGGCCCTCCGGCGGCGCGGGCGAGGCCGGGTCGCCGTCCAGCCAGCGGGCCACGTCGTAGTGGTAGAACTGCTTGCCCCACATCAGCCCGGCGACCGCCTCGCGCACGATCTGCGCCTGCGCGGGCGGCGTGCCCGGCGGGACCAGCCAGCCGAAGTACTGGTCGGCCTCGGCCCTGCGCGCGGCCATGACCTGGTCGAACTCCGCGCCCAGCGAGGGCACCGGGCGCTCCTTGCCGCCCGGGGCGGCGACCTGGGTCAGCCGCAGCCTGATCTGCGCCGTCTCGCCCGGCGGCACGGTCAGCACGTAGTGCAGCGCGGCCTTGGTCCCGGTGCGCGCCGGGTTGACCGTGGGCAGGCCGTGCACCACGTGGTCGGCGATGCCGTCCTTCGGGTAGTCGGGCGTCTCCTCGTATCCCCACAGCCGCGCCGCATTGGTCTCGTTGTCGCAGGCCAGGGGCTCGGGCGTGCCGTCGCCCTGCAGCACCAGCCGACCGAGGATGCGGTGCTGGCCCCGCAGCTCGCCGCCGCCGGCCACGATCTCCGGCTTGTCGTCGCGGCCCGGCAGGCCCCACGACCAGGTGTTGCGGAACCACAGCGTGGGCAGCACGTGCAGGGTCGCCGGAGCCGCGCCGCGGTTGGTGACCGAGACGAGCATGCACATGTCCGTCGGCGAGGCCTTGGCGTAGTCGACGGTGACGACCCAGTAGCGGTCGTCGGCGAAGACACCGGTGTCGGCCAGCTCGTACTCTGGCTCGGAGCGGTCCAGCTGGCGGTTGACCGCGACCAGCTCCGAGTACGGGAACTCGCGCTGCGGGTAGTGGTAGCGCCACGACATCCACGAGTGCGTCGGCGTGGAGTCGGTGTACCACCAGTACTCCTTGGCGTCCTCGCCGTGGTTGCCCTCGTTGCCGGTCAGGCCGAAGATGCGCTCCTTGAGGATCGGGTCGGCCCCGTTCCACAGGCCCAGGCCGAAGCAGAAGGTCTGCCGCTCGTCGCAGATGCCGGCCAGCCCGTCCTCGTTCCAGCGGAACGCGCGGGAGCGGGCGTGGTCGTGCGGGAAGTACTCCCAGGCCGTGCCGTGCTCGCTGTAGTCCTCGCGCACGGTGCCCCAGGCCCGCTCGGAGAGGTAGGGCCCCCACATCCGCCAGGGCTCCGCCCCGGCATCCGCATCGGCCAGTCTCCTGCGTTCCGCGTCAATCACGCGTGTTCCCCGCTCTGCTCGCCCACCCCGTGATTGTCTCCTGCCTCTGTTACACGTCTGCGTAACTTTGGCGGAGTCGCGCGATCACCATCCCGATTGCCCCGGTTTTTTGACAGAGTTGCTGCATGCGATTCGGGACGCAGGTATGTGGCGAGCCGGCCCTCGGCGCGGCGCGGGAGTGGCTGGTGGCCGACGGGCGCGGCGGTTACGCGATGGGCACGGTGAGCGGGCTGCGCACGCGGCGCTACCACGCGCTGCTCGTGGTCGCGGGGGACACTCCGGCGGCCAGGCAGGTCGGCCTGGCCGCGCTCGATCCGGTGGTACGCCCGCCCGGCGGCCGGATCGTGCGGCTGGGTGTCCACGAGTGGGCCGACGGCACGATCGCCCCGCAGGGACACCTCCTGCTGGAGGAGTTCGCCCTGGTGGACGGTCTACCCCGGTGGCGCTGGCGGATCGGCGCGACGGTGCTGGAGCGCACCCTGGCGATGCGCCACGGCTCTCCGTGCGTGGCGGTCGTGGACCGGCTCGTCGGCGGCGGGCCGGTGGAGCTGTCCCTGGAGGCGCTGTGCACCTGGCGTGACCAGCACGGCGAGCGTCGCGCGGGTGACCTGCCGGTGCACGAGGTCGCCGGAGGCGCGGTCGTCGCCGGCGCGTACCGGCTGCGCGGCCGCCTGGCCGCCGGCGGCGGTCCCGCGTCGGCGCCCGCCGGACCGCCCGACACCCGGCCGTGGGCCGACCGGGCCGCCGACGCCGGCTGGGCCCCGGACGGGACCTGGCTGCGCAACGTGCACCACCGGATGGAGGCCGCCCGCGGCTACGTGCCGAACGAGGATCTGCTGCTGGCGGGCCGGTTCACCGCGACGCTGGCCGAGCCCGGCGACGCCCTGGAGGTGACCGCCTGGGCCGGTGACCTGAGCGTCGAACCGCCATCGGCCGCGACGATCGTGGACACCGAACGCGCGCGCCGCCGGGCGCTGACCGCCGGTGCGGCCGACGCCGATGCCGCGCGGCTGACCCTGGCGGCGGACGCGTTCGTGGTGACCACCGCCGGCGGGCCGGACGTGGTGGCGGGCTACCCGTGGTTCGGCGCCTGGTCACGCGACACGATGACGTCCTACGAGGGGCTGTTCCTGACCACCGGGCGCCTGGAGCAGGGGCGGGAGCTGCTGCGGGCGTACGCGGCGACGCTGTCGGAGGGCATGCTCGCCAACACGGCCGACGGCGGCGCGGTCGGTTACAACACCGCCGACGCGACGCTGTGGTTCCTGCACGCGATCGACCGGCACGTGCGCGCGAGCGACGACGACGACCTCGCCGCGGAGCTGGTGCCCGCGCTGGACGAGGTGCTGGCGGCGCACCTGCGCGGCACCCGCTACGGGATCAAGGTCGACGAGAGCGACGGGCTGCTCGTGCAGGGCGCCGACGGCGAGGCGCTGACCTGGATGGACGCCCGCGTCGACGGGATGGGCGTGACCCCGCGCGCGGGCAAGGCCGTCGACATCAACGCGCTGTGGTGCAACGGGCTGGCGGCGCTGGCCGCGCTGCGCGAGCGGGCCGGGCGGCACAGCGACGACGTGCGGCGGCGGCACGCGGTGACGGAGGCGGCGTTCCGGCGGCGCTTCCCCGCACCGGGCGGCCACCTCTACGACGTCCTCGATCCCGACGACGCCGCGCTGCGGCCGAACCAGCTGCTGGCCTGGTCGCTGCCGTACGCCCCGATGGAACCGGACCCGGCGGTGCTGCACCGGATCACCGACGCCCTGCTCACCCCGCTCGGGCCGCGCAGCCTCGACCCGGCCGACCCGGCCTACCGGCCGGTGCACGGCGGCACGCTGCGCGACCGCGATCTGGCCTACCACCAGGGCACGGTCTGGCCGTGGCTGATCGGGCCGCTGGGTGACGCGCTGCGCCGGGCCGGGCTGCCGACCCGCGGGGTGCTGACCGGACTGCTGGCACATCTGGGTGACCACGGTCTCGGCTCGGTCAGCGAGACCGCCGACGGCGACGCCCCGCACCGGGCCACGGGCTGCCCGTTCCAGGCGTGGAGCGTGGCCGAGACGATGAGAATTCACGTCACGTCTACTGAGTAGTAGCAGAGCGTAACAGACACGAAACACAAGGTCCCCAGCTCGAAATTGGTATCAGTCAGACTTTGTACAACCCCAAAGGCGTACACGGCACCGAGTGTCCGGTGCCTTGATTTCGTATGCCCGGGAGTCTGCGAGGGGGCCGCATGACCATGAACCTTCCCGTTCCATCGGGTCCGCCGACGGCATCGAAGCCGCTGCGGATCATGATGCTTTCCTGGGAGTACCCGCCGGTTGTGGTCGGCGGTCTCGGTCGGCACGTGCATGCGCTGGCCAATTCGCTGGTGATGGCCGGGCACCACGTCACCGTGGTCACCCGGCACGCGCCCGGCGCGCCGCTGGAGGAGTACGCTCCCCCGCCGGTGCCCGGGGTGCAGGGGGTGCGCATCGTCCGCGCGCCCGAGGACCCGCCGCTGTTCCCGCTCGCCACCCCGACGCTGCTGGCGTGGACGATGGCGTTCAACCACACGCTGACCCGGGCCGCGCTGCGGGCCGCCGAGGCCGACGACTACGACGTGATCCACGGCCACGACTGGCTGGTCACGCACACCGCGGTGACGCTGGCCGAGCACCTGGGCCGCCCGCTGGTCGCCACCATCCACGCCACCGAGGCCGGTCGGCACCAGGGCTGGCTGCCGGAGGACCTGAACAAGAGCATCCACTCCGTCGAGTGGTGGCTCGGCCACCGCGCCTGCCGGGTGCTGGTCTGCTCGGAGTACATGCGCTGGGAGGTCACCCGCCTGCTCAACCTGCCCATCGGCAAGGTCGACGTCATCCCCAACGGCGTCGACGGCCGGGTCTGGAAGGCGCCCGTGCAGGCGGTCCGTGAGGCCCGCTCGCGCTTCGCCGGGGACGGGCCGCTGGTCGGCTTCGCCGGGCGGCTGGTGTACGAGAAGGGCGTGCAGCACCTGGTCGACGCCGTGCCGCAGCTGGCCGACGAGCACCCGGGCCTGCGGGTGGTCATCGCCGGCGACGGCCCCTACCGCGAGCAGCTGGTCGAGGCGACGCACCAGCTGAAGATCGACAAGACGGTCAGCTTCATCGGCTTCCTGTCCGAGCGCGAGCTGCCCGCCGTGCTCGCGGCGACCGACGCCACCGTGGTGCCCTCGCTGTACGAGCCGTTCGGCATGGTCGCGCTGGAGGCCGCCGCGGCCGGCGCGCCGCTGGCCGTCGCCGACACCGGCGGCCTGGCCGAGATCGTCGAACCCGGCGTGACCGGCATGACCTTCCCGCACAGCAACCCCGAGGCGCTGGCGGGCGCCGTGGGCACGCTGCTTGCCGAGCCGGTCAAGGCCAAGCAGATCGCCAGACGCGCGCTGACCATGGTGTCCAAGCGGTACGGCTGGCAGACCATCGCGGCCAGCACCGTGCAGACCTATCGCAGCGCCATCGCCCAGGAGCCCGCCTTCCAGGTCGAGCGCCTGGCCGAGCAGTCCGGCGGTGAGCGCCCTCAGATCATCGTCCCTGACGGAAACCTGCTCCGATGAGCGAGCGCAGCGAGCGAATCACGGGCGCCGTTCGGCTCATCGCGACGCCGGAGGCGGCGCAATGAGCGAGCGCAGCGAGCGAATCATGGGCGCCGTTCGGCTCATCGCGACGCCGGAGGCGGCGCGATGAGCGAGCGCAGCGAGCGAATCATGGGCGCCGTTCAGCGCCCCACCCCGACCGCAAGCGAGCCGATGAGCAGCGAGGACGGTGCGGATACGGCTTCGGCTCGTTGGTCAACGGGGCATCCGGAACGGCGAGGAGAAGCCATGAACCTGATCGGCGATCTTGATCTATACCTCATCGGCGAGGGCAGGCACGAGCGGCTCTGGAAGGTGCTCGGGGCCAATCCCGAGCCCGACGGCGCGGGCTGGCGCTTCGCGGTATGGGCGCCGAACGCCCGCGAGGTGCAGGTCATCGGTGACTTCTCGGGCTGGTGGCCGGACGACGGCATCCCGATGCGCCCGCAGGGCGGCAGCGGGGTCTGGGCGGCCACGGTGCCGCACGCCGCAGCCGGCCAGCGCTACCGCTACCGGGTCCACGGCGCCGACGGCCGCTGGACCTACCGCGCCGACCCGCTGGCCGTCGCGACGCAGTGCCCCCCGGAGAACGCCTCGGTGCTCTTCTCCTCCGACTACACCTGGAACGACGAGTCCTGGATGGCCGGGCGCGGCAAGCGCGCCGACCACCACGCCCGGCCGATGGCCACCTACGAGGTGCACCTGGGCTCGTGGCGGCCGGGGCTGTCCTACAAGGAACTGGCCGACGAACTGGTCGCCTACGTGACCGACCTGGGCTTCACGCACGTGGAGTTCCTGCCGGTGATGGAGCACCCGTACGGCGGCTCGTGGGGCTACCAGATCACCGGCTTCTACGCGCCCACCGCCCGCTTCGGCGACCCGGACCAGTTCCGGCACCTCGTCGACCGGCTGCACCAGGCCGGCATCGGCGTGCTGCTGGACTGGGTGCCCGCCCACTTCCCCCGGGACGAGTGGGCGCTGGCCCGCTTCGACGGCACCCCGCTCTACGAGCACGAGGATCCGCAGCGCGGCGAGCACCCCGACTGGGGCACGCTGGTGTTCAACTACGGCCGGCGCGAGGTGCGCAACTTCCTGGTCGCCAACGCCCGCTACTGGTGCGAGGAGTTCCACGTCGACGGCCTGCGCGTGGACGCGGTCGCGTCGATGCTCTACCTCGACTACTCCCGCGAGGCCGGGCAGTGGACGCCCAACGTGTTCGGCGGCAACACCTACCTGGAGGCGGTCGACTTCCTCCAGGAGCTCAACACCGCCGTGTACGCCGATCAGCCCGGCATCCTCACCGTCGCCGAGGAGTCGACGGCCTGGCCGGGCGTGTCCCGCCCGGTCGAGTTCGGCGGCCTGGGCTTCGGCATGAAGTGGAACATGGGGTGGATGCACGACACCCTCGAATACCTCAAGAAGGACCCGTCGCACCGCAGCTACCACCACGCGCAGCTCACCTGGCCCAGCTGCTACGCCTTCGACGAGCAGTGGGTGCTGCCGCTCAGCCACGACGAGGTGGTGCACGGCAAGCGCTCGCTGATGGGCAAGCTGCCCGGCGACCGCTGGCAGCGGCTGGCCGGGCTGCGCGGGCTGCTGGGCTACATGTACGCCTTCCCCGGCAAGAAGCTGCTGTTCATGGGCGCGGAACTGGCCCAGGAATCGGAGTGGAGCGAGCAGTTCGGGCTCGACTGGGCGCACGCCGACTATCACGGGGACGTGCGCGGGCTGGTGCGCGACCTGAACCGGATCTACCGCGACAGCGCCGCGCTGTGGGCCCGCGACACCGAACCGGGCGGGTTCAGCTGGATCGACCCGCACGACTCGGGCAGCAACACCGTCTCCTTCGTACGCCACGGCAAGACGTCGAAGAAGCTGCTGGCCTGCGTGGCCAACTTCTCCGGCATCCCGCTGCACGCCCACCAGATCAAGCTGCCGCGCACCGGGTCGTGGCTGGAGGTGCTCAACACCGACGCGGAGGTGTACGGCGGTTCCGGGGTCGGCAACATGGGCCGGATCCGCACCGACGCCGAGGGCAACGCGGTCGTCCAGGTCGGACCTTACGGGGCGGTCTGGTTCGCCCCCGCGTGACGATGGTCTTCAACACGATGACCGGCGCCGGCATCGGTGCCGGTCATCGTGTTTTCCGCGTCCTACCTGGTGAACTGAGGGCACCCGAAAGGTGTGCCGGGGCCGTGAGATCAGTAGTATTTCCACGTTTCCCTCGCGTGGTCCCGCCCCCGGTGCGCTTATGAGGTCGTTATGCCCCGACGCTTCTTCTCCCAGCAGAGCTGGTCGATCAGGTCGCGGGTGATGCTGCTCCTGCTGGCGCCGCTGGTGCCGCTGCTCGGCATGTGGCTGTTCAGCACCACGGTGACGGTCGGCCCGGCGGCGAACCTGCTCGACGTCAAGTCCGGCGTCGACATGTTCGGCCAACCCGCCTACGAGCTGGTCAGCGAGCTGCAGGCCGAGCGCGCCCTGTCCATGCGCTTCCTCAGCGGCGGGGCGGGCGCGGCGACCGAACTGTCCACTCAGCGGGGCGAGACCGACACGGCGCTGGCCGAGTTCCGGCGGCTCACCGGCAGCGAGGACGCCGAGGCGGCCGCGAGCGCGCTCACCAGGCAGCATCTGGCGGCGGTCGACAAGGCCCTGGAGGAGCTGCCGGTGGGCCGGGCCGTGGTGGACACCCGCCAGTACGACCGGGTTCAGATCATGCGGTTGTACAGCGGGATCATCGACAAGGCCTTCGGCCTCTACGGGTCGGTGTCCGGCCTCGACGACCACGAGCTGAACCGCCAGGCGGGCACGGTCATCGCGCTCACCGAGGCCCGCGAACTCTACGCCCGCGAGAATGCGCTGATCAGCGCTGCGATCGCGGCCGGCGGCATGTCCGCGGCGGAGCGGTCCGAGGCGGTCGCGCTCATCGGCCTGCAGCGGCGCGCGCACGACACCGCGACCCGCTACCTGCACCCCGACGACGCGGTCCACTACACCGCCATCCTGGACGGCGCGGCCTACCTGCGGATGCGGGCGGTCGAGGACCGGCTCGCCGACCTCGGCCGACCGGCCCCGGCCATCGACGCCACCCAGTGGTCCGCCGACTACGCCACCGTCGACGGCAAGCTCTACGACCTGGAGTCCGCTGCCGCGACCCGCACCATCGACGCGACCATGCCCGCGGCCACCGCGATCCTGCTCCGGCTGGGCCTGGCCGGCGGCGCGGGCCTGGTCGTCATCGTGGTGCTGGCACTGGTCTCGGTCCGGGTGGCGCGCTCGGTCATCCGCCGCATCCAGGCGCTGCGCACGCAGGCCCTGCACGTCGCCGAGCACAGCCTGCCCGACGTGGTGGCGCGGCTGCGCGCGGGCGTCGAGGTGGACGTGGACGCCGAGGTGCCGCCGCCGGGCCCGATCGAGGACGAGCTCAACGAGCTGGAGAACGCCTTCGCCCTGGTGCAGCGGACCGCGGTGGCCTCGGCGGTGCAGGAGGCGACCCTGCGCAACGGCCTCAACCAGGTCTTCCTCAACATCGGGCGGCGCAGCCAGGTGCTGCTGCACCGCCAGCTGGCGCTGCTGGACGCGATGGAGCGCCGGGTCACCGACCCGCAGGACCTCGAGGACCTGTACCGCGTCGACCACCTCGGCGCGCGGATGCGCCGCCACGCCGAGGACCTGGTGATCCTGGCCGGGGCCAAGCCGGGCCGGGGCTGGCGGCATCCGGTGCCGCTGCACGACGTGATGCGCTCCGCGGTGTCCGAGGTCGAGGAGTTCACCCGGATCACCGTGGTGCCGCCGCAGGAGCTGGCCCTGCGCGGCCGCGCCGTCAGCGACGTCATCCACCTGCTGGCCGAGCTGCTGGAGAACGCCACCGCGTACTCGCCCCGCGACACCCACGTGACGGTGGCCGGGCAGCTGCTGCCCAACGGCTACGCGGTGGAGATCGAGGACCGCGGCGTCGGCATGCCGGCGTCCGTCGTCGAGGAGGCCAACGGGCGGCTCGCCGATCCGCCCGACTTCGACCCGGCGCACAGCTCCCGGCTGGGCCTGTTCGTGGTGGCCCGGCTCGCTGCCCGGCACGGCATCCGGGTCACCCTGCGCCAGTCCCCGTACGGCGGGCTCACCGCGGTGGTGCTGCTGCCGCGCGAGCTGGTCGTCGACGGCAACGCCCCCGTCCCGACGGCGACGCCGGTGCCGTCCACCCCGGCGGTTCCGGTCGCCTCGCCCGCCGAGAGCGCCGCGCCCGCCGAGGGCGAGCTGCCGGTGCGCGAGCCGCAGACTCACCTCGCCGCGCCGCTGCGCGAGGAGCCGGTCATCGAGCTCGACCCCGTGCCCGGCGCCGCCGAGCCACCGGTCCGGCCCGCCGAGCGCACGCGCAACATCCTGACGTCCCTGCTCGCAGGTGCGCACCGGGGCCGGGTCGCGGCCACGGTCCGGACCGGACCCACCCCTCCCGCTGACACCCCCGCAGCGGCCGAACCGCCTGAGGAGTCGACATCATGAGCAATCCCGCGGGCCTGGACTGGCTGCTCGACGACTTCGTGGACCGCATACCCGCGGCGCTGCGGGCCGTCGTGTTCTCGGTGGACGGGCTGCTGCTCGGCGCGTCGCGCGACCTGACCCAGGCCGACGCCGACCACATGGCCGCGATCGCGGCCGGCTTCGCCAGCCTGTCGCGCAGCGCCGGACGGCACTTCAAGGCCGGGCCGGTGCGCCAGGCCGTGATCGAGATGGAGGAGGCCGTGCTGCTGGTCACCGACGCCGGTGAGGGCAGCTGCTTCGCGGTGCTCAGCAACGCCGACTCGGACATCGGCATGGTCGCGTACGAGATGCAGATGGTCATCGAGCGCATCGGCCACAGCCTCGGCACCCAGCCGCGGCCGACCTCCACCCATGCGCGCTGACGACGACGATGCGCACGAGTGGCTCGATGCCGAGGCCGGGCCGCTGGTGCGGTCGTACGCGGTCACCGGCGGCCGGGCACGCCCCGGCGCGGGCACGTTCGACCTGCTCACGTATGTCGTGGCGACACCGGTGGGGCAGCGCCGCCACGCCGTCCACCTGCAACCCGAGCACCGGGCGCTGCTCGCCCTCGCTCACGAACCCATCTCGGTCGCCGAGCTGTCCTCCCGTGCCGGGTTTGCCCTCGGCGTGGTCCGGGTACTCCTCGCAGACCTGCTCGACGAGGGCGCCGTCAAGCGGTTGGCGCCCGCCGTGGCCCCCGGCCACATTCCGGACGACCACATCCTCCAGGCGGTGATCCTTGGCCTCCGTCATGCGTGACGAGCGTGCCCGGTCCGTACCCACGGCGATCAAAATACTGGTCGCCGGGGGGTTCGGCGCAGGCAAGACGACAATGGTGGGCACGGTGAGCGAGATCCTGCCCCTGCACACCGAGGAGGTGCTCACCTCCGCCGGCACCGACTCCGACGACCTGTCCGGAGTGGAGGCCAAGCGCACCACCACGGTCACCATGGACTTCGGCCGGATCACCATCGGCGACAGCGCGGTGCTCTACCTGTTCGGCACGCCGGGCCAGGACCGGTTCTGGTTCCTCTGGGACGAGCTGGCGATCGGCGCGCTCGGCGCGGTGGTGCTGGCCGACACCCGGCGGCTGGCGGACAGCTTCCCGTCCATCGACTACTTCGAGCGCCGGGGCATCCCGTTCGTCGTCGCGGTGAACTGCTTCCACGGCCACCAGCCCTTCGGCGTCGACGCCGTGCGCGGGGCGCTGTCGCTGGATCCGGACGTGCCCGTGGTGATGTGCGACGTGCGCGATCGCCGATCCGGCCGCGAGGTGCTGGTCACGCTGATCGAGCACGTACGGGCGATCACGCTCGGCACCGCGCACACCGCCGCGGCGGGCACCGGCTGACCACAGCCGCGATGCCTACTTTTCGGAGGACGTCTAAGCCATAGGCGTGACCCGGGTGCCGCCGGTACGCTGCGCCGGTGCCGACTCCTGAGCGCCTCGCCAACCGGAGCCTGCCGGCCCTCCTGCGCGACGCCGCCGCACTCACGCTGACGCGGTCGCGGGGCCTGCTGACAGTGGCCGCCGCCGCACTCGTGCCCGCGCTGCTGGCCCGCGAGGTCATCGGCATGTTCGCGCTCAACGGCAGCGCCACGATCGTGGACGGGTCCTTCACCCCCGCGCCCGCGGCGGCCGCCGGCGGGGCGGGACTGGTCGCGCTCGCTCTCGGCTGGGTGGTGGCCCTGGTCGCGGGCATCGCGGTGGCGGCGGGCGGCGTGCGTGGCATCCCGGTCGATCCCCGGGCTGCGCTGCTGCTGTCCCTGCGGCGGCTGCCGGCGCTGGTCCCGGCCCTGCTGCTGCTCGCGGTCGCCGCGGTCGGGCTGCAGATCGTGACCATGCTCGCCATCGCCTTCTTCGACATCGCGCTGCCGCAGGACGTGGCCACCGCGGCGGTCTTCGCCCTCTTCGTGCTGACCCTGATCGTGCTGGCCAGCAGGCTGCTGACGGTGCCCGCGATCGTGCTGGGCGACGGGGCGGCCTCCTGGCTGTCGCACGCGCACGCGCTCGCCGCGGGCCGCATGCTGACGGCCGGCGGGGCGCTGGCGATCGGGGTGGTGGTGACCCCCGCACTGGTGGGCATGGGTGCGGCCGCGCTGACCCAGGCGCAGCCCGCGCTCGCGCTGGTGGTCGCCGCCGTGGCCGCGATCGTCGTGCCGGCCGTGCAGGCGGCCGTGCTCGCCACCGTCTACCTGCAACGCCGTCCGGCGGGCGCCCGTGGCGCGGAGGCCGACCTCGACCGGGTCGACCAGACGCTGTCGGCCCTGTCCCCCTCGGTCACCGTTCCCACGCCGACGGACCCGGCCACCGACGAGCAGCAGCCGTCCGCCACCGTCCCGTCAGGCCTCACCGCGGCCGAACGGGCCACGGGTCCCCGGCACGGCACGGTGGCGCGAACGGGGCCCTTCGCCGCACTCACGCGGCTGTTCGCCGACGCCGCCTGGCCCGTCGCGAGGTCCGGCCGGCCTGTCGCGCGGCTCGCCTGGCGTATTGCGCGGCTCGCCCGGCGCGTCGCGAAGCTCGTCCGGCCCGTCGCGAGGTTCACCCGGCCCGTCGTCAGCTTCACCGGACCCCTCGCGAAGTCGACCCGGCCCGTCACCAGGCTCGCCCGGCCCTGGACCGGCCGCGCCGCGCTCGCCGCGGCACTGGCCTCGCTGTCGCTGCCGGCCCTGCTCGGGCTGGGTTTCGCGGCCGCCGACCCGTGGGACGGCCCGCACGCGAGCCGGCACGGCGTCTCATGGAGCGGCGAGGTGCTGGCCACGGCGTGGCCGGCCGGACACCACCCGGTCGTGGTCACCGACTACGGCCCGCACTGGTGCCTCGACGACGAGTGCCGTGACGTCCGCTCCCGCAGCTCCGAACCGCTGATGCTGGGCGCGCCGATGCCCGCCACCGCGATCACCGCCACCGGCGACGTGGTCTCGGCGGGCATCCGCGGACGGGAGAACCGGGCGGTCAAGACCGACGGCGACGACGCCGTGCAGATGCAGCGCTGCACCGCACCGTGGGCCCCGGCCGACTCCCGACCCAAGCCGGGCACCTGCGAGGACGGCATCACCCACTGGCACAGCGGCGGCAAGGAGGGCCAGTCGCACCTGGCCGTCGCCGCCGGACCGGACGGCTCGGTCGTGGTGGCCACGGCCCGCCCGCTGCTGCCCAAGGCCGATGCCCGGCCGCGGGTGCAGCTGGCGGTCACCCGCTGCAACACGGTGCACTGCAACCGGCGGTCGCTGGACGTGCTCGGCACGGTCGAGGTCGAGCTGAGCGCCTGGCTGCCCGAGGGCACGGTCACCGCTCCGGGGTACGCCCCGCTGCTGCAGCTCACCCTCGACCCCGCGGACCGGCCGACGGTGCTGCTGCGCGATCCGGCCGGACGCCGGGCCTGGCTCGCGACGTGCCCGACGGCCGCGTGCGACACCGCCCGCGTCACCGAGATCGGCGCACCGGAGCGCGCCACCGACCAGGCCGTGCTGCTGCCCGGCGCCGGCATGCCGCGGCTGGTCGCGGGCGGCGACGCGATCACCTTCCACGCGCCGGTGGCGGTCGCCGCGAACGGCCCCGGCCTGTACGTGCTGGGCACGGAGTCCGATCTGGCCGCCCCGGTGCCGCTGGCCCCGGCCGAGTACGGCAGCGGCAGGCTGGTGCTCTGGCACTGCCCGCCCGGCTCGGTGGACCGGGCCCGCCGGGCGGCGCTGCCGCTGCTGACCGGCGAGCTGTTCCAGGCCGCGCTGGTGACCAGCGGCGACGGCCGGGTGCTGGTGACCTACTCCGACAGCGGCCGGCGGTACGCCGTGCTGGTGACCGGACCCCCCAACCCGGGCAAAGGCCCCTACTGCGCGGGGTTCGGCGGCTAGGTTCGGCTCATGGGGGCCGGACACAGTCACGAGCCTGGCGAGTCGCTGCCACCTGCCCCGGCTGACCTGCGGCGGATCGTCACCGCGGTCATCGTGCCGCTGGTCGTGGCCACCGTGATCGGGCTGATCGTGCTGTGGCCGCGCGGGCCGTCCCCGCAGCAGGCCTCCGACACCACCCAGCGGCTGCACGGCGAGATCGTGTCGGCGACACCCGCCTGCCCGCGCGAGGTCCCGGCCCAGCCGGGCGGCGACTGCGGCACCGCGCAGGTGCGCATCGGCGACAAGGTGGTCGACGCGGTGGTGCCGACCGGGCCGAGCGCGCCGGTCGTCGGCGTCGGCGACGACGTGGTGCTGATCGGGTCGGTCGACGCCGAGGGCGGCCAGCGGTATGCGGTCGTCGACCACGACCGGTGGGGCTGGCTGCTGGCGCTGGTCGCGTTGTTCGTCGCCGCGGTGATCGCGTTCGCCCGCTGGCGCGGCGTGGCGAGCCTGGTCGGCCTCGTGGTGAGCTTCGCGGTGCTGCTGGCCTTCATCCTGCCCGCGATCGTGCGCGGCGAGCCGCCCTTGTGGGTGGCCATCGTCGGGTCCGCCACGATCATGTTCTCGGTGATCTACCTGACGCACGGGGTCAGCGTGGGCACGTCCATGGCGCTGCTCGGCACGCTGGCCGCGCTGGTGCTGACCGGGCTGCTCGGCCTGCTCACCACGAACCTGCTGCACCTGACCGGTTCCGGCACCGACGAGGCCGCGATCCTCGCCAACGTGCTGGCCGGGGTGGACCTGCGCGGCCTGCTGCTGGCCGGCATCATCATCGGCACGCTGGGTGTGCTCGACGACGTCGCGATCACCCAGCTGGCCATCGTCGGGGAGCTGTCGCTGGCCGATCCCACGCTGGGCGCGCGGCAGCTCTACCGGTCGGCGATCAAGGTGGGCCGGTCCCACGTCGCCTCGGTGGTCAACACCATCATCCTGGCGTACGCGGGCGCCTCGCTCCCGCTGATGCTCCTGCTCGTCACGGCGGGCACCCGGACCCGTGACGTGCTGTCGACGCAGGTGATGGCCGCCGAGATCGTGCGCGGCGTGGTGGGCACGATCGGCCTCATCGCCGCGGTTCCGATCACGACCGCGCTGGCAGCCTGGGCGATCGCCCGCTCGCACCGGCACGCCGCGCACACGCACGCGCAGCCGGTCGAGCCCGGCGCGGCGTGAGCTGTTTCCGGCGTTCGCCCTGATCAGGGGTGCATTCGACGCTAACGTGAAGGGGCTTCGTCCGTTTCGCACGAAGGTGGGTGCTATGTCGACCGTGGCGAAAGCGACCGAGCGCATCGGCTCGGGCTGGCTGTCGTTCGCCGGCCTGCTCATTCTGCTACTGGGGGTGTTCAACGTGGTGGAGGGCATCTTCGCGATCGCCAACGACCGGTATGCCGCGTACGCCACGTCGACCCAGGGCGAGCTGTACCTGTTCAACCTGCACACCTGGGGCTGGCTGCACGTCCTGCTGGGCGCGGTGCTGATCGCGGTCGGCGCGGGCATCTGGTCCGGCAAGGAGTGGGCCCGCGGCGCGGGCATCGGCCTGGCCGGCGCGACCGCCCTGCTCCAGATGCTCTACCTGCCGGTGTACCCGTTCTGGTCGCTGATCAACATCGCGCTCTGCGTCCTGGTCATCTACGCCCTGGTGGTGCCGCCGCGCGGCAGCACCGCCGACTGACCTCGGTCCCACTCCCGTGGCGTCACCTTCGATGATCGCTGTCCGGTGTCGGAATCTGCGGTTGGACCCGAGATTCCGACACCGGACAGCGATCTCGTCCCTCAGCGCACCGGCACGTCCACCCAGGACTGGCCGGAGAACAGCACCGAGCCCAGCCAGCCGTTCTCGTCCAGGTAGAGGCCGTCGTGGCCGTCGACCACCAGGGCGAGCCGGTGCCCGGCGGGCAGGTCCCAGCTGGTCGCGGGCAGCGCGAGGTCGACCGTGCGGGCGGTGTTCGCGGTGGCGTTCAGCCAGGACACCGGCGCGTGGGTGATCAGCTTGCCGGTGCCGGCCCAGTCGACGTCGTAGAGGTAGGCCACGATGGTGCCGCTGCGCTCGGTCGGGGTGAACCGGGTGTGCACGGTCGCGCTGCCGCGGATGCGCACCACGCTCGACGCCTCGTCGCCGATCCACACCGCGCCGTTGTCCCGGTCCACCGCCGGCAGCCAGGCCGTCGGCGGGATGCCGGTCAGCGCCTGCAGCCCGTTGGACAGCAGCACGATGCCGCCCGCGGCGACCGTGTCGTCGTTGAACCAGGTCCGCCGGGACCAGCCGGTGGTCGCCGCGCCGCCGAGCTTGCCGGTGCCGGTCAGCCAGTTGACCTCGCCTAGGCCGTAGCGCCTGGTCGAGGTGGCGGTCGCGGCCCAGTTCGGGTACGACTCCACCGCCCCGCCGGTCAGCGAGCGCAGCACCACCGGCGGCTCGGTGTCGACGCCGTTGGCGAGGCCCGACAGGAACCGGTCGAACCAGCGCCGCACCGAGGTCCACACGTGGTTGTCCAGCCCGATCAGGCCGGTCAGCTCGGGGATGGCGTGGTCGCCGGGCGCGAACTCCAGCCGCTTCGGGCCGGCCAGCGCGCCGTAGAAGTCGACCAGCTGGTTCGGCGGGAATATGGTGTCGCCGTACCCGTTGGCCAGCAGCACCGCCGGGCGGTTGGCGTTGATCCCGGCGAGGTAGGTGCTCGCCGAGCGGAGCCGGGCGAACTCCTTGACCCCCGCGATGTTCCGGTTGGCGTAGAAGTCGCCGATGATCGCGTCGAACTCGTCGCTGGTGTCGCCGAGCAGCGCCGCCGAGCCGACCAGCAGGGCCGAGGACTGCAGCCGCCGGGTGTCGCCGCCGTACAGCGAGGCGACCAGGTCGCTCCAGCCGGACAGCGCCGCCACCGCCCGCACCCGGGCGTCGTGGCCGGACGCGATCAGGCTGATCCCGGCCCCGTAGGAGACGCCGGCCATGCCGATGCGGGACGGGTCGGCGGTGGTGTTCGCGATCAGCCAGTCGAGCACCCGGGAAACGTCGGCGATGTCCTTCGGGCCGGCGGTGTCGATCTCGCCGCCCGAGGCCCACCAGCCGCGCGGGGTGTACGACAGCACGGTGTACCCGCCCTGGGCCAGCGCGTTGGCCTGGGCGATGTACTCCAGGTCGTTGAGCGACCAGCTGGCCGGGAAGACGACCGCCGGGTGCCGGCCGGGGCTGGTCGGCTCGATGACGTTGGCCTTGAGCACCGTCCCGTCGGGGACGGTGATGTCGATGAAGCGGAAGCCGGTGGTCGGGGCGGCGGCCTGGGCGGGAGCGGGCCAGGTGACGAGCGCCAGCACGACCACCGTCAGGAGGGATAGGGATCTCCTCACGGCGGACCTCACGGGGGTGTCGGCCTTGCTTCGAAAAAGTTACCGAGAGGTAACCACGCCGTGAGCTAGATCACAATACCCGCGAGTAGCTTTTTATGGACGTTGGCCTATCTGATCGAGTTCGATCTTCGAAAACTCGATCAGATAGGCCAACGTTTATGTGAATCGGGGCGTGGCGCGCGGGCCGCCGGGCGGGTCAGCCGCGGGGGCCGCCCGCGACGTAGACGACCTGGCCGGTGACGAAGCCGGCGCCCTCGCTGACCAGGTACGAGATCGCGTGCGCGACGTCGGCGGGGGTGCCGACCCGGCGCACCGGGGTCTCCGCCGCCCGCGCGGCCTGGAACGCCTCGAAGTCGACGCCGACGCGCGCCGCTGTGGCGGCCGTCATCTCGGTGACGATGAAGCCCGGCGCGACCGCGTTCGCGGTGATGCCGAACGGGCCCAGCTCGATGGCCAGCGTCTTGGTGAAGCCCTGCAGGCCGGCCTTGGCCGCGGCGTAGTTGGCCTGGCCCCGGTTGCCCAGCGCCGAGGTGCTCGACAGGGACACGATCCGGCCGTACTTCTGCTCGACCATGTGCTTCTGCACGGCCCGGCTGCACAGGAACGCGCCGCGCAGGTGCACCGACATGACGGTGTCCCAGTCGCTGTCGCTCATCTTGAACAGCAGGTTGTCGCGCAGCACGCCCGCGTTGTTGACCAGCGCCGACGGTGCGCCGAGGGTGGCCGCGACGTGCGCCACGGCGGCGTCCACGGCGGCGGAGTCGGAGACGTCCGCGCCGACCGCGATGGCCCGGCCGCCGGCCTCGGTGATCGCGGCGACGGTGTCGGCGCAGTTGTCCTCGGTGAGGTCGACGGCGGCGACGGCGAACCCGTCGGCGGCGAGCCGCTGGGCGGTGGCCGCGCCGATGCCCCGGGCCGCGCCGGTGACGATCGCTACTCTCTGGCTGTCAGTCATGCGCCGCACTTTAACGACAGTTCAGCGCCGCGCGGAACCGCCCCGCGCGGACGGGCGGCCGCCGGGCGGCGCGCTACGGTCGGAGGCGGGAGCGGGCGGCCGTACGCCGCGGAAAGCGCCTCCCGGGGTCGACGCAACAGATCGTTGGTCGACACGGTCAATTACGCAAGAAACCAAGGTCATAAGCACGGCCGAATGATGGTTATGCTGCGATCTTCCCCTCTAGCGTTAGTGCCATGCAGAAGCGCTTTCTGATGTGCCGGCCCACCCACTTCGCCGTCACCTACAAGATCAACCCCTGGATGGACCCGGCCGCGCCGTACGACACCACTCTGGCCATCAGCCAGTGGGAGAGCCTCAAGGCCACGTACGAGAACCTGGGACATCAGATCGAGCTCATCGACCCCATCGCGGGCCTGCCCGACATGGTCTTCGCCGCCAACGGCGGCACGGTGATCGACGGCAAGATGTTCACGGCGCAGTTCCGGCACGCCGAGCGCGCCGACGAGGGTCCGGCCTACCGCGACTGGGCCGAGCGCGCCGGCTACGAGGTGCACGACGCCAAGCACGTCAACGAGGGCGAGGGCGACATCCTGCTGGCCGGCGACTACGTGCTGGCGGGCACCGGTTTCCGCACCGCGCACGCCTCGCACGCCGAGGTGCAGGAGATCTTCGGCCGCCCCGTGATCACCCTGCAGCTGGTCGACCCGCGCTTCTACCACCTCGACACCGCGCTCGCGGTGCTGTCGACGGGCGCCGACGGCAAGCCCGCCAACATCGCGTACCTGCCCGAGGCGTTCTCGCCGGGCAGCCAGAATGTGCTGCGTCAGCTGTTCCCGAACGCCGTCATCGCTAACATCGAGGATGCGGAGGTGCTGGGACTCAACGCGGTCAGCGACGGCGAGAACGTCGTGCTGCCGGTCCAGGCCACCCACCTCGCGGAGGAGTTGCGCAAGGCCGGCTACGAGCCGATCGGAGTCGACGTCTCCGAGCTGCGACTGGCCGGTGGTGGACCCAAGTGCTGCACCCTGGAGCTACGGTCATGAACTCGATCGTCGACAGCCGTACGCCGTCTGCGGTAGACGAGGCGGAGCGGTACACCGCGCACAACTACCATCCGCTGCCGGTCGTCATCACCGAGGCCGAGGGCTGCTGGGTCACCGACGTGGACGGACGACGCTACCTGGACTTCCTGTCCGGATACTCGGCGCTGAACTTCGGCCACCGCCACCCGGCGCTGATCGCCGCCGCGCACGCCCAGCTGGACCGGCTCACGCTGACCAGCCGCGCGTTCATCCACGACCAGTTCGCCGAGTTCTGCCACCGGCTGTCCGAGCTGACCGGCCAGGACCTGGTGCTGCCGATGAACACCGGCGCGGAGGCCGTGGAGACGGCGATCAAGGTGGCCCGCAAGTGGGGCTATCAGGTCAAGGGCGTGCCGGACGGCCAGGCGAAGATCATCGTGGCGGCGGACAACTTCCACGGCCGCACCACCACGATCATCAGCTTCTCCACCGACGAGGACGCGCGGGCCGACTTCGGGCCGTACACCCCGGGCTTCGAGATCGTCGCGTACGGCGACCTGGAGGCGCTGTCCGAGGCCATCGACGACTACACCGTCGCGGTGCTGCTGGAGCCGATCCAGGGCGAGGCCGGCGTGCTGGTCCCGCCGGACGGCTACCTCTCCGGCGTACGCGCCCTGTGCAGCAGCCGCAACGTGCTGTTCCTGGCCGACGAGATCCAGAGCGGGCTGGCCCGCACCGGGCGCACGTTCGCCGTGGACCACGAGGACGTCAAGCCGGACATGCACATCATGGGCAAGGCGCTGGGCGGCGGCATCGTGCCCGTCTCCGCCGTCGCCGCCAGCCGCGAGGTGCTCGGCGTGCTCAAGCCCGGCCAGCACGGCTCCACCTTCGGCGGCAACCCGCTGTCCTGCGCGGTCGGCATCGAGGTCATCAAGCTGCTGGAGACCGGCGAGTACCAGCGCCGCTCCGCCGAGCTGGGCGCGATGCTGCACGAGCAGCTCCGCGCGCTGATGGGCCGGGGCGTCACCGCGGTGCGCGGCCGCGGCCTGTGGGCCGGTGTCGACATCGACCCGGGCGTGATGACCGGACGCCAGGCGTCCGAGAAGCTGATGGCCCGCGGCATGCTCGCCAAGGACACCCACGGCACCACGATCCGTCTGGCCCCGCCCCTGGTCATCGAAGAAGACGAGATCACCTGGGCCGTTCGCCAGCTCGCCGAGGTCATCGGCGCGGCCTGACCCGCCCACCCCGCCGCCCCTTCCTGCGGCAACTCTTAAAGACTTGCTGCCTCCGATGCACTCGGAGGCCGCAAGTCTTTAAGAGTTGAGTCGGTGGGCGGGCCGGGCCGTGCGGGAGGCGGGCCGGCGGGGTCAGTAACCGGGGCGGAAGGTCATCGTGGGGGCGTCGGACATGACCGAGGCGGAGTCGAGGGGCCGGCTGCTGGCCAGCGCCCCGATGCGCCCGATCTCGACACCGGGGAACAGCTCGACGATGTCCGACACGCCGAGCTGGCGCGTCGCACCCCGGCTGAGCTGCAGCTCCCCGTCGGCGGCGCCACCCAGGCGGACCAGGGTGCCGTTCATGCTCAGATCGGTGACCGAGATGCCCTGCGGAGACAGGGCGACCGACACGTGCGCGCGGCTGACCTTGGCTCGGGCGTCCTCGCTCAGCCACGGGCCGAGCTGGATGCCGACCTGGCCCTGCCCGCCGTCGGGGGCGCGGCCGACGACCACGGGTCCGGCGGCGGTCACCACGAAGCGGGTCCGGATCACGCCGTCCACGCGCACCGCCAGCACCTGCTGCGGCGGGCGCGGCCCGGAGTCGCCCAGCGGGGCGTCGTGCCGGGGGCAGATGGGCTGGCCGTTGCGCAGGCGCGGCACGGGCTGGCCGCTGCCGCGGCGGGCCGGGCCGAAGTTGGCGCAGTCCGGGTCGGGGCAGTGCCACCAGCGCGCGGTGAGCTGGCGGCCGACCGGCGACGGGCCGGTCGGCACCGGTCCGCGCGGCTGCAGCACGACGCCACCCGCGCCGGGCAGCGGCGACCACACCGCGGGCAGCACCCGCGAGACGATCGGCAGGCCGGTCAGCTCGGAGACCTCCACGACCCGCGCGGCCGCGCCGACCACGACCTCGACGACGCCGTCGTCGCCCCAGCGGCGCATCACCATCCGCTCGTTGGAGGTCAGGTCCTGGTTGGAAAGCAGGGACTTGTCGACGACGCAGTATGCCGAGACGTGCTCCTCGCCGACCTGGCGCGCGAGCCCGTCGACCACCATGCCGAGCCGGACCAGGTTGGCGGGGCGACCGCCGTCCAGGTCGGCGCAATAGATCAATTCAGCCACGTCGAGCACCCCGGCGGCGAGAGCCGGGTCGGTGCCCAGCCGCCGCTCGATCGCATCCAGCACATGACTGACCTCGAACCTCATAGTGCAAGACCCTAGGTTCGGTGCGCGACCTGCCGCAACCCGCAAACGTCCAGCGTCACAGCCCGCCGTCTATGCGCCGAAGCCCCGCGGGCGGCGCGGCGGCTCGACCCCGCCCGCGCTCGCGGACGGCGCGGCGGGTCCGCCGAGGTCGCCGGGTCCCGCGGGCGGCGCGCCGGGACCGGTCTGGCGCGCACCCGGACCGGAGGCCGGCCCCTGGTCCGGCCGGGTGGGCGGGGTTCCCGCGGGGCCCGCCGGTGCGTCTTGCGCGCGGGCGGCGTCGAGCACCCTGGACTTCTCCTCGGCGAACTCCGCGTCGGTCAGCTTGCCCCGGTCGTGCAGGTCGGACAGCAGTTTGAGCTGCTGCGCCGAGTCGTTCGGCGAGTACTTCTCCACGAACTCGCGACTGGCCTGATCCATCGCCCGGCGCTCCTGCGGGGTGGCTCCGGGCTGCCGGAAGATCAGGTAAATCAGCGTGCCGAGGAACGGCAGCAGGACGACGACCACGATCCACAGCGCCTTGAGCCAGCCGGAGAGGTCGTCGCGGCGGAAGATGTCCACGATCGCGAAGCCCCAGATGAGCAGCAGCGGAATGAAGATCAGCAACAGCCAGAAGACGTCCCAGAAGTCCATCTTCCCCCCTAATGTGGCACTCTCCCCATTCTTGCGGGCAGAACGCCCCTGCGGGAGAGAGTTACCGCATCCGGCCGATGGCACCCCGCAGCCGGGCCACGTCCCGGCGGCTCCGCTCGTACGTGATGGCCAGCGCCAGCAGCACCGCCCCGCCGACCGCGATCGGCACCCACGTCGGCAGCAGCCCCGACGCCAGGACCAGCACCAGCTCGTGCAGCGCGAGCACCAGCAGCACGCCACCACCCAGCACCACCGGCGCCTGCAGCCGGCGCACCGAGCCGAACACGGTGACCGCGAGCGCGCCCAGGCCCAGCAGCAGCCGGCGCAGCGGGGTGCCCGACTCGTCGGTCAGCGCACCCGCCAGGCTGGGCAGCAGCGCCGCGACCAGCGCCGGACCGGCGTACAGCCAGCTGGACAGGTCCGGCCGGGCCCGTGCCGCATACCAGCCCACGGCCAGCGCGAGCAGAGCCACCGGCAGGGTGTACGCCTCCAGCAGGCCGACGCCGTTCGCGCCGAGGATCGCGCACCAGGCGATCGCCTCCGCCAGCGCCGCCGCGGCGGCCCGCGGCACCCGTTGCGGGCGCGGCGCGGCGAGCACGGTCAGTCCGACCGCGACCCCCCACAGCGCCAGCACCAGGGCGATCGACCGCACGTCCCCATGGCACAGCGACAGCGCGACCAGCGCCGCGGCGTGCGCCGCCGCCTCCGCCGCGGCCCGCTGCTCCCGGGCGAACGGCGCGTACGCCAGACCCAGCACGATCGCCGCGACCCCGAGCACCAGGTACGCGATGACCTCGAAACTCAGCTCGGCCGCCTCGCCGATCGCGACCGCCAGCAGCACCTTGGCCGCCGCCCCGGCCAGCCAGCCGGCGGTGCGCGCCGGCCGGGTCCGGCCGCCCACCGCGATCGCGGCCAGCGTCACGGACACCAGCGCCAGCCCGGTGATCGTCGACCACTTCTCGGCCAGCGTTCCGGCCAGCCCGGCCACCGTCAGCAGCGTCCCGAACAGACCGCCCGCCAGCGTGAGCGCACCGTACGGCCGCAGCGCGACCAGCACCAGCAGGCCCGCGCCGAGCACCAACTGCACCGCGCTGACAGTCGGCCACGGCGCCTGTGCGGCGGCCAGCGCCGCGAGTCCGGCGACCCCGGCGACGACCCCGCCGGACACGGCCATCAGCCGCCCGCCGCCCCGCCGGAACCACGCCGCGACGGCAGGGGCGAGCAGCAGCAGCGCCACGGCGTACGCCCAGGGCAGCCGGTCGCTCGGGTAGGCGCTCAGGCCGGTGCCGACGGGATCGCCCGCCCAGATCCGGTCCAGCCAGCTCAGCGGCGCGATGAAGATCAGGTGCAGCGCCTCGGCGCACATCAGCAGGGTCAGCGCCAGCACGATCTGCGCCGGGGTCTCCGCCCGCACCCATCGGGCCTGCATCGCGACCAGAGCCAGGGCCAGCGTGCACAGCGCCGCGTACACCGCCGCGGAATCCTGCGCGGGCAGGCCGCCGGGCAGCGCCCACAACGCCCCCGCCAAGCCGCCGATCACGGCGTAGTCCCGCAACCGGGCGGGTGACAGGAACACCCACAGCGGCGTCAGGACGGCGGCGATCAGCAGCGCGCGGCGCGACCACGGTTCGTCGACGCCGGCCGCGGCCACCACGCTGTGCACCGCGGGCGGCAGCAGCGCCAGCGCCACCGCGCCGCTCACCCCGCCCAGCACCCGCACCCCGTGCAGCGCGCTCGCGGTGCTCACCGTGCCGGACCCGGCGGCCGTCCGGGTTCCGCCGTCCGGCACCAGGGCACTGCGCCAGCCGATCCCGGCCGCGGCCAGGCCGAGCAGCACCACGCCGCCCAGCGCCCAGGCCGACAGCACAGGGCTGCCCGCACCGGCCAGCAGCGCGTGGCCGGCCAGCAGCCCGGCCACCACGCCCCAGAGCACGATGTGGCGGCGCAGCAGCAGCGCCACGGCCAGCGCGACGGCGGCCGCGACCAGATCGCAGGCGAGCGCCGCCCACGGCGTCAGCGCCGGGTGGCCCGGCATCGTCAGCGGGAGCAGCAGCACGGCCCCGGCGGCGACGTAGGCCCGCACCGCCGCCGGCCCCGGCGGACCGGCGAGCAGCCAGGCCGCGACGGCCACCAGGGCCAGGCTCACCGGCAGCAGCCAGCCGTACGACCCGTCGAAGCGCGCCGGTTCGGCGGCCCACCACGGCGTCGCGTCCAGCACCGACTGCCAGCCCGCGCCCAGCGCCCAGCCCGCGGCGCACAGCGCGGGCACGCTCAGCGCCAGCGCCGCGCCACCGGCCAGCCCGGCCCGGACCCCGGACCACCGGGCCGCCAGCGGTCCGCCGAGCACCACCACCAGCATCGCCACCAGCGCTGCGGCACCCGCCATCACCAGCAGCCAATGGTTCGGCCACTGCACGAGCGCCGGCCGCGCCAGCGCCGCGGCGAGCGCCACGGTCACCACGCCACCGGCCGTGGGCAGGGCGAACCCGCCGGAAGCGCCCTTGCCGGCCTGCCAGAGCCCGGCCGCCAGCACCCCGGCCGCCGCGAGCAGCGCCAGCGAGCCGGTGACCGCGGTGTCCGGATCGGTCCCGAGCAGCCACGCGATCAGCGCCAGCAGGCCGCCGACCCCGAGCATCGCCAGGTATGCCAGCACCGCCAGCACCCGGAGCCCGGCCCGGCCCGGCAGATCCCCGACAGGCTGCGCCGGAGCCGCGCCGGATGGCAGGACCGAACCGGCCGTGACCGGTTCCTGCGCGGGCTGCCTCGGCACGGCCGCCGCCGCGACCGACGGCTCGTCAGACGACGGCTCATCTACGGGCACCGCCTCCGCGGCCATGTCCCGCTGCGGATCGTCCGCGGCGACTGGCCTGGCCGTGTCCGGTGCCGACGCGCCGGCTGCCGGCTCGCCGGTGGCCGTCGGAGCGGTGGCGGGCCCCGTCAGCACCTGGTAGAGCAGGAGGTCGCCGAGAGCCACGGCGGTGAAGACGACGGACCAGCCCGCCACGTCGGCGGACGACTCGAGGAAGAACAGGGGCAGTGCGGGCTGCGCCGCCAGCAGCGCGCCGAACCGGGTCGCACTCGTCCCGACGACCCGCGCGTAGCCGTAGCCGAGCAGGGCGGTGAACGTGGCCACCGCGCCCGCGTAGAAGCCCGGGTCCCAGTGGTCGGCGACGCCGCCGAGGTTGACGTACCAGACGGCGTACCCGTCGAGCACGACCAGCAGCAGGCCGAGCGCGGCGAAGGTCTCCGCGGTCGCGGTCAGCGCGCGGCGGCGCACCAGCGGCGGCACGGCCAGCACGCCGATCGTGAGCACGCCCAGGATCAGCGCCCGGCCGACCACGTCGAACGTCGCCCAGGCCACGGCGGTGAACACGATCGCGGCGATGCCGAGCAGCAGCCCGCCCAGGACGAACAGCAGGTTCTGCACGGTGCGCGGCGAGGACTCCGGCTGCCGGCCGACGGGCGGCAGGGTGCCGGCCGTCGGCGGGACGGTGCCGGCGGCCGGCGGCCGGCTGCTGGTGGTCGGCGGCAGCGTGAGCAGGGTGGGCTGGTGCGCCGGGTGTTCCCGGGCCACCGCCATGCGGACCCGCGACGCGTACACCTCACGGTCCTGGCGCAGTCGCGTCAGCTGTCCCGCCAGCGACTCGTACGCGCTGCGCGCCTGCTCCACCTGCGGCGCGAGCGCGGTGATCTGCGCGTCGTAGGCCAGCACCGCGGCCGCGTCGGGGTCCGGCGCACGGCCGCAACCGGGGCAGGGGCCGTCCAGCGTGGCAGTGGCTCTGCACAGCGGGCAGGGGTACGACGCGTGCTCGGTCATGCGGGTCAGCATGCCGTAACCGCGCCAGTTACGGATCGACCGCTCGGTCGGTGGGGTCGGTCGGCGATCCGTCCGAAGGCGAGGGCGGACCGGCCGGGCCTCGTTCGCGCGGCTTTCCCGGCTCGTCCGCGGTGGTGTCCGGTTGCTCGGCGCCGGCCCGGGCGGCCTGCGCCGTCGGCAGCGGTTCCGACAGCTCCCAGGGGGTCGGCTCGTCCGTGAGGTCCTGCTCGGCGGCCTCGTCACCGGACGAGACGACCGCCGACGCGCCCGCCGTGGCCGCTGCCCCCGGCTCGGTGGCAGTGCCGGGCGCGGACCCGGCGGCGTCCGTCGTGGTCGCGACTTCGAGGACCGTGGCGGGCATCCGGCGACCCAGCGTCAGCACCAGCGTGGCGAGCGCTGCCAGCACGAACGCCCACACCGCCGTCGCCACCGACGGCCGGGCCAGCAGCCACCAGCCGGCCAGCACGCCGAGCACGATCGCGAACCAGCGGAAGTGACGGCGTACGAACGCGCCCGTACGCACCGCCCACGTCTCGCGCGCCAGCGGCCGCGCGATCCGGTCGAGCACGGCGTTCACTCCGCTGCGCAGCAGCACCGCGGGCCGCGACGGACCCGCCAGCAGCGCCCACAGCACCGCGAGCAGCGCCGCCACCAGCACCGTGACCAGCGCGGTGACCAGGAACCGCAGCACCGTGTCGTAGACGTCCAGCGTCACCGCCCGATTCAGGCCCCGCTCGGTGGCCCGCTGCGCCGCCCGGTCGCGGACCATCTGGTTGGCGACCAGGCCGACGACCAGCATCAGCGCGCTGAGCGTCAGGCCGAGGATCAGCCCGCGCCGCCGGTTCGGGGCGGTCCACACGGCCAGCCCCAGCAGCAGCAGTGCCAGCGGCGGCAGCCAGGTCGCGCTGACGTCGAGCAGGCGCACGTAGCGCTGGATCTCCGGCAGCTGGTCCACCTGCGCGACGGTGTACGGGATGGACATGTCGGGGATCCGGGCCGCGAGGCCGAAGCCGCGATCGACCAGTTCCTGCCGCGCGGCGGCCAGCACCGGACCCAGGTCCACCACGACGTCGGTGCCCGAACTGTGCAGCATGGGCGTGCCCTGGCCGGTGAGCAACCCCTCGATGTTCTGGTGGGCGGTGCGGTTGACCTGGTTCCACACCGCGGGGAAGCGTGGCGAGGTGACCAGCTCGTTCACCACCTTGTGGATCTGGCCCTGCAGCCAGGAGGTCACGGCGGGCAGCACCAGATCGATGACCGCTTGTACGCGCGGCAGGTTGACCGCGCTGGCCAGGTCGCCCGCGAGCTTCTCCAGGGGCAGCCGCGCCATGATCTCGTGCGTGACGCGGTCGGTGATCGCCGCCTGCACCTGCGGATCGGTGGCGAGCGGGGCGACGGTCTCCACGTAGTGGTCGGTGTCGAGCAGCTCGGCGCGGGCGTAGCGCGCGGTCACCGAGGCCAGCACCAACACCGCCGCGAGCAGCGCGAGCACGAACGCGCCGATCCAGCGCAGCGTGCGGGCCGGTCCCCCGCCGGTCCGCCGCAGGGCAGGCGGGGCCGGCTCGGGTAGGTCGTGCGTGGCGCCGGCGAGGCGCCGCTCCCACGGCGACAGGGCAGGGTCCTCGGGCTCCGTCATCAGGTGCCCAGCAGCTTCGCCTTGGCGGCGCTGAACTCCGCGTCCGTCAGCACGCCCGAGGCCTTCAGGTCGGCCAGTTGCTTGAGCTGCGACATCAGATCCACCGCCGCGGAAGTCGGAGCCGCCGCGCCCGACGCCGCGACAGCTGTAGCCGCGGGCTGCTGCCGCCTGCCGTCCGGCGGGGCCGGGGAAACCGCGGGCTGCGCTTGCCCGGTGCCGTCCTGAACCGGTGTAACCACGCGATGCGCCGGCCCGCTACCGCCCTGAACCGGTGAAGCCGCGGGCTGCGACTGCCCGCTACCGCCGTGGACCGGTGAAACCGCGGGCTGCGACTGCCCGCTACCGCCTTGGACCGGTGAAGCCGCGGGCTGCGGCTGCTCCGCGTCGAGCTGGGCCTGGAGTTGCGCGAGCTGCTGCTGGTCGTGCACAGCCTGCTGGGCGGCCTGTTCCTGGGCCGTCTCCGCCTGCCTGCGCTCGGACCAGCGGTGCACGGTGCCCGCGGTGGCGGTGGCCGTGCCCGCCACCACCGCGGTGCGCGCCACCGAGCCGAGCAGGCCCGGCCCGCGCCGGCCCGCCACCGGACGTCGTAGCAGCATGTCAGCCTCCCACCGGCGCGGCGTGCACCGCTGCCTCGATCGCGTCGGCCACCGGGGCGGGGATGCGTTCCGCGACCACGATCTCGCCGCCGGCCTCCGCGACCACGGCACGGACGTCGGCCAGCCACAGATGTTCGAACAGCAGCACCAGCGCCTGCGCGCCGGGGGTGATCGCCTCGGCCAGGTCGTGCACGTCCTGTTCGGAGATGAGCCCGTCGACCGCCTGGATCGCCGGGTCCATCGCCTCGAAGTCCTCGTCACCCTGGTATTCGCGCAGCTCGTGCAAGGTGACGGCGCCGTCGGCCGCCTTGTCCACCACCACCGTGTCGATGATGCGGACGATCTCCTGATCGGTCAGGCGATGCAGCTCAGGTGCAAGGTGACGCCCGGGGACGCGGCCGGCGAACTCCACGACCACGAACTCGAGCGGACCCCTCTTCATCACTGCCCCTTTCATCTCAGCCTGAGGCTACTCATCCGAAAAGGGAGAAATCACAGATATTGCGAGTTATCTTCGCACCATGATTGATCCGTACGGAGACGCGGCACTCGAGGCCGACGCGTTGCGTTCGTTCAAGCGCATGTCGATCATCGGCGGGTTGATCTCCATCGCCGCGGGTCTCGCGCTCACCTTCTGGCCGGAGAAGACGCTCGTGCTGATCGTGGCGCTGATCGGCGTATGGCTCGTCATCGTCGGGATCTTCCGGGTCGTCGAGGGCCTGACCGCCAAAGGCGTCAGCGGCGGGCACCGGGCCCTGATCGCCGTGATGGGCCTGCTCTACATCGTCGTCGGCATCATCTGCCTGCGGCACCTGGTCGACTCGATCAAGGTACTCGCGGTGGTGCTGGGCCTGGTCTGGATCGTCGGCGGGGTGGCCGAGGTGGTCACCGGCTTCGCACGCACCCACGGCACCTGGCCGAAGATCGGCACCGTGCTGCTGGGCCTGCTCAGCATCGCCGCCGGCCTGGTCCTGTTCTTCTGGCCCGGCATCACGCTCACCGTGCTGGTCTGGATCACCGGCTTGTGGCTCATCGCGCTCGGCATCATCCAGCTGGTCCTCGGCTTCACCGCCGGCCGGGCCGCCAAACGCGCCGCCCACAACTCCACCCCCGGCGTCGCCTGACCACCCAGCCCGGCCCGTGGATGATCGCTCGACTTGCCTGGCACATGGGCGAACGGCCGTCCAAGATACGCACGATTGCCAGGCAAGTCGGATGACCTTGCGCCGCGTCGCGGCGAGCCGCGACGGGCCAGGGTCAGTGGCCGACGGCGGAGAGGTAGTCGCGGGAGGCGGCGTAGGCGGCGCTGACGCGGCGGCCGACGGCCGCGACGTCGCGGTACGCCCAGGGGCTCTCGTCGGCGCCGGCCCCGCCGGGCAGCACGTGTACGCGTACGCCGTCGGGGATGGCGGCCAGTTCGCGGGTGAACCGGACCCGGCGGGCGATCTCCATGGCGACGTTGGTCGCCTCCCACGGCCGCTGCGGCGGCTGCAACGGCCGCTCCAGCCGGCCGACCTGGAGCATGAACACCTCGTCCGCGCCCAGCTCGACGGCGTGATTGATCGGGTACGCCACCAGATTGCCGTCGAGGTAGTGCTCGCCGCCGATCTCCACCGGGGGCAGCACGCCGGGCAGGGCCGCCGCGGCCAGCACCGCGTCCACGACCCGGCCGGCGCTGAACCAGTGCGCCTCGGCGCGCTCGATGTTCGCCGCGCACAGGTGCAGCGGCACGCGCATGTCGTCGAAGGTGACCCCGGCCCGCATCGAGCGCTCCAGCACCCGCTGCAGCGGGGCGGGCGAGTGCAGGTGGGCACGGGTGGCCAGGCGGCGCAGCTGGCGCGGCACCGAGTCGCCGTACACCTCGCTGATCTCGGGGGTGGCCCACAGCCGGACCAGCTTGTCGGTGACCTCGGGTTCCGGGTCGGCGGCGACCAGCGCGGCGTTGATCGCGCCGATGGACAGCCCGACCACCAGGTCCGGCCGGATGCCCGCGCGGAACAGCGCGCGCAGCATGCCGACCTCGACGGCGCCCAGCACGCCACCGCCGCCGAGCACGAACGCGGTAGTCCCCACGCCGCCATCATGCCGGATGCCGGCCCCCTCCGAGCTGTCAGACCTGCTCAGACGATGACCGGCATCACATTTCACGGCGGGAGGGCCGGCCCGGCGCGCCGGTTGGAAGGGGCGGCGCGCCGGGACGGACCGGTTACAGGGCCAGCCAGAGCGCGCCGACGTTCGGCGGCTCCCAGCCGGTGATGGAGGTGTGCGCCTGGCGGCACTGGTACGAGCGACCGCCATAGGTCACCCGCGCGCCGACCGCGTACGCGGTGTTCGGCGCCCACGCCGGGTAGGCCCCCGGCGAGGTCGACGGGCTGGCCGACGGGGACGGGCTGGCGCTGGGCGACACGCTCGGCGAGGGCCGCGGTGACGACGACGGTGACACGCTGGGCGACGGCGAAGCCGACGGCGACGCGCTGCCGCCCGTGCACGGGCCGAGGTCGACCCACACCGACGCGACGCCCGGGGTCTCGTTCTGCGTCCACCACTGGGCGCGGTAGGCGCGGCCGTTGTACGACACCCGGTTGCCGCCGGTGTAGATCTGCGTCGGGCTCCACACCGGGTCGGTGCAGGTGCCGGGCGGGGTGCTCGGCGACGCGGACGCCGACGCGCTGGGCGACACCGGGGTGCTCGGCGAGGCCGTCGGGGCCACCCCGCCCCGGGTGCGGTTGACGGCCAGGTTGTAGGTCTGCCCGCCGAAGGTGAGCGTGTAGTTGGACGGCGAGGCGATCGGCAGCACGTAGTTGAGCGTCAGCTCGATCGACGCGCCCGGGGCCACCGTCTGCCAGCTCGGCAGGGTCAGCTTGACGTGGTGGAAGTCGCCCTTGAGGCCGCCGACGTTGTTGCCGGTGTGGCCCGGGGTGACCGCCATCGTCCAGCCGGACTGCTGGCTCATGTTGCCCGGGGCGGAGGTGCCGTAGTCGAAGTCCAGCACCGCCCCGCCGGGGATGGTGGTGGTCGTGTTGTTGACCAGCTTCAGCTTCGGGTTGATCGGGTAGTTCGAGTCGCCGAGGGCGAACCCGCCGAGCTGCACGTCCACGTTGATGGTCTGGGTGGGCAGCGCCGTGTTGGACCGGCTCGCGCCGTACGCCGAGGCGGTGGCGAACTTCGCGGCGATGGTGTTGGTGAGCGTGTTGCCCATCCGGTACTCACCGGCCGCCGCGTCGAACGCGTAGTCGCCGGCCAGCTCCCAGATCATGATGCCGCCGATGCCCTTGTTCACCACGTAGTCGGCCTTGGCCCCGATGGACTGCTCGTCCTCGGTGGACAGGAAGACCTTCTTCTGCGCGTTCCACAGCCACGGCGCGACCAGCGTCGAGGAGTAGTTGCGCACGTAGGTGCCGGTCAGGGTGTCGGCCGGGTCGGTCGCGGGGGTGAGGCCGTACGCCGCCCGGTAGGAGCCGGCGATGCCGTTCTCCAGGTTCTTGGCGTGCCACATCGGGTTGGACCCGGCCGGCTCCTCGTTGCCCGCGGTGTCCAGGTCGTGCCACAGGTTGTCGATGCCGATCGCGCCGTTGCCGCAGGGGCTCTGCGTGCCGATGGGGCAGTTCGCGGTCTTGGCCGCGGTGCCCCACAGGCCGTTGGTGCCGCCGGTGACGTTCTGGTGGCCACGCGTGTAGTACGGCACCCCGACGTTGATCCGCCCGCTCTGCACCGCGCCGCGGTAGTAGTGGTAGGCCCAGTCGGTGTTCAGCGAGCCGATGCCGGCGTAGGCGTTGTACACGCCGCCGGCGGTCAGCTCGTTGTCCTGGCCGTCGTCGTACAGGGCGGCGTTCGGGCCGACGTACTGGTTCCACGCGCCGTGCAGGTCGTACGACATGATGTTGATGTAGTCGAGGTACTGCGTGGCCTGGTAGGACTCCATGCCGCGCAGCAGCCAGCCGGAGGCCGGGGCCGCGACGGTGACCATGTAGTACTTGCCGTCGGACGCGGCGGCGGTGTCCAACTTCTCCCGCAGCGCCTTCATCAGCACCTGGTAGGAGGCGTTCAGGCCGGCCCGGCGCGCGTTGGACTGCGCGAAGTCGAGCGGGTGGCCGGCGTCCTTGTTGGACGTCGGGTACTCGTAGTCGATGTCCACGCCGTCGAAGCCGTACGTGCGCAGGAACGTCACCACGGAGTCGGCGAAGGCGTTGATGCCGGACGTGTTGACCGAGCCGTCGGCGTTGGTGGTCATCCGGTAGAAGCCGCCGGAGTCGATCCGCGCGCCGCTGCCGTCGAAGTACGCGCCGGTCTCCGCCCAGCCGCCGACGCTGACCAGCGTCTTGACGTCCGGGTACTGCTTCTTGAACTTGTTCAGCAGGTTGAAGTGCCCGGTGTACGGGAACGCCGGGTCCATCTCCGCGCCCGCCACCCCCGGCCAGGTCATGTTGGTGGAGGCGTTGTTCGCCTCGGCCGGGTTGCCGATCGAGATCTTGTTGGTGCCGTCCACGTGCGCGAACGCGTAGTTGATGTGGGTGATCTTCGACCACGGGATCTGGTTGGCCAGGTAGGCCGGGGCGCCGTTCTTGCCGGTGCGCCAGTTGGTGAAGTAGCCGATGATGCGGCGCGGGTGACCCGCCCCCATCGACTCGCGGCCGTTGGTGTCGTAGACGTCGCAGTAGGGCACGGTCACGCCGGGGGTCTGATACAGACCGTCGGGCCGGCAGGCGTTGTGGTCGACGGCGGCGCCACCGGCGGTGCCCGCGACCGCGACGGCCACAGCGGTCCCGACCAGCGCCGTCGCGGTGGCGACGAACAGGTTGAGGAGCGGTTTACGTTGCATGATCACCCTCCTGGGGGCGAAAGGCAGCTCGAAGAAACCGTTAGTTAAGTTTGCTAAAAGTTAATCCGGTGACCCCTGCCACACAAGAGGTGACTGCCGATCTTTAACCCGCGCTTAAGGTGACGAGATCACGCGGGGCAGAGGGGGAGGGTGATGCGGAAGGTGGCGCCGCCGCCGGGGGTGGGGCGGTGGCAGACCTCGCCGCCGTGCGCGGCGATCAGGGCGGCCACGATGGACAGTCCGAGGCCGGACCCGGCGGCGGGTGAGCGCTCGTGGTCGCGGGCACGTGCCGGGTCGGCGCGGTAGAAGCGTTCGAAGACGCGCTCGGCCTGCGCCGGCGACAGGCCGGGGCCGCTGTCGATGACCTGCAGCACGGCCCGGTCGCCTTCCACGCCGACCCGCACCGTCACCGGCGTGCCCGCCGGGGTGTGGGTGAGGGCGTTGCCGAGCAGGTTGGTGACGACCTGGCGCAGCCGGTCCTCGTCGCCGAGCACCACGGGCGGGTCGCCGTCGAGCAGTTCCAGCCGCAGCGGCCGGTCCAGCTCGCGCAGCTGCGCGGACTCGATGGCGTCGGCGGCGATCGGCACCAGGTCGACGGGCTCGCTGCGCAGTGGGCGCTGCTCGTCGAGCCGGGCCAGCATCAGCAGGTCCTCGACGAGCAGGCCCATCCGGGTCGCCTCGGTCTCGATCCGGGCCAGCAGCACGGAGACCTCGGCCGGGTCGGTGACCACGCCCTGGCGGTGCAGCTCGGCCAGGCCGCGGATGCCGGCCAGCGGAGTGCGCAGCTCGTGTGAGGCGTCGGCGACGAAGCGCCGCAGCCGCGCCTCCGACTCGGTGCGTTCGGCGAACGAGCCCTCGATCTGCGCCAGCATCGTGTTGAGGGTGCGCGACAGCCGCCCCATCTCGGTGCGCGGGCCGACCTGTTCGGGCACCCGGCGGGACAGGTCACCGCCCGCGATGATGTCCTCGGCGGTCTGCTCGACCTCGGTCAGCGGCCGCAGGCCCATCTTGATCACCCAGACGCCGAGCGCGGTGGCCAGCCCGAGCACCGCCAGCGTCACCGCGATCTCGATCGCGCCGAGCCGGGCCATGGTCTTGGCCACCCCGGTGAGGTCGTACGCGATGACGACGCTGCCCTGCCCGTCGGCCCGCTCCCCCACCAGCACCTGGTAGCCGGGGTGCCGGTGGTAGGACACCTCGTTGGGCACGAAGAACGGCTTGTCGGCCAGCCGCCGCACCGAGGCCAGGTCCAGCGACGGCAGGGCCGGCGAGCCGCGCCGCTCCCCGCCGCCGTCGCCGGGGAACCGCTTCTCGACGCGGCCGTCCTTGTCGCGGAACTCCAGGATGTACGCGTCGAAGAAGGTCTTGCCCTCGGTCTGCTCCTTGGAGAACTGCTCGACCTCGGCGGGCGTGAACTCGGCCGGGTCGCGCTTGGTGAGGTCGTGCATGGCGAGGTCGAGCTGGTCGTCGATCTGCTGGATCATGTACATCCGCAGCAGCGAGACGCTGGCGGTGTCGGCGACGACGAACCCGGCGCAGACCAGCGCGAGCACGCCGGCCAGCAGCCGGGCTCGCAGTGACCAGCGCTTCGGCCCGCGCATCAGCCGTCTCACGATCTCGGCAGCCGCAGGGAGTAGCCGAAGCCGCGCAGCGTGTGGATCAGCGGCGGGTCGACCGTGTCGACCTTGCGGCGTAGCAGCGAGATGTAGGACTCGACGATCCGGGCGTCGCCGCCGAAGTCGTAGCGCCAGACGTGGTCGAGGATCTGCGCCTTGCTGACCACCCGATCGGCGTTGACCAGCAGGTAGTGCAGCAGCTTGAACTCGGTCGGGCTGAGCCGCACCAGCTTGCCGGCCCGGCGCACGTCGTGGGTCTCCTCGTCGAGTTCGAGGTCGGCGAAGCGCAGCGTGGTGTCGTCGGTGGGCGCGGCCGCGCCGGTGTAGGTGCGGCGCAGCACGGCCCGGATCCGGGCGACGACCTCCTCCAGGCTGAACGGCTTGGTGACGTAGTCGTCGCCGCCCACCGTCAGGCCAGTGATCTTGTCCTGCACGCCGTCGCGGGCGGTCAAGAACAGCACGGGCACGTGCGCGCCGCCCGCCCGCAGCCGGCGGACCACCTCGAAGCCGTCGCAGTCGGGCAGCATCACGTCGAGCACCAGCAGCTCGGGCTTGAACTCGGCGGCCACGGCCAGTGCCTGCGCGCCGGTGGCCGCGGTGCGCACTTCGAAGCCGACGAATCGCAGGCTGGCCGAGAGCAGCGACACGATGGTCGGCTCGTCGTCCACCACGAGCAGGCGGCGCTGCTCGCCCTTCTCCGGTTTCATCGACCACTCCCACCAGGTGCGCGCATCATCGGGCGTGGCCAGTGTGCCCGAGCCCGCCCGCATGCCCCCTGCAGAGAAGCCGAATAAATGCTGAAAGTCACCGAGCTCACGCCCGATTTCAAACGATTCGTCGGTCGGCGGCTTGTACCTTGGGGACTCGTTCCCCCTGTCTCACCCGGCTACCGGCGAAGAACGACTGTGACGAACTCGAAGCGGCTTTCGGCTGGCTTTCAGGTTCGGTTCACAGTTCCTGCGCGTTGACCTGGTTGACTGCGGCGGTCGCAATCCCCCATAACGCTCGACCGTGATGCACCTGGAGTCGTCATGTCATTCCTGGCCAGGCTGAGCCTCGCCAACCGCGGACTAGTCGCGCTGATCAGCGTGGCGATCCTCGGTGCGGGTGCCTTCGTGCTGCCGCAGCTGCGCCAGCAGATGTTCCCCGACCTGCAGTTCCCGATGGTCTCCGTGGTCGCCGCATACCCGGGCGCCACGCCGGAGATCGTCGAGCAGCAGGTCGCCATCCCGATCGAGCAGGCGGTCGCCGGCGTCAGCGGGGTGACCAGCGTGACCTCGACGTCGCGCAACGGCTCCGTCTCCGTGAGCGTGGCCTTCGACTTCGGCGCGGACGTCGACCAGGTCGAGGGCGACATCCAGCAGGCGCTGGCGCGCATCGACGCGCGCCTGCCGCAGAACGTGGACCCGACGGTCTTCGCGGGCACCACCGACGACATCCCGGTCATCCAGCTCGCCGCCAGCGGCGCGGGCGGCGACGACCAGGAGCTGGCCCGCCGCGTGCGCGCCACCGTGCTGCCGGCCCTGAACAACATCGAGGGCGTACGCGAGGCGACCCTGTCCGGCGACCGCACCCCGCAGGTCACCATCAACCTGGACCCGGCCAAGCTGGCCGCCAAGGGCCTCACCGCGCAGGCGGTGACCGGCGCGCTGACCGCCAACGGCGTCAGCATGCCCGGCGGCGTGATCACCGACGGCGGCCTGGTCTACTCGGTCGCGGTCGGCAGCCGCTTCACCACCGTCGAGCAGCTCGGCGACCTGTACCTCGGCTCGGCCGGCGCCGCGCGCCCGACCGCCGGCAAGCCCGCCGCCCCGGCCGCTCCCACGCAGCTCAAGGACGTCGCCACGGTCGTCTCGGCGCCCGCCGACGCGACCACGCTGACCCGCACCAACGGCAAGCCGAGCCTCGGCGTCGGCGTCACCGCCCTGCCGGGCGCGAACGCCGTGGAGATCTCGCACCAGGTCAACGACAAGCTCCCCGAGCTCGCCGCACAGCTCGGCGCGGGCGGCGCGCTGCAGGTCATCTTCGACCAGGCGCCCGAGGTCGAGCGCTCGGTCAGCAGCCTGACCACCGAGGGCGCGCTGGGCCTGGCCTTCGCCGTGCTGGTGATCCTGATCTTCCTGCTGTCGGTCCGCTCGACCCTGGTCACCGCCGTGTCGATCCCGGTCAGCGTGGTCATCGCGCTGATCGCGCTGTGGGCCGGCGACTACTCGCTCAACCTGCTCACCCTGGGCGGCCTGACCATCGCGATCGGCCGGGTGGTCGACGACTCGATCGTGGTGCTGGAGAACATCAAACGCCACCTGGAGTACGGCGAACCCAAGAAGGAGGCCATCCTCACCGCGGTGAAGGAGGTCTCCGGCGCGGTGACCGCCTCGACGCTGACCACTGTCGCGGTGTTCCTGCCCGTCGCGCTGGTCGGCGGCATGGTCGGCCAGCTGTTCGGCCCGTTCGGCCTGACCGTGACCGCGGCGCTGCTGGCCTCGCTGCTGGTGTCGCTGACCATCGTCCCCGTCATGGCGTACTGGTTCCTCAAGTCGCCGCAGGGCACCGCCGAGGAGCTCGAAGCGATCCGGACCAAGGCCGAGGCCAAGGAGCTGCGCAGCCCCCTGCAGCGGGCGTACGTGCCGATCCTGCGCTGGTCGCTGGGCCACCGGTTCGTCACGCTGCTGCTGGCGTTCGGCGTCATCGCCGGCACCGGCTTCCTCGCCACCCGGATCGAGACCAGCTTCATCGAGAGCTCCGGCAACTCGTTCTCGATCTCGCAGACCATGCCGATCGGCACCTCGCTGGCCACCACCGACGAGGCGGCGAAGCGGATCGAGACGATCCTCGACTCCACCGACGGCGTGAAGTCGTACCAGGTGACGGTCGGCGGTGGCGGCGGCATCTTCGGCGGTGGCGGCGGCGCCAACACCACCCAGGCCCGCTTCCAGGTGACCTCGGAAACCGGCACGGACCAGAAGACGCTCACCGACTCGCTGCGCGACAAGATCGACGCGCTGGACGACAGCGCCGTCGGCGAGGTCGTGGTCGGCGCGGTGCAGGGCGGCTTCGGCGGCAACGGCCTGGAGGTCGCGGTCGAGGCGGCCGACGACGCCACGCTGCGTGCCGCGGCCGAGCAGATCCGCGCGGCCGTCGCCGAGCTGCCCAACGTGACCGAGGTCGACAGCGACCTGGCCGCCAACACCCCGCAGGTGCAGGTCACCCTGGACCGGGCCGCGGCGGCGCGGGCCGGGCTGAGCGACGCCGCACTCGGCCAGCTGGTCGGGCAGGCGTTCCGCGGCACCACGCTGACCCGCGTCGTGCTCAACGGCATCGAGCAGCCGGTGGTGCTGCGCAGCGGAGCGGCCCCGGCCGACATCGCCGCGCTGCGCGCCCTGCCGATCGGCCCCGGTGTCACCCTCGACGACGTCGCCGACGTCAACACGGTGGCCGGCCCGAGCCAGATCAACCGCGTGGACCAGGTCCGCACGGCCAAGGTGACCGGCACGCCGAGCGCCGAGGCGCTGGGCACGATCAACGCCGAGCTGGACAAGAAGCTGAAGACCCTCGACCTGCCCGACGGCGCGACGTACTCCATCGGCGGTGTCACCGAGGCCCAGCAGGACGCCTTCGCCGACCTGGGGCTGGCCATGCTGGTCGCCATCGCGCTGGTCTTCATCATCATGATCGCCACGTTCCGCGGGCTGGTGCAGCCGCTGATCCTGCTGATCTCCGTGCCGTTCGCGGCGACCGGCGCGCTGGGTCTGCTGGCCATCACCGGTCAGCCGCTCGGCCTGGCCGCGATGATCGGTCTGCTGATGCTCGTCGGCATCGTGGTCACCAACGCGATCGTGCTGCTCGACCTGATCAACCAGTACCGGGCAGACGGCTACACCACGCGTGACGCGATCATCGAGGGCGGCCGCCGCCGCCTGCGCCCGATCCTGATGACGGCGGTGGCGACCATCTTCGCGCTGCTGCCGATGTCGCTGGGCCTGACCGAGTCGAGCGCCTTCATCTCGCAGCCGCTGGCCGTCGTGGTGATCGGCGGTCTGGTCAGCTCCACGCTGCTCACGCTGGTCCTGGTGCCGGTCCTCTACTCCCTGGTGGAGGGCTTCAAGGCCCGGGTCAAGCGCAAGCGCAACGCGGGCAAGCACGCCGCCCCGCGCCACGAGGGTCACGCCGAGCCGACCGCCGCGCCCGTCGCGCAGCAGCCGCGCACCGACCTGACCGACGAGGACCTGGCCGAAGCCGTTCGCTGACGCCAGGGCACAGACCCTGCCCGTCCCGGGGCCGCCTCCCCGGGACGGGCAGCCATACCGAGACGAAGGGCGGGCATCCTCCGGGATGCCCGCCCTTCCTCGTCCCCACCCGCCCCTCGCACCGCCCCGATCCTGTTGCCCGGCAACGGTTCGCCCGACGTTCGTTGATCCGTTTTTGTGGACGCTGGACGTTGCCATAGCCACCGCCGGCGTCCACAAAAACAGATCTTGTATTGACCCCGCCGCGCCGTCGAGGCGGGACGGACGCCATTTACGGGAAATCGCCGCATCATCCCGCCGGCACCGAACAGATCCAGGAGGTTTGCCGTCGCTCTGGCGACGGCAAACCTCCTGGATCCAGCCGCACGTCGTTCACCACGGCAGCGGCACGGCCAAGGCGTAGGTGCGGGCTGGTGTGGCGAACGCGCCGGTGGCCGATGGCGCAGGCCCGCACTCCGGGCACAAAGGTGGCGGCGGGCGGTGGTGACCAACCCCGATGGTCACCCCCGCCCGCCGCCGGGTGGGGAGGAGGCACAGATCCTGTGCGCTGCTATTAGGACGCTTCGCCGAGCGTCACCGTTGCCGTCTTGGCCTCGCCGTTTCGGGTGAACTCGACGGTCACCTGCTGCCCGACGGTGCCCGATTGGACGGCAGACACCAGGTCATCGCTGTCGTTGATGATTTTCCCGTTGAACTTGCTGATGATGTCGCCCTTCTGCAGCCCCGCCTTGTTGGCCGGGCTGTTCTCGGTCACCGCGCTGACCGCGGCGCCGCCGTCGTTCGAGGCGGTCACCGAGACGCCGAGGTACGGGTGGCTCACCGGCTTGCCGTTCATGATCTGCTCGGCGATGCCCTTGGCCTTGTTGCTCGGGATGGCGAACCCGACGCCGATGTTGCCGTCGCTGCTGCCGTTGGTGGCGATGGCGGTGTTGATGCCGATCACCTCGCCCTTGGTGTTGACCAGCGCGCCGCCGGAGTTGCCGGGGTTGATCGGGGCGTCGGTCTGCAGCAGGCCGGACAGCGAGGTCGAGCGGCCCTCGCCGACCGAGATGGTGCGGTCGCGGGCGCTGATGATGCCGGCGGTCACCGAGCCGCGCAGGCCCAGCGGGCTGCCGATGGCCAGCACGGTGTCGCCGACGGCCACCTGGTCGCTGTTTCCGAAGGGGGCCAGCGTCAGGCCGTTGGTGTTCGCCTTCACCACGCCGAGGTCGGTGCGCGGGTCGGTGCCCACGACCTTGGCCGGCACCTTCTTGCCGCTGGACAGGGTGACCGTGACGTCCTGGTTCTGGGCCCCGGCGACCACGTGGTTGTTGGTGAGGATGTAGCCGTCCTCGGTGAGCACAATGCCCGAGCCCTCGCCCGAGCCGGTGCTGATGTTCACCACGCTGGGCTGCATCGCCTTGGCCACGCCGGCCAGCGACGAGCGGTCCACCACGGGCGCGGCGGCGGTGCTGCCGGACGACACCGTGATCTTGCCGTCCTCGGCGTAGTTGGTCGCGATCACCGCTCCGGCCACGCCGGAGCCCAGCGCGAGCACGACCGCGGCGACCGAGCCCAGGGCCACCTTCGCGATGGTCCCGCCGACGCTCTTGCCCGGCGTGCCGGGCGGGGTCCACGCGGGCTGGCCCGCGGTCGGGTACGAGCCCGTGGGGTAACCGGCGGCCGGGTAGCCGGACGTCGGGTAACCCGCCGGAGTCCCCGGGTACGCGGAGCCGGGCTGCGCGGACTGCGGGTAGCCCGACGGCGGGGCGGACTGCGGGTAGGCCGGGGCCGGGTAGGCGTGGGCCGGCGGCTGCGGGCCGGGCTGCGCGGCGACGGCCGGCTGCGGCCACGTCGCCGGGGCGGGCTCGACCGGCAGGCCGGCTGCCGGGGCCACCGCCTGAGGGGCGGTGACCGCGGTGTCGTCGGATGCCGCGTGAGCAGGAGTGCCCGGCACGGTGCCGGCCGTCGCCTCCGGACGCGGGGGTACGGCGGCAGTGTCGACCGGTTCCGTCGGCTGCGCTGCGGTCTGGGGCTTGTCGTACTCGCTCATGTCCTCAGTCTTCCTTGCGACGCTGCGTCAGTTCTGGGTTGGTTCTGGAAAATGTCTGTGAGTCGCGGCCGGTCACGGGTCGAAAGCGGGGTCGAAGGCGCGGTTCATCAGGCATCCACCTGCTGCGACGGGTCGCCGGACTGATCATCGGCATCGTCGTCGATCTCCACGAGCGGCATCCGCACCCGGAACACGGCACCCTTGCCGGGCTCGCTGTCGACCTCGATCGTGCCCTGGTGCGCCTCCACGAGCGCGGCCACGATGGCCAGGCCCAGCCCGGTGCTGACGTGGCCGTTGGCGCGGCGGGTGCGCGCGGCGTCCGCCCGGTAGAAGCGCTCGAACACCCGGTCCCGCTGGGCCGGGTCGAGGCCGGGGCCCTCGTCGGCCACCTCCAGCACAGCCTGCCCCGGCTCGGAACGCAGCCGCAACTGCACGCGGGTGCCCGGTGGCGTGTGGGCCAGGGCGTTGCTCATGAGGTTGCCGATGACCTGTCGCAGCCGGGCGTCGTCCCCGGCGACCACCAGGTGGCCGGCGTCGGGCGCGACGACGAGTTCGATCGGCCGGGCCGGGTCCATCACCCGGGCGGCCTGCACCGCTTCGACGGCCAGCACGCGCAGCTCGACCGGGGCCGGGCGCAGCGGGCGCTCCTGGTCCATCCGGGCCAGCAGCAGCAGGTCGTCGACGAGCAGGCCCATCCGGCGGGACTCGTCCTCGATCCGCTTGACCAGGGAGGCGGTCTCCTCCGGCGCGCGGGCCGCACCCTGCCGGTAGAGCTCGGCGAAGCCGCGGATGGTGGTCAGCGGCGTACGCAGTTCGTGCGAGGCGTCGGCGACGAACCGTCGCATCCGCTCCTCGGAGCGGCGGGCGCGTCCCTCGGAGACCTGCGCGGCCACGGCGGCGTCGCGGGCGATGGACTCGGCCGCGCGGGCCGACGTCTCGGACGCGGCACGGGCCGTGAAGGCCGTCTCGATCTGCGCCAGCATCGCGTTGAGCGCGCGGGCCAGCGAGCCGACCTCGGTGCGGGGCGTGGTGCACCCCTCCTCCGGGTCGGGCACGCGCTGGGTCAGGTCGCCGCCGGCGATGGCCTTCGCCGTCTTCTCGATCGCGGCCAGTGGCCGCAGGCTGCGCCGGACCAGTTCGGTGCCGATCATCGCGGCCAGGATGAGCACGGCCGCGCCGCCGTAGATGTTGATCCACAGCAGCCGGTGCACGGCCGCGTCGATGGTGGTGGTGCGCTCGGCGACGACGAGCACGCCGGTCGGCTCGCCGCGGAACTTCAGCTCTCCCACCATCACCCGCCAGTGCGGCGCGCCGTCGCGAGCCTTGACGGTGAAGTAGTCACCGGCCCGGCCGCGCAGTTCGCTCGGCGGCGGCAGCTGCGGCAGGTCCTGCCGGGTCACGTTCGGCGGCTTCTCGAACCCCCAGGGGTCGTCGCCCGCGGGCACCGGGGCGGCCTTCTCCCAGCCGATGATGAAGTCGCTGGGGAGGAAGACCTCCGTGCTGGTGCCGGGGCGGGACGCCTTGGACATCTCGTCCTCCAGCAGCAGCCGGGCACCCGACAGGTCGCTGTCGACGCGGTCGGTCAGGTAGCGCCGCATCGCCAGGTGGCTGGCCACACCGATCAGCACGATCGCCAGGACCAGCAGCAGCATCGTGTAAGCCGTCAGCTTCACCCGCAACGGCTGGTCGCGCGTGAGCTTCGGCAGCTTCACGACGTCGGCTTGCGCAGCACGTAGCCGACGCCGCGCAGGGTCTGGATGAGCCGGGGCGACACGTTGTCGACCTTGCGGCGCAGGTACGAGATGTAGGACTCGACGATGTTGTCGTCACCGCGGAAGTCGTAGTTCCACACGTGGTCGAGGATCTGCGCCTTGGACAGCACCCGGTTGGGGTTGAGCATCAGGTAGCGCAGCAGCTTGAACTCGGTCGGCGACAGCTGCACCAGGTTGCCCGCCCGGCGCACCTCGTGGGTCTCCTCGTCCAGCTCCAGGTCGGCGAACGTGAGCCGGGGCGTGCCCGTCTCGCCGCTGGTGCGGCGCAGCACGGCGCGGATGCGGGCGGTCAGCTCCTCGAGGCTGAACGGCTTGGTGACGTAGTCGTCGCCGCCGAGCGTCAGCCCACGGATCTTGTCGTCGGTGGCGTCGCGCGCGGTCAGGAACACCACCGGCACCCGGCCGCGGTCCTGGCGGAGCTGCTTGATCACCTCGAAGCCGTCGAGGTCCGGCAGCATCACGTCGAGCACGACGAGGTCAGGCCGCACCTTCGCGGCGGCGTCGAGCGCGGTCGCGCCGTCGCCCACCGCCTTGACCTCGAAGCCCGCGAAACGCAGGCTGGCCGACAGCAGCTCCAGGATGTTCGGGTCATCCTCCACCACGAGCAGATTCGCCTCAGGCATGTGCTCCATCCTGCGCCGGATCGCTCGCCCGGCGCTGTGGATACCCTGAACGCTTCCTGTGAATTCGACGACAGAACCCGGCGAATCAGCTGAATTCGGAACTATCGCCGCGGTTACCGGGTCACCCGGCTGGCGCGCGACGCGGGCGGGACCGCGCCGACACGCTCAGGCGGCGGGCAGGTCGGCGTGCGAGAGCCGGGCGGCCAGTTCCCGCCGGGGCGCGTCGGCCGGACGCGGCGCGCCGAGCAGCACGGCCGCGGACATGCCGCGCGCCGCGAGCACCCGGCGCAGCGATACGAGCAGGGTGTCGTCGCCGACGAAACCCGCCGCCGGGTGCGCGTAGCGCATGGTGAAGGTCTGCACCGGCGCGCCCGTGTCGACCGCGGCCTGCAGAAACGCCGCCCGCCACGGCACCGGGTGCGGCCCGCAGGTGGTCGTCCCCTCGGGGAACACCTGCACCGCCTGTCCCGCCCGCAACGCGGCCGCCACCTGCGCCACCGTGCCCGGCAGCGCCCGGGGCCGGGCCCGGTCCACGAAGATCGTCTGCTGGCGCCGGGCGATCCGCCCGATCACCGGCCACGTGCCGACCTCGGTCTTGGCCACCATGCGCAGCCGCCCCGCCCGCCGGCTCAGCGCCGTCATCACCACGATGTCCAGCCAGGAGACGTGGTTGCCGACCAGCAGCGCGCCCGGCGTGACGCCGGGTCCGGTCACCCGCAGCCGGATGCCCAGCGCCCGCAGCAGGGCCCGGGCCATCAGGTCGGGCCGCCACGGCAGCAGCACGCCGAGCAGCAGCACCAGCCCGCCCGCCACGGCCCGCAGCGCCTGGTGCAACCGGCCGACCCGCGGCCCGCCGTCGCCGCCGCACTGGCGACCGCAGTCCGCGTACGGCCGCCAGAGCTGGTCTGCCGGTATCCGTGGCGGCGCCGCCGGACGGACCGCGGCGCCCGCCGCGGGCGGGATCGCCGTCCGCGGCTCGGTTCTCATCGCTCGCACCGTGCTCACCCCTGTCGCGAGCCGCTCACGCGGCCAGGAAGTGCTTGAGGTAGCGGGGGTCGATCCGGTCCACGCCGAGCAGCACGTAGAAGTCGGCCACACCGAAGGACGCGTCGTACGCGGGCGCACCGGCCACCCAGGCGCCCAGCCGCAGGTATCCGCGCAGCAGCGGCGGCGCGGCGGCGATCGTGGCGGGACGCTCGACGGGCAGCGCCTGCCACGGGTTGCGCGGCTGCACCCGCAGCTGCGGCGGCGACAGGTGCTTGCGGGACGCCAGGTCCCACACCTGCGACGCCTGCACGCCGCCGTCGGCCAGCGGCACCGAGGCGCACCCGCTCAGCCAGCGGTGGCCCATCCGGTCCAGGTACTTCGCGATGCCGGCCCACATCAGGTTGATCACGGCGCCGGTGCGGTGGTCGGGGTGCACGCAGCTGCGCCCGGCCTCGACCAGCTGGTCGCGCAGGACGGTGAGGGCGGTCAGGTCGAATTCGCTGTCGCCGTACCGGCGGCCCAGCCAGATGGCCCGCTGCGGGGGCAGCAGGCGGTACGTGCCGACGATCTCGCCGGTGCGGTCCTCCCGCACCACGAGGTGGTCGCAGTACGCGTCGTACTCGTCGACGTCCAGGCCTCCGGTGTCGGGAAGCTGGGCGCCCATCTCCTCGGCGAAAACGCGGTAGCGCAGCCGCTGTGCCGCCTCGACCGTGGCCGCGTCCCCGGCGATCAGCGCGGAGTAGCCGGTGGGGGCGGCGGTCAACAACATCGTCGTCATGTGCCCTGTGTAGAAGCCCTGCTTGACACCTGGGCCCGCGCTGGATGACCGGCACATGAAGAGTGAGAGGCTTGCAGGCATGACCTCCCTGGTGATCGACGCCCGGCACAACGGACCGCCCGGCTCCGGCAACGGCGGCTGGACGAGTGGCCTGGTCGCAGGGGCTGTCGGCGCGGTGGACGGGCTGGTCGAGATCACCTTGCGCAAGCCGCCGCCGCTGGAGACGGCGCTGGCGGTGACCGCGACCGCGGACGGCTGGGCGGTGCACGACCCGCAGGAGACGCTGATCGCCTCGGTGACCCGGCGGGCCGACGACATCCCGGCGGTGCCGCCGGTGAGCCGCACCGAGGCGCTGGCCGCGTCCGGCCGCTACCCCGGGCACACCGACCACCCGTTCCCCACCTGCTTCGTCTGCGGCCCGCAGCGGCCCGACGGGCTGCGCATCTTCCCCGGGCGACTGCCCGACGGCCGGACCGCGGCCACCTTCCTCGTGCCGACCGACCGGTCACCGGCGGTGGTGTGGGCCGCACTCGACTGCCCCGGCGGCTGGACCGTCATCGATCGGGACCAGGCGTTCGTGCTCGGCCGGTACGCGGTGGCGGTGGATGCGCTGCCGGAGCCGGACGACGAGTGCGTGGTGGTCGGCGAGCCGGTGCGCCGGGAGGGCCGCAAGGCGCTGGTCCGCTCGTCGCTCTACGCCCCGGACGGGAACCTGCTGGCCCGGGCCGAGGCGACCTGGATCGCGGTGGCCGGCTGAGCGGGCTGCGTCACCGCGGGTGCGCCCGCCCGGCCGGTCGGCGCGGGCGTGCTGTGCCCTGGGTCACGGCCGAGCTGCGGTTTCGCCCGCGGCGTACTGTCGCGCATAGGACGGCGTGTGTCATGCGACACGGAGCCGTGCCGCGAGTGCCGCCCCACATCGCACCGCGTAGCCTGGGACCCGGTTTTCTGAGTACTCGTTAAAGACGTGCGGAAGAGGCGAAAAAACCCGTGTCGACCCAGCACACCTCGGGCGCCGGCCCGACTGGACGCTCAGTTCAGGACAACCCACTGGCGAGCTTCGGTCCGAACGAGTGGATCGTGGAGGAGATGTACCAGCGGTACCTCGCCGACCCGACCAGCGTCGATCCGGCGTGGCACGACTTCTTCGCCGACTACAAGCCGGCGGACAGTGCCCCTGCCGCGGCCAAGGCCGCCGCTCCCGCCAAGCCGGCCGCCCCCGCGCAGCCCGCCGCGGCCCCGGCTGCCACCGTCCCGGCTCCGGCGGCCCCGGCCGCCGCGCCCGCGCCCGTCGCCGCCGTGCCGCCGGCCCCCGCGCAGGCCAAGCCCGCCGAGAAGCCGACACCCGCCGGTGCGCAGGTGGTGCCGCTGCGCGGCGTCGCCGCCAAGATCGTCGAGAACATGGACGCCTCGCTGGAGGTGCCGACCGCGACCAGCGTGCGCGCCGTGCCGGCGAAGCTGCTGTCCGACAACCGCATCGTGATCAACAACCACCTGACCCGCGGCCGCGGCGGCAAGGTCAGCTTCACCCACCTCATCGGGTACGCGATGGTGCGCGCGATCGGCATGCACCCCGAGATGAACAACCACTTCGCCGTGGTCAACGGCAAGCCGTCGCTGGTCAAGCCGGAGCACGTGAACCTCGGCATCGCCATCGACCTGGCCAAGCCCGACGGCTCGCGCAACCTGGTGGTGCCGTCCATCAAGGGCTGCGAGCAGATGGACTTCCGCCAGTTCTGGCAGGCGTACGAGGACGTGGTGCGCCGGGCTCGCAAGAACGAGCTGACCATGGACGACTACAGCGGCACCACGACCTCGCTGACCAACCCCGGCGGCATCGGCACCGTGCACTCGATCCCGCGCCTGATGCAGGGCCAGAGCGCCATCATCGGCGTCGGCGCGATGGAGTACCCGGCGCCGTTCTCCGGCATGAGCGAGTCGCAGCTGGCCGACATGGCCGTCAGCAAGATCATCTCGCTGACCAGCACCTACGACCACCGGGTCATCCAGGGCGCGCAGTCCGGCGAGTTCCTCAAGGTCATGCACGAGCTGCTGCTCGGCGAGCACGGCTTCTACGACGAGATCTTCACGGCGCTGCGCATCCCGTACGAGCCGGTCCGCTGGGTGCGCGACATCGCGCACACCTCCGAGGGCCAGATCGACAAGGCCGCGCGGGTCATCGAGCTGATCCACTCCTACCGGGTCCGGGGCCACCTGATGGCCGACACCGACCCGCTGGAGTTCATGATCCGCAAGCACCCGGACCTGGACGTGCGCCAGCACGACCTGACCCTGTGGGACCTGGACCGCACGTTCCCGGTCGGCGGCTTCGCCGGCAAGGACGTGATGAAGCTGCGCGACATCCTCGGCGTGCTGCGCGACTCCTACTGCCGCCGCGTCGGCGTGGAGTACATGCACATCACCGACCCGGAGGAGCGCCGCTGGATCCAGCAGCGAGTCGAGCGCAAGTACACCAAGCCCAGCCCGGAGGAGCAGAAGCACGTCCTGGGCCGGCTCAACGCCGCCGAGGCCTTCGAGACCTTCCTGCAGACCAAGTACGTCGGCCAGAAGCGGTTCTCGCTGGAGGGCGGCGAGTCGCTGATCCCGCTGCTCGACGAGATCCTGCAGGCGTCGGCCGAGGGCGGTCTGGACGAGGTCGTCATCGGCATGGCGCACCGCGGCCGGCTCAACGTGCTGGCCAACATCGTCGGCAAGCCGTACGAGAAGATCTTCGGTGAGTTCGAGGGCCACCTCGACCCGAAGACCGCGCAGGGCTCCGGCGACGTGAAGTACCACCTGGGCATGACCGGCAAGTTCACCTCGCCGGACGGGCAGTTCTCGACCACCGTGTCGCTGGCCGCCAACCCGTCGCACCTGGAGGCCGTGGACCCGGTGCTGGAGGGCATCGTCCGGGCCAAGCAGGACCGCCTCGACCTGGGCCTGCACGGCTACACCGTGCTGCCGCTGCTGGTGCACGGCGACGCCGCGTTCGCCGGCCAGGGTGTGGTCGCCGAGACGCTGAACCTGTCGCAGCTGCGCGGCTACCGCACCGGCGGCTCCGTGCACGTGGTCGTCAACAACCAGGTCGGCTTCACCACCGCCCCGGAGTACAGCCGCTCCTCGCTGTACAGCACCGACGTCGCGCGCATGATCCAGGCGCCGATCTTCCACGTCAACGGCGACGACCCCGAGTCGGTGGTCCGCGTGGCGCGGCTGGCGTTCGAGTACCGCCAGGAGTTCAACAAGGACGTCGTCATCGACATGGTCTGCTACCGCCGGCGCGGTCACAACGAGGGTGACGACCCCTCGATGACCAACCCGCTGATGTACCAGATCATCGACACCAAGCGCTCGGTGCGCAAGCTCTACACCGAGGAGCTGATCGGCCGCGGCGACATCACCGTCGAGCAGGCCGAGGAGGCGCTGCGCGACTACCAGACGCAGCTGGAGACGGTGTTCAAGGCCACCCGCGACGCGGTCGCCGGGGTGTCCAGCCGGCTCACCCGGGCCCGCGAGGTGCTGCCGGAGCCGGCTGTCGCCACCGCGATCCCGACCGACCTGGTCCGCCGGATCGGCGAGGCGCACACCGCGCTGCCCGAGGGCTTCACCCCGCACAAGCGCATCCAGCAGTTGCTGGACAAGCGCGCGAAGATGGCCGCCGAGGGCGACATCGACTGGGGCTTCGGCGAGATCATCGCGTTCGCCTCGCTGCTGGCCCAGGGCGTGACCGTGCGCCTGTCCGGCCAGGACTCGCGCCGCGGCACCTTCGTGCAGCGGCACGCGGCCATCGTCGACGCGCTGACCGGCGCGGACTTCCTGCCCGCCACCGCGGTGGCCGCCGACGACGCCCGCTTCCACGTGCAGGACTCGCTGCTGAGCGAGTACGCCGCGCTCGGCTTCGAGTACGGCTACTCCGTCGAGGACCCCAACGCGCTGGTGCTCTGGGAGGCGCAGTTCGGCGACTTCGTCAACGGCGCCCAGTCGGTGATCGACGAGTTCATCAGCTCGGGCGAGGTCAAGTGGGGCCAGCAGTCGAGCCTGGTCGTGCTGCTGCCGCACGGCCACGAGGGCCAGGGCCCCGACCACACCTCGGGCCGTCCGGAGCGCTGGCTGCAGCTGGCCGCCGAGGACAACATGCGGGTGGCCATCCCGTCGACCCCGGCCAGCCACTTCCACCTGCTGCGCCGCCAGGCGCTGTCGGCCAAGCGCAAGCCGCTGGTCGTGTTCACGCCGAAGTCGCTGCTGCGCCACCGCCTCGCGGTGTCGTCGGTGGCCGACTTCACGGAGGGCACCTTCTCCCCGGTCATCGGCGAGACGGCGCAGCTCGACCCGGCACAGGTCAAGCGGGTGCTGCTGTGCTCGGGCAAGGTCTACTACGACCTGGTCCAGGCGCGGCAGGAGCGCGGCGTCACCGACACCGCGATCATCCGCCTGGAGCAGCTCTACCCGCTGCCGGTGGACGAGCTGAAGGCGGAGCTGGCCAAGTACGCCGGCGCCGAGGACTTCTGCTGGGTGCAGGAGGAGCCGGCCAACCAGGGCGCCTGGTCGTTCGTCGCCCTGAACCTGCTGGAGCACCTGGACGGGGTGCGCATGCGCCGCATCTCCCGCCCGGCCGCCGCGGCCCCGGCCGTGGGCTCCACCAAACTGCACGACGTCGAGCAGGCGGCGCTGCTGGAGGCGGCACTGCCCCGCTCCTGAACACCGAGCGATCGAACACAGTGATGACCGCCGTCCCCGGCCCGCAGGCGCGGGACGGGGACGGCGGCCTTTCCGGAGGATTCCATGTACTTCACCGACCGCGGCATCGAGGAGCTGGTCGAGCGTCGGGGCGACGAGCAGGTCACCCTGGAGTGGCTGGCCGAGCGGCTGCGCGACTTCATCGACCTGAACCCCGAGTTCGAGACCCCCGTCGAGCGCTTCGCCACCTGGCTGGCCCGCCTCGACGAGGACGACGAGTAGGCCTGACAGGGCCACGCCGGCACCGGTCACGGCAAAGCCCTGACACGTATTGAGCCCGAGATCTCTGGGATACCCTCGCATCTGCCCACCCCCTCGACGCCTGTGCAAGGGACACCATGCTGGTCACCGCCCTCTCCTCCCTCCGCGCCCGCTTCCGGCATGACCGACCGTTGTGGCTGCTGCTGCCCGGGCTGGTGCTGTTCATCACCGGTCGGGTGATCCAGGTGATGGACTACAGCCCGCTGAAGTGCTGCTTCGACAGCTCGACGTACGCCTACCGCGGGGATCCGCTGCTCGACCGGGGCGAACTCGTCTCGTTCGTCGGGCACTCGCCGCGGCTGTGGGGCGCGCCGGCGCTGTATGCGCTGTTCGACAGCGATCCCCCGCGCGTCCTGGCGCAGTGGACGATCGCGACCGTGGCGTGGATCGCGCTCGCCTGGGTGCTCTTCACCACCCTGCGGACGGCCCCGGCGCGGTTGATCGCGGCGTACGCGGTGCTGTTGCTCGGGGTGCAGGTCAGGGTGGCGAACTGGGACGTCGTGATCATCACCGAGTCGCTGTCGGTCAGCCTCGGCGTCCTGACGCTCGCGATGTTCATCCGCTGGGCCGACCGGCGAACGCGCACGTCGCTGGTCGTGATGACCGTCGCCGCCGGGTGGTGGACGTTCACCCGGCCGGAGATCCGGGTGTTCGTGGTGGTGCTCGGCGTGTGCCTCGCCTGGATGATGTGGCGCGACCGCAGCCGGGTCCGGGCGGCCCTGCCGGCCGTCCTGGTCCTGATACTGGCGGTCGGCTGGTGCAGCGCGATCATGCCAACGGTCTCGAGGACGTTCGCGGGCTGGAGTGTGACCTCGCTCTCCCTCGACGAGGAGACGCTGATGTTCCGGCTGCACCGGCGGATCTTCCCCGAGCCCGCGTACAAGCAGGTGTACGAGTCGAGCCTGGGCATGCCGTCGTGCCCGGCGATGGACGCCATCGCCGACGCCAACCGCCCCATGAGCCTGTTCGCCAAGGCCTATCGATCGTGTCCCGAGTTCAAGGCCTGGGGCGAGGCGAACGCGGCCAGCAGCAGCTACCGCTTCGCTCTCAGCGCGCCGAGGCTCTACCTGGCGGCGACCGCGGACAGGCTGCCCGACAGCGTCAACAGCACCACGTACGGGCAGATCCCGCGCGTCGTCCCGTACCAGGTCGAGCGGGCCTTCTTCCCTGACAACGGGCGGGTGCTACCCCTGATGGCCACCGGTTTCGTGCTGCTGTTCGGCATCGCGCTGGCGTTCGGCGGGCGCAGGCACCGGCTGCTGCTCGCCTCGGCCGTCGTGCTGGCGACCTCGGCTGCCAGCCTGGTCGCCGGCCTCATGTACGCGGGCAGCGAGTTCGGTCGGCTCGGGCTGCAGGAGGCGCTCGGCATCCGCACCGCGGCGATCATCCTGCTCGCCGTGGCCGTGGAGGTGACGGTGCTGCGCTGGAGCCGCCGAGCCACCCCGGACACTGCGCAGGCGCCGAACACGGCGCAGGCGCAGGACACGGCGCAGGCGCAGGACACGGCGCAGGCGCAGGACACGGCGGGGCCCGCTCCGGCGGCCTAGGGCGGTCACGCCGCCCACTGCGCCGCGGCGACATCGTGGCCGCCCGGTACCGGCGGTGCCGGTACCGGGCGGCCGACCACGTCGTAGGGTGGTGGCGGAGGTTTGCTGTGGCTCGTGGCGTATATGTGACCGGCGTCGAGGCGGGCGGCGGCAAGTCCGCGGTGGCGCTGGGCCTCGCGGAACTGCTCAGCCGACGGGTGCGCAGGCTGGGGGTGTTCCGCCCGCTCACCCGCGAGGACGACGACGCCGACCCGGTCGTGGCCCTGCTGGGCAGCCGATACGGCACCATCGGCGCGACGGGGCCGAGCTACCAGCACGCCTCCGCCCTGCTGGGGGCGCACCGGGTCGACGACCTGGTCGGCGAGATCCTGGAGCACTACCACCAGCTGGAGCGCAGCTGCGACGCGGTGATCATCGTGGGCACCGACTTCGGCCGCACCCTCGGCGAGGGGCGGGACGAACCGGCGCTGCCCGAGGAACTGCAGCTCAACCTGCGTATCGCGGGCGAGCTCGGCGCTTCGGTGCTGCCGGTGGTGAACGGGCACGGCCGGGACGCCGGGGACATCGCCGACGCGGTGCGCGCGGCCTACTACGCCTGCGACGAGCTGCCGGTGCTGGCCGTCATCGCCAACCGGGTGGCCGCGGCCGCGACCGGACGCCTCCCGCTGCTGCCGGTGCCGGTGTACGCCGTCCCCCAGTTGCCCGCCATCGCCGCCCCCACGGTGGCCGAGGTGGCCGCGGCGCTGCACGCGACGCCGGTGCACGGCGCGACCCCGAGCGCGCTGGCCCGCGACGTGGTCAGCGCCGTCGTCGGGGCGGCCTCGGTGCCCACGTTCCTGGAGCACCTGCGGGACAACTGCCTGGTGGTGACGCCGGGCGACCGGGCCGACCTGATCGTGGCCACGTTCGCCGCGCACCTGGGCGGCCAGGCGGCGGTGTCCGGCCTGCTGCTGACGCTGGGCGTGGAGCCCGACCCGCGGGTGGTGGCGCTGGTGAGCCGGTTCCGGGTGGAGTTGCCGATCTTCACGGTGCCCTCCGACAGCTACGACACCGTCGCCGCGCTGACCGGCCTGGAGGGCCGCCTGCGCGGCGACAACCAGCGCAAGGTGGACGCCGCGCTCGGCCTGTTCGAGTCGCACGTGGACACCATCGAGCTGGCCGGGCGGCTGGACCTGAGCCAGCCCGACCGGGTCACCCCGCTGATGTTCGAGTACGAGCTGATCGAGCGCGCCCGCGCCGACCGCCGCCACGTGGTGCTGCCGGAGGGCGTCGAGGAGCGGATCCTGCGCGCCGCCGAGGCGCTCAACCGCCGCGGCGTGTGCGACCTGACCCTGCTCGGCCCGGTCGACCAGCTCGAGCAGCGAGTCCGCGAGCTCGGCCTGGACCTGGGCGACACCCGGCTGGTCAACCCCGCGGACTCGCGCTGGCGGTCGGAGTTCGCCGCCGAGTACGCCCGGATGCGCGCCCACAAGGGCATGACCCGCGACATCGCGTACGACCTGATGACGAACGTGAACTACTTCGGCACGATGATGGTGCACACCGGGCGCGCCGACGCGATGGTGTCCGGCGCGGTGCACCCGACCGCGGACACCATCCGGCCCGCGTTCGAGATCATCAAGACGCAACCGGGTGTGGGCGTCGCCTCCAGCGTGTTCTTCATGTGCCTGGCCGACCATGTGCTGGTGTACGGCGACTGCGCGATCAACCCGGACCCGACGCCCGAGCAGCTCGCCGACATCGCGCTGTCCTCGGCGGAGACGGCGGCCCGGTTCGGGGTGGAGCCGCGGGTGGCCATGCTGTCCTACTCGACCGGCGGCTCGGGGCAGGGCGCCGAGGTGGACAAGGTGGCGCTGGCCACCAAGCTGGTCCGCGAGCGCCGCCCGGACCTGCCGGTGGAGGGCCCGATCCAGTACGACGCCGCGGTCGACCCGAGCGTCGCCGCGACCAAGCTGCCCGGCAGCGAGGTGGCCGGCCGGGCCACCGTGCTGATCTTCCCGGACCTGAACACCGGCAACAACACGTACAAGGCCGTGCAGCGCTCGGCGGGCGCGGTCGCGGTGGGCCCGGTCATGCAGGGCCTGCGCAAGCCGGTCAACGACCTGTCCCGGGGCGCGACGGTGCGCGACATCATCTCCACGGTGGCCATCACCGCCATCCAGTCGCAGGTGGTCTCATGAAGATCCTGGTCCTGAACTGCGGCTCGGCCTCGGTGAAATGGGGCCTCTACGTCGACGGCAAGTCCGTCGACGGGGGGCTGATCGAGCGGGTCACCGACTGCGCCCAGGCGGTGCGCGAGGTGATCTTCTCAGCGGACGTGTCCGACCTGGACGGCATCGGCCACCGGGTGGTGCACGGCGGCCTGCGCTTCACCACGCCGACGCTCATCGACGACGCCGTGCTGGAGGCGGTCACCCGCCTGGTCCCGCTGGCGCCGCTGCACAACCCGGTGAACCTGGAGGGCATCAAGATCGCTCGGGAGATGCTGCCCGGGGTGCCCCAGGTCGCCGTCTTCGACACGGCGTTCCACCGGACCATCCCGCCGGCGCAGGCGATGTACGCCATCGACGTCGAGGTGGCCCAGGAGAACGGCATCGCCCGCTACGGCTTCCACGGCACGTCCCACGAGTACGTCTCGCGCCGCACCGCCGAGCTGCTCGGCCGGGACCCGGCCGACGTCAACGTGATCACGCTGCACCTGGGCAACGGGGCCAGCGCCTGCGCGGTGCGCGGCGGGCGCAGCGTCGCCACCAGCATGGGCCTGAGCCCGCTGGAGGGCCTGGTGATGGGCAGCCGCAGCGGCAACATCGACCCTGCCGTGGTGTTCCACCTGCACCGCGTCGCCGGGATGTCCTTCGAGGCCATCGACGACCTGCTGAACCAGCGCAGCGGGCTGAAGGGCCTGTGCGGCGACAACGACATGCGCGAGGTGCTGCGGCGGCGCGCCGACGGCGACGCCGCGGCCGAGCTGGCCTTCGACGTGTACTGCGAGCGCGTCAAGATGTACGTCGGCGGCTACTACGCACTGCTGGGCCGGGTCGACGCGATCACCTTCACCGCGGGCGTGGGCGAGAACGCCGCCCCGGTGCGGGAGGCGTCGCTGTCGGGGCTCGGCGCGCTGGGCATCGTGGTGGACGCCGCGCGCAACGGGTCCGCCGCGCGGGACGAGCGCCTGATCTCGCCCGACGGCGCGGTCCCGGCGGTCTGCGTCGTGCCCACCGACGAGGAGCTCGAGATCGCGAACCAGACCGCGGAGCTGCTGGCCCGCTGAGCCGCGGGCCGCGTCACCGGACACGGCGCGGCGGCGGGCCGACCGGCCCGCCGCCGCGCGACGCGTGGTGCTCAGTCGGGGATCTTCAGGACCACGCCGACGTTGATCAGGTTCGGGTTGGCGATGTTGTTGGCCTTCGCGATCTTCATGTACTGCCGGCCGTCGCCGTAGTACTGCGCCGCGATGTCCCACAGCGTGTCGCCGGACTTCACCTTGTAGGTGCGCTCGGCGGGCGCCTTCGGCGTCGGGGCCGCGGGCTTGGGCGCCGCCGCTGCCGGAGCCGCGGGCTTGGGCGCGGCCGCCGGTTCGGTGATCGACGGCGCGGCCGGCGGGGGCGCGGCCGGAGCAGGGGCGGCCTGCGCTTGAGCCTGGGCCTGCGCCTGGGCTTCCTGCGCCTTCTTCGCCTCCTCCTCCTCCTTCTTCTTCTTGCCCCACTTGAACGGGTTCATGAAGCCCGCGGCCTCATGCTCCAGGTCCTCCAGGCGCCCCTCTTTGTCCTGCGGCTCGCTCATCAGTCCCCCCGTGTCTGTGATTGATCACGATGCCCGACGCCAGACTAGCGCCGTTTGAAACCGTTTCGGCCTGGTTCGCCGGAACCGCGGATGGGGCACAATGGCCAGCGTCGTGATCATTCGGAAGTGAGAGAGGGCCAGCATGTTCGCACTCCCCCTCGGCGACGGCGCAGAGCTGCGGCCGCTGGAGCCGTGGCAGGCCGAGGAGTTCCTGGCGCACATGGACCGCGCGCGGGCCGACGTCGACCCGTGGATCCCGTGGGCGAGCCGCTCCACCGATCTGGACTCCGCCCGCGCCACCCTGCAGCGCTACGCCGACCTGCAGGCCGCGGGCACCGGCCGCATCCTCGGCATCTGGCTGGACGGGACGCTGGTCGGCGGCACGATGCTGTTCGACGTCGACGCCAAGGCGGGCAACGGCGAGATCGGGGTATGGCTGGAACCGGCCGCCCAGGGCCGCGGGCTGATCACCCGGGCCTGCCGGGCGCTGCTCGACTGGGCGTTCCGCGAGCGCGGCCTGAGCCGGGTGCAGTGGGTGACCCGGCCGGACAACGCACGGAGCCTGGCCGTCGCGGCCCGGCTGGGCATGACCCGGGAGGGCGTGCTGCGCGAGTCCTACCCGTACCGCGGCAAGCGGTATGACAGCGAGTTCTGGTCGGTGCTGGCGCACGAGTGGCCACCCGCCTGAGCAGCAAGGCTTGCACATCCTGATCGGACAGAGCATCATCGACAATGTCGATGAATGATGCCGTCGACGAGCGAGTCCGAGGAGGATGCGTGCACGAGCCGACCACGCGGGCAGGCGCTGCCGGGCAGCGCGGCGAGCGAACCGAGCACGGTGCGGGCGGAGGCGGCCGGACGGCGTACCCCCGGGTCTCGCCCTGCCTGCACTGCGCCCGCCCGGTCCTGCGCGACAACGACGCTCGCTGGATCCACGCGGATCTCAGCTACGTCTGCCGCGACCCGTGGGGCGGGCTGACGGCGACCACCGCGGAGCCGGCGCCGACCCCGCGGGTGTGAGCCTGCTCAGGCCTGGTGGTCGAGCACGATCTTGCCGAACCCCGCGCCCGCGGCCAGCCGTTCGAAGGCCCCGCGCGCGTCGGCGAAGTCGAAGACGGTGTCCACCACCGGCGCGATCTTCCGCGCCGCCATCAGCTCCAGCAGCGCCGCCAGCTCGTCGCGGGTGCCCATGGTCGAGCCGACGACCTCCTGCTGCAGGAAGAAGATCCGGCGCAGGTCGACCGTGGCGAGGTGCCCGGAGGTCGAACCGGACACCACGATGCGCCCGCCCGGCTTCGTGCTCTTCACGGAGTGGTCGAAGGTGGCCTCGCCGACGGTCTCCACGACCACGTCGACGCGTTCGGGCAGCCGCTCGCCCGGAGCCAGCACGGTCGCGCCCAGCCCGGCGGCGCTCTCCCGCTTGGCGGCGTCCCGGCTGGTCGCGTAGACCCGCGCGCCGAGCGCCCGGGCCAGCACCACGGCCGCGGTGGCCACGCCGCCGCCCGCGCCCTGCACCAGCACGCTGTCGCCGTCGCGCAACCGCCCGCGGGTGGTGAGCATGCGGTACGCCGTCAGCCAGGCCGTCGGCAGGCACGCCGCGTCCGTCCAGGTCATGCCCTCGGGCTTGGGCACCAGGTTGCGCCGCGGCACGGTCACCACGTCGGCCAGGGTGCCCTGGTGGCGCTCGGAGAGCAGCGAGCGCTTCGGATCCAGCGTCTCGTCGCCGCCCCCGGCCGCCGGGTCGCCGACCACCGCGTGCACGACGACCTCGTTGCCGTCCTCGTCGACCCCGGCGGCGTCGCAGCCCAGGATCATCGGCAGCTGCTCGGCGGACAGGCCCACGCCGCGCAGCGACCACAGGTCGTGGTGGTTGAGCGCGCTGGCCATCACCCGCACGGTGGTCCAGCCCTCGGCGGCCTGCGGCTCGGGCCGCTCGCCCACCACGAGTCCCGCCAGGGGATTGTCCGGATTGATCGAGTCGGCATAGACGGCACGCATGGTCCGACGCTAACAGCCGACCCGCCCCCGCGCCGGACCGCCCTGAAGGTCCGTTCAGGAGCGGTTCGAGCGGGCCGCAGGCAGCGCGGGCAGGCGGGGCGGGAGTCGGGCCCCGGCCTGGCCGCGATGGCGGCCTGAGCGGGGCCCGACGGCCCCGCAGGGCCGGTCAGGCGCGTACCACGCCCTCGCGGCGCGCGGCGTCGGCCACGGCGGCGGCCACCGCGGGGGCCACCCGCGGGTCGAGCGCGCTGGGCACGATGGCGTCGGCGGAGAGTTCCGCGGCGACCACGTCGGCGATGGCGGTCGCGGCGGCCAGCTTCATACCCTCGGTGATCCGGGTCGCGCGGGCCTCGAGCGCGCCACGGAAGATGCCCGGGAAGGCCAGCACGTTGTTGATCTGGTTCGGGAAGTCGCTGCGCCCGGTGGCCACCACCGCCGCGTAGCGGCCGGCCACGTCCGGGTGCACCTCGGGCGTCGGGTTGGCCAGCGCGAAGATCATCGCCCCGGGCGCCATGCCGGCCACCGCTCGCTCCGGAATCTGCCCGCCCGAGACGCCGATCAGCACGTCCGCGCCGTCCAGCGCCGCCTCGATGCCGCCGCTGACGCCGCCCGCGTTGGTGCGCTCGGCCAGCTCGGCCTTCGCCGAACCGGGCACCAGGTCGGCCCGTCCCGCGTGGATCGCGCCACGCGAGTCGCACACGATCACCGCGGACGCCTCGACCCCGCCCGCGATCAGCATCTTCGTGACCGCGACGCCGGCCGCACCGGCCCCCGAGACCACCACGCGCAGGTCGCACAGCTTGCGGTCGAGCAGCGTCGCCGCGTTGCGCAGGGCCGCGAACACGACCACGGCCGTGCCGTGCTGGTCGTCGTGGAACACCGGGATGTCCAGCGCCTCGACCAGCCGCCGCTCGATCTCGAAGCAGCGCGGCGCGGCGATGTCCTCCAGGTTGATCCCGCCGAAGCTGGGCGCGAGCGCCTTGACGATCGACACGATCTCGTCGGTGTCCTGGGTGTCCAGGCACACCGGCACCGCGTCCACCCCGCCGAACTGCTTGAACAGGACGGCCTTGCCCTCCATCACCGGCATCGCCGCGCGCGGCCCGATGTTGCCCAGGCCGAGCACGGCCGAGCCGTCGGTCACCACCGCGACGGTGTGCCCGACCCAGGTGTAGTCGTCCATCAGGGCCGGGTTCTCCGCGATCGCCTCGCACACCAGCGCGACGCCGGGTGTGTAGGCGAGGGAGAGGTCTTCTCGGGTACTGAGGGGCACCGTACTGACGACGGCCATCTTGCCGCCCCGGTGCCGCTCGAAAGCTGGATGATCCACTTTGGACTCCCACGATGACAACGCACACGAGCCGGTCGGTTCAACGACGGGTCAGCGTTGACACGGCGCGGCGAGGTCACGGGGTTCTCCCGAGGTCAGGAGTCTAGACCCGGGCCCGCACTTGATCAACGATCGGGGCTGCCGGTCGTGGACCATTTCACACCTGGTGGGGACCGTGTCGGGTTCATCTTCGGTCATTCATCACCCGCGTCGGCGGGGCGGCTCAGCCGACCCGGGTGCGGCCAGTACCGGCACACCACCCGGCCGAGCACGTCGGCCACGCCGTACGCCCGGGAGTCGTCGACCACCAGGCCGTTGTCCCCGATCAGCCACCAACCGCCGTCCTGCGCCCGCCGGACCCGCTTGACCACCAGCAGGTCGGGTCGGGACCGGAAGCGCGCGACGACCACGTCGCCCGGCCGCACCGGCCGGCCGCCGCGGCGCACCAGCAGCATGTCGCCGTGGCGCAGGGTCGGCGCCATGGACGGGCCGCGCACGAGTACGGGAAACAGCGGCCAGCGCAACAGAGCCTCCCCGGCGGAGTAGGGTCGCAAGGGGATCATTGTCCCGTTCAGACCACGTACCTCATGGAGGATCCCGATGCAGTTCTTGAAAGGACGCAGCCTGAAGCCGCGCATGGTGGTCAGTGCTCACTGCGACCTGCCGTGTGGCGTCTACGACCCGGCCCAGGCCCGGATCGAGGCCGAGTCGATCAAGGCCATCTGCGAGAAGTACCAGGCCAACACGGACCCGGAGTTCCGCACCCGGGCTCTGATCATCAAGGAGCAGCGGTCCGAGCTGGTCAAGCACCACCTGTGGGTGCTGTGGACCGACTACTTCAAGGCGCCGCACTTCGAGAAGTACCCGAACCTGAACCAGCTGTTCAACGAGGCCACCAAGCTGTCCGGCGCGGCCGGCACCAAGGGTCAGGCCGACCCCGCGGTGGCCGAGCAGCTGCTGGGCAAGATCGAGGAGATCTCCAAGATCTTCTGGGAGACCAAGCAGGCCTGAGCCTGGACGTCAGCGCCGACGTATGCCGGGTGGCCCGGACGGCCACCCGGCATCACCGGGACGACGAGCGCGCACAACCGCCCGGCTATGAGCTAGGCTCCGCGCGGGGGGTTGGGCCAGGTGAGTCAGATTCTGCAACCGGCGGCGACGGCGCTTACCGACAACGTCGTCGCTGTCACCGTGCCTGCCGACGGCGGCTGGCTGGGTGTGCTGCGCACGGCGACCGCGGGGCTGGCCGCCCGGCTGCGCTTCGCCGGCGACAAGATCGAGGACCTGCGCATCGCCGTGGACGAGGCCTGCGCGATGCTGCTGGTCATCGCCCCGCCCGGCGGGCAGCTGCACTGCCGCTTCGAGATCGGCGACACCGAGCTGACGGTGGCGATCTCCGCGCCGGTCAACGGCACGCGAAAACTCCCGGACAACTCCGCGTTCGCCTGGAAGGTCCTCAGCGGCCTGACCTCGCGCGTCGACGCCGAGCAGGCCGACGGCCGCGCCACCATCCGCCTGGTCACCGAACTCCCCACCGCCTGACCCACCCCCGCCCGCGCCGAACCCGCGCGCCGCGTCGCGGTCCGCGCCCGCGTTCCCGCCGCATCCGCTCCATGATCGTCGGATTTGCCGGGCGCATGTGCGTATCTTGAACACGCATTCGCCCGACTGCCAGGCAAGTCGGGTGATCTTGCGAGGTTCGAGGTTCGAGCGTCGGTCAGCGGGGGTTCCAGCCGAGCCAGCGGGTGGTGGCGGGGGCCAGGATCAGGGCCATCACGGCCAGCGCGCCGAGCAGGACGGTCCAGCCGAGCTGCGGCATGCCGCCGTTGATCATGAAGTAGGCGGGGGCGCAGAGCATCAGCTCCAGCGCGAGCGACGGCCCGCGGGCGCCGGGCCGGCGACGGCTCAGCGCGCGGGCGAGGCCACCCAGGCCACCCGCGATGGCCAGGGCGAACACCGTCACCCCGAGCGCCAGCCGGACGTCGGCGGCGTCGGCGGTCAGGTCGGCGTAGATCAGCACCACGCCCAGCACGGCGACCGCCAGCGCCTGCAGCCCCATCAGCGCCACCGCGCCGTAAAGGGTGGCGGGCGGGCGGGCGGCGGTGCTCGTTTCGGCGGCGGACATGAATGACACCCTAGCGAACCGCCGGTGGCCACCGTCTCGCCGCGTACGGGCGACGTAACACGAGGTCACCGCACCCGGTACATTCCCGGTCATGCGAGGTCTGCTCGTCGTCAACCCCAAGGCGACCACGACGTCCGCCCGGACCCGGGACGTGCTGGCCGGTGCCCTGCGCAGCGAGATGGAGCTGACCATCGGCTTCACCCGCCGCCGCGGCCACGGCTTCGACCTCGCCCGCGACGCGGCCGCGGGGGGCGTCGACGTGGTCGTCGCGCTGGGCGGCGACGGGACCGTCAACGAGGTCGTCAACGGCCTGATGGCGGCGCAGCGGGGTCCGCAGACGCCGGCGCTGGCCGTGGTGCCCGGCGGCTCGACCAACGTCTTCGTGCGTGCCCTGGGCCTGCCCCGGTACGCCGTCGACGCGACCTCGGTGATCCTCAAGGCGCTCCGCCGCGGCACCAGCCGCCGGGTCAGCCTGGGGCTGGCCGACGACCGCTACTTCACCTTCTGCGCCGGCCTCGGGCTCGACGCCGCGGTGGTGCGCCGGGTGGAGCAGGCACGCCGCAAGGGCCGCCGGTCCACCCCCGGGCTCTACCTGCGCTCCACCCTCGGGCAGTACTTCGTCGAGGGCCGGCGCGCGCCTGGCATCACCCTGGAGGAGGGCGGCACGGAGCCCGCCGAGGGCCTGGCGAACGTGATCGTGCAGAACACCGCGCCCTGGACCTATCTCGGGGACCGGCCGATCCACGCCAGCCCCCGCGCATCGTTCGACAGCGGGCTCGATGTGCTTGCGCTGCAAGCCCTCCACCTGCCGAGCACCCTCCATACGGTCACGCAGATGTTGGCCCACCAGCCGGACGACCCCGACGAACGGGGCGATGTCACCGGAAAGAAGATCATGGTGCGCCACGATCTGGCGGAGTTCGTCGTCCGTTGCGCCACCCCGCAGGCGTTCCAACTCGACGGCGACTACCTAGGTGAACGCGAAAAGGTGAAATTCACCGCTGTGCCCGGGGCACTGCGCGTAATCTGCTAAGAGTCGCTGTCGAAAGGCAGTGCGACGCAGATCTGTGTCAATGGGCACACGTGACACACGCTGGAAATACTGGCGGCCTATTACGCCCCGTACTACATTGATCACTGACTGTCGGTTGGCAGGGGTCAGGGTAACGCCCGGTGATCCGGACAAAACGGTCGTGAGCTTGCTCACCCGTCTGTCCTAATTTCCGGCACCCCCCTTGACATCGCGGGAGTTCGTGAAAGCATTCACAAGCGTACCGAGCGCTGAACCTGTTGCTCCTACACGCGCTGCTGATTTCGGTAGCGGTCCGTAACCAAGTGGATCGCATCCAAATCGCTTCACGCGCGTTCGCATACAGAGAAGCCCGAACGTACCAAACCAAGCGTTAGCAATTTCCACTGCCATCACAAGGAGTGTTTCCGCCATGGACTGGCGCCACCATTCGGTCTGCCGCGACGAAGACCCGGAGCTGTTCTTCCCGATCGGGACGTCCGGCCCCGCACTGCTTCAGGTCGAGCAGGCCAAGAAGGTGTGCGGGCGGTGCCCCGTCTCCACCGAGTGCCTCAAGTGGGCGCTGGAGACCGGGCAGGACGCGGGTGTCTGGGGTGGGATGAGCGAAGAGGAGCGGCGCGCCGTCAAGCGCCGCGGCGGCCTTCGGGTCCGCGCACACTCGCTCTGAGCACCCGCGAAACCGCAACGCCTCACCGAAAAACGTAGAAAGCCCCGAGCGCCGCTGCTCCGGGGCTTTTACGTTGTCCGGAACCCGACGCGGACAGCGCTCTGAACGGTCTGTGAGCCGAGGTGTACGCGCCGTGAAGAGCTGCGGAAACCCGCTCAGACGGCCAGCAGGGCGCGCTGCGTCGCGACGGCGTCCACGCGTTGCAGCACGAGCCGAACGAGCTCCCTCGACGCTCCCAGCGGGGCGGCCGCCCCGATCGCGCCCGCGGCACGGGCGTCGGCGAGCACGGCTTCGTAGAGCCGGCCGGGCGCGAGGAAGTACGACGCCACCGCCACCCGGCGCGCCCCGCGGGCCCGGAGCGCCGCGACGGCCTCGCCGCCGGTGGGTGCGGCCGCGCTGGCGTACGCCGTCCCGCACGGCACGCCCAGCCGCAGCGTGAGCGCCCCGGCGACCTCGTCGACCATGGCCCGGCCCGACGCCACGCTGGTGCCGGCCGCGGCGAGCACCACCGCGTCGTAGCCGGTCACCGACTCGTGCAGCCGGCGGATCAGACCCGCCAGCAGCGGCTCGGACACCTCGCCCAGGGTGTCGGAGATGACGCAGTCGAACCCGGCGACCTGGGCCGGCAGGTCCACCCGACCGTGGTAGGCCCGGGTCAGCAGCAGCGGCACCACCACGGGCGCGGGCTCGCCCGCCGCCCGCAGCCTGCCCAGCACGTCGGCCGGGCGCGGGTCGGCCAGCTCCAGGAACGCCACCCGGACGTCCAGCCCGGGGCGGGCGGCGGCGACCGCGCGGGCCAGGGCCCGGGTCGCCGCCTGTGCCCGCGGGTCGCGAGAGCCGTGCGCCACCAGCACCACGGGCGCCGCCGTGCTGCCGGGGGCCGACGGATCAGGCCGCATGCAGACCGCACTCGGTCTTGTCGAACATGGCCCAGCGGCCGGCGCGGGCGTCCTCGCCGGGCTGGATGCGCCGGGTGCACGGCCAGCAGCCGACCGATCCGTAGCCCTGGTTCAGCAGCTGGTTGACCGGGATGTCGTAGCGGGCGATGTACTGGTCGACCTCGGCCTGGGTCCAGGCCGCCAGCGGGTTGACCTTCACCTTGCCGCGGGCCTGCTCGAAGTGGACCACGGGGGTGTTGGCGCGGGTCGGCGACTCGTCGCGGCGCAGGCCGGCGGCCCACGCGTCGTACCCGGCCAGCGCGTCCTCCAGCGGCTTCACCTTGCGCAGGTAGCAGCACGAGTCCGGGTCGCGGGAGTAGAGCCGCGGGCCGAAGCGCTCGTCCTGCTCGGCGACGCTGATCTCGGGCTGCACCGTCACCACGGTCACCGGGATGGTGCGGGCGACCTGGTCGCGCACCCGCAGCGTCTCCGGGAAGTGCAGGCCGGTGTCGAGGAAGACGACCTCCACCCCGGGCACCACCCGCGCGGCCACGTGGGCCAGCACCGCGTCGGCCATGGAGCTGGTGACACAGAAGCGGGGGCCGAACGTCTCGGCGGCCCAGCCGATGATCTCCTCGGCCGGTGCGCCCTCCAGCTCGGCTCCGGCCCGGCTCGCCAGCTCCATCAGCTCGGCGGTGGAACGTCGCACGTCGACGGTCATTGCGTCACCCTCCCCAGCAGTCCGATCATCTTCAGCGCGAAAACCCTGCGGCATGCTCGGCACTCCCACTGCCCGTGTGTGCTGGCGGGCTCTCCGTCCTCGGTCTCGGGACCCGCGTGCGGCCGGAGGAAGGCCTCCTCACCGCAGAACGGGCAGTAGTACGGCACCGCACGTTGACTTCCGTCAGAACTCACCGGAGTTCCTCCTCGTCCACGCGGAGCACCCATTCCGCGAAGGGCTCGGTCGCGTCCTTGCGGCCGTCCAGGTAGCGGCGGGCGAGGCGCTCGGCGTACTCCGGCAGCTCCGCGGCGGTGGTCTTGAGGCCGCGCAGCTTGCGGCCGAAGTTCGGGTTCTGGCCCTGCGCCATGCTCAGGCCGCCGCCCAGGTGCACCTGGAAGCCCTCGACCATCTCGCCGTCCGGGCCGGGGACCAGCTGGCCCTTGAGCCCGATGTCGGCGACCTGGGTCCGCGCGCACGCGTTCGGGCAGCCGTTGACGTTGATCGAGATCGAGCCGTCGATCCGGCCGATGGTGCGCTCCAGGTGCTCGATGGTGCGCGCCGCGGTCGCCTTGGTCTCGACGATGGCGAGCTTGCAGTACTCGATGCCGGTGCAGGCCATCGTGTCGCGCCGCCAGGACGACGGCCGGGCCTGCAGCCCGATCCCGTCCAGCGCGGTGATCAGCGACTCCACCCGGTCCTCGGCCACGTCGAGCACCAGCAGCTTCTGGTACGGCGTGAGCCGCACCCGGCCCGAGCCGTGTGCCTGCGCGATGTCGGCGACCTGCGCCAGCACCGTGCCGCTGACCCGGCCCGCGACGGCCGCCGCGCCGACGTAGAACTTCCCGTCGCGCTGGCGGTGCACGCCGATGTGGTCGATGGGGTGCTCGGGCAGCTCCGGCGCGGGACCGTCGACCAGCTTGCGGCCGAGGAACTCGTCCTCCAGGATCTGCCGGAACTTCGCCACGCCCCAGTCGGCGACGAGGAACTTGATGCGCGCCCGGTTGCGCAGGCGGCGGTAGCCGTAGTCGCGGAACAGGCGCGCGACGGCGGCGTACACCTCGGCGACCTCGGCCAGCGGCACCCACGCGCCCAGGCGCTGGGCCAGCATCGGGTTGGTGGACAGGCCGCCGCCGACCCACAGGTCGAAGCCGGGCCCGTGCTCCGGGTGCTCGACCCCGAGGAACGCGATGTCGTTGGCCTCGTACGGCACGTCGGCCAGCCAGGACACCACCGACTTGAACTTGCGGGGCAGATTGGACAGCGCCGGGTCGCCGATGTACTTCTCGACGATCTCGTCGATGGCCGGGGTCGCGTCGAGGACCTCGTGCTCGCTGATCCCGGCGACCGGGCTGCCGAGCACCACGCGCGGGGTGTCGCCGCAGGCCTCCGTGGTGGACAGGCCGACCGCCTCGATCTCGCGCCAGATCGCCGGCACGTCCTCGACCCGCACCCAGTGCAGCTGGATGTTCTGCCGGTCGGTGATGTCCGCGGTGTCCCGGCCGTACTTGGCCGACACGTTCGCGATCGCGCGCAGCTGGGCCAGGTCGAGCTGGCCGCCGTCGATGCGGATGCGAAGCATGAAGTACTCGTCGTCGAGCTCGTGCGGCTCCAGCACCGCGGTGCGGCCGCCGTCGATCCCGGGCTTGCGCTGGGTGTAGAGGCCCCACCAGCGCATCCGGCCGCGCAGGTCGGCGGGGTCGATCGAGGCGAAGCCGCGGTGGGCGTAGATGTTCTCGATCCGGGCGCGCACGTTCAGGCCGTTGTCGTCCTTCTTCGTGCGCTCGTTCGGGTTGAGGGGCTCGCGGTGCCCGAGCGCCCACTGACCCTCACCGCGCGGTTTGCGCGTGGCCCGGCCCGGGGTGGTGGCTGGCGTGCTTGCCGCCGATGCTGCCATCGCAGCGTCCTCCTGTAGTCCAGTGAGCGAGGACGCGCCTATGCGCCAGCACCGTGGTCAGCGGTGGGGATTCATGAGAATGAATGCTCCCGGCGCGTATGCGCGCCCGGGTTTCGAAAAAACGGACGGGCGCAGTCAGCCAGCCGGACAGATGGCGCTGCGCACGCGGCCGAAATCGATGTGGCGGCGGGCGGTGAGCCCGGGCCCCATCAGGCGGCGGTTCGCAGCGGCGGTCATGCAGTCACTTTCTCACGGCGGACAGTCCCGTGCCAATCACCGTTCGCGCTACGTCCCACATTCTGACCGGAGGGTGACGCAGATCGCTCTTTGTTAAAACGGGACTACCTGTCGCGCTTCGCCAGCGGCACGAACAGCAGGGCCTCCGTGCCGCCCTCGGCCCGGTTGCGCAGTTCGATGGTGCCGCGCAGCTCACCGGTGGTCAGCGTGCGGATGATCTGGAGACCGAGCCGCTTGTTCGTGGTGGGGTCGAAGTCCTCGGGCAGGCCCCGGCCGTTGTCGGCGACGGTCACGTGCAGCTCCCGCTTGGCGCGGTTGACGTGCACGACCACCTCGGCGCCGTCGGCGACCTTGCCCTCCAGCGAGTCGAAGCCGTGCTCGACGGCGTTGAGCAGCAGCTCGTTGAGCACCATGACCAGCGGCGTGGCGATCTCGGCGGGCAGCACGCCGAAGGTGCCCTCGCGGCGGGTGCGCACCGGCGACTCCGGCGAGGCGACCTCGGCGGCCGCGTTGGCGACCCGGTCCACGATGCCGTCGAACTCGACCGCCTCGTCGGCGGACATCGCGAGGGTCTCGTGCACCAGCGCGATGGAGGCGACCCGGCGCACCGACTCCTCCAGCGCGGCCCGCGCCTCGGGGTGGTTGACCCGGCGGGCCTGCAGGCGCAGCAGGGCCGCGACGGTCTGCAGGTTGTTCTTCACCCGGTGGTGGATCTCCCGGATGGTGGCGTCCTTGGTGATCAGCGCGCGGTCCCGGCGCTTGACCTCGGTGATGTCGCGGACCAGCACCAGCGCGCCGATGGGCACCCCGGCCGGCATCAGCGGCAGTGCCCGGCTGAGCACGGTGGCGGTGCGCGCCTCGATCTCCTTGCGCGGCGGCGCGTCCCCGCGCAGCGCGCCCAGGATGCGGTTGCTGGCCTCGGAGCCCTCCAGCGGATCCTCCGCCAGCCGGTTGAACAGCGCGGCGAGGTCCTCGCCCACCAGGTGCGCGGAGAAGCCGAGCCGCCGGATGGCGGACTGCGCGTTGGGCGAGGCGTAGGTGACCTTGCCGCTGCCGTCCAGCCGGATCAGGCCGTCGCCGACCCGCGGCGCGGACGTGGTCTCGCCCGGGTGGCGCACCGACGGGAAGGTGCCGTCGGCGATCATCTGGGCCAGGTCGTCGGCCGTGGTGAGGTAGTTCAGCTCCAGCTGGCTGGGGGTGCGCGCGGTGGACAGGTTGGTGTCGCGGCCGACGACGGCTATCACCGCGCCGGCCTCGCCGTCCTCGCCGCGCAGGCGCACCGGGATGGCCTCGTGCCGGGCGGGGGTGTCGCCGTACCAGACGGGGTCGCCCTCGCGCCAGATGCGGCCCTGCTCGCGCGCCACGCCCAGGTGGGCCACCTCAGCACCGCTGGAGATGCGCCCCACCTGGTCGTCCTGGTATGCCGTCGGCGCGGTGGTCGGCCGCACCTGCGCGACGCAGAGGAAGGACAGGCCGGCGCTCGGGTCGCCCTCGACCGGCACCCACAGCAGCAGGTCGGCGAAGGAGAGATCGGAGATCATCTGCCAGTCGCCGGCGAGCCGGTGCAGGTGGTCGATGTCGGCCGGGCCGAGCGAGGTGTGCTCCTCGACGAGTTCACGCAGCGTTGACACGCAGTCAGCCTCTCACGACGTGCACTGCGACGTGGCGGTGACCTTCTTGTCACGGCGCGTGCTACAGCGTGGCGGTGACCTTCTTCAGGCCGCGGGGGGCGTCGGGGTCCTCGCCGCGGGCCAGCGCCAGCGACAGCGCGAGCTGCTGCAGCGGGAGGATCTCCAGGAGCGGGGCGTAGCGCTCGTCCACGGCGGGCACGTTCAGCAGCGCCTTCGCGCCGGGCACCGCCTCCGGGCCGACCGCGACGACGTCGGCGCGGCGCTCGTCGAGGCGCGCCAGCACCTCGCGCATGGCCTGCCCGCCGAGACCGGCGCCCACCATGGCCAGCACCGGCACGTCCGGGTCGGTCATCGCGAGCGGGCCGTGCAGCAGGTCCGCGCCGGAGAACGCCAGCGCGGGCAGGTACGAGGTCTCCATCAGCTTGAGCGCGGCCTCGCGGGCCGACGGGTAGGCGTAGCCCCGGCCGGTGGTGACCATGCGCGCCGCGAACCGGTAGCGCGCGGCCAGCTCGGACGCGGTGGTGTCGGCCAGCGTGCGGGTGGCCAGCTCGGGCAGCTTGGCCAGCGCCGCGTGCTCGTCGGCGGGCAGCACGCCGTCGCCGGCGCGTACGCCCTCGATCAGCATCAGCAGCGCCATCAGCTCCGCGGTGTAGGTCTTGGTGGCCGCGACCGCGCGCTCGTGCCCGGCGGCGACGTCCACGGACAGCTCCGCGGTCTGCGCCAGCACCGACTCGGGGTTGTTGGTGACGGCGAGGGTGAGCGCGCCGGACTCCCGGGCGACCCGCAGCACCTCGGCCAGGTCGGGCGAGCCGCCGCTCTGCGAGACGCCGATGACCAGGGCGTGCGACAGGTCGGGGCGGGCGCCGAAGACGGTGATGGCGCTCGGCGACGCCAGCCCGGCGGGCAGGCCGAGGCGGATCTCGGTGAGGTAGGCCGCGTAGAGGGCGGCGTGGTCGGAGGTGCCGCGCGCGGTGAACACGACGTGCTGCGGGCGGCGCTCCGCGATCACCTTCGCCACCTGCGCGATGGCGCCGGCGTGCGCGGGCTCCAGCAGCGTCGCGTACACCTCCGGCTGCTCGGCGATGTCGGCTGCCATTCCGGTGCCACGCTGGGCCATCTCTTTCTCCTACCACTTCGCCCTGGAGTGCTGCGCGAAATCGCGCGTTCGGTGCGCAGTCTTGCACGTTCATGCCCACTGCGGCAACACAGTGCGCACTAATGAGCAGGGGCACACAACTCGCCCGACCGGCTCTAGCCTGTCCGGGAACACGGCCCGTATCGGCGCCGCCCACGGTGGCGCCTGGGGGACCCCCACGTGTTCCGCGGACCGAGGAGATCACGTGGCCGACGGCGTCAACGACCCGCATCAGGAGGCGCTGGGCGAGCTCGCCCTGGCCGGCCTCGCGCTCGACGAGCACGACCTGGACCACGCGGTGAGCCACCTGTCCGTGGCGCTGGCCCACGAGCCCGGCCTGCCCGAGGCGCACGAACTGCTGGCGAAGCTGGCGGCGCGCTCCGACGACGGCGGGCTGACCCTGTTCCGCCCCGGCGAGCGCGCGCCGGTGGGCCGGGTCGTCGCGTTCGCGCACGTGCTGGCCCGGCACGGCGGGTATGCCGACGCGCTCAGCCTGCTGGCGCAGGCGACCGTGCACAACCCGGGACGGCCGTGGGCCGACGTCAGCTGGGTGCAGGCCCTGGACCCGCGGCTCGTCCCCGCCGACCGCCTGGTGCGGGTGCTGCTCGCGGTGCTGGGCGCGCTGCCCGATCCGGCCCCCGCGCCCATCGCCGCCGCCACCCGGCCGTACCTGGCCCTGGCCGAGCGGGCGCTGGCCGCGTATCCGCAGGACGCGCTGCTGCACGGGGCGGCCTCCGGGGTGGCGCGGCGGCTGCGCGAGGTGCCGCTGGCGCTGCGCTGGGCACAGCGCGGGGTCGAACTGGAGTCGACCAAGCTGACCGAGATGTGGTGGGGCAACGCGCTGCGCGCCGACGGCCAGCTGGCCGCCGCGGTGCGGGCGATGCGCGCGGCGCAGCGGCACGACCCCGACGACCTGTCGGTCACCTCGGATCTCGCGCTGTGGCTCACCGAGCTCGGCCACACCGCGGAGGCGCTCGACCTGATCGAGCAGGCACTGGTCAAGGACCCGTCGTACGACTGCGCCGTGCACACCGCGCACCGGCTGCGCTTCCAGTCCGACGGCGACCCGGACCACCTGGTCGCGCTGGCCGACTTCATGCGCGCCACCACCGACGCCAGCCACGAGCACCACGACCTGCAGCACTGCTGCGACGGGCTGCCCTGGCTGGGCTACGTGCCCGCGGCCGTCGAGGCGTGCGTCAAGGTGCTCCGCACGACCACCGACGAGCAGCGGGCACACCCCGGCGAGATGGGCCTGTCCAGGATGGAGTCGCCCAGCGCGCTCGCCCTGCTGCGGCGGGCCTGGCCGGGCGTGGCCGTCGCGGCGGGCGATCCCGGCCTGCCGGACCCGCGGGTGGCGCTGCGACCGGGGATACGGCTGTGGGACTTCGACGGCACCCGGCCCTCGCCCGCACTGGAGCCGCCGACCCCGCCCGCCGCCCGGGAGATCGCCGCCATGCTGCCGCTGGGCTGGGCGCCACCGCCGATGGCGTACGACATGGCGGTGCGGCTGTCCGGCGTGCCGGTCGACGAGCTGCTGGCGGCGCTGGTGCATCCGCCGACCCCGGCGGTCGAGACGGATCCGGACCGGGTGTCCGTGCCGGAGCGGCAGCTGCAGGTGTGGGCCTGCCTCGGCCTGCTGCACCACCGCACCGGCGAACCGTGGGCGACCTCGACCCGGCGGCGGCTGCTGGTGGAGATCGCCTTCGGCGCCGAGGACTGGACCACCGAGGCCGCCCTCTACGCGCTGGTCACCGCCGCCTGGGTGGACCCGTCCTGCCGGACCGACGTGGCCGAGCTGGTCGCGGCCAGGCTACGGGCGCTGCTCGACGCCGGGCGCACCCGCGCGATCACCATCGGGGCGTCGGTGGCCCAGCTCGCCTTCCTCACTCCGGGCATGCCCGCCGCGGTGCGCACGCTCGCCCGGGAACTTGCCCAGGGCCAGTGGCCGGCGTCCGCGACGTACGCGCCCGGCCCGGCGGCGCCCCTGCCCCGTCCCCGGCGCTCCTGGCTGGACCGCCTGCTCGGCCGCGGCTGAACGCGGGAGGCCCCGTCCCGGCTGCGGATACAGCCGGGACGGGGCCTCGCCACGAACGTGTGCGCCGATCAGTCGACGGCCACCAGCGGGCGGGGCACCTCGTTGCCCTCGGCGTCGGTCATCGCCTCGGAGCCGCGCAGCGGCACCTCCTTGATGAACCAGGCCGCGACCGGGACCAGGATCGCGAAGCCGAGCGCCCACCAGAACAGGCCCGAGGTGGCGTAGGCGATGCCGTGCAGCACCGCCTCCTTGATCGGCGGGGGCAGCAGCTCCAGCTTGTCCGGCTGCAGCCCGCCCACGTCGAGCTTCATGCCGCCGGCCGGCGCACCGGCGGGCATCGCGCCGGCCAGGTCGTCCTTGAGCCGGTTGACGAAGACGGCACCGAAGATCGAGACACCGAACGAACCGCCGATGGAGCGCACGAACGTCGCGGTCGAGCTGGAGACGCCCAGGTCCTTCTGGTCCACGCTGTTCTGCGCGATCAGCATGGTGGTCTGCATCAGGAAGCCCATGCCGACGCCGAGCACGACCATGTAGATCGAGGACTCCGTGATGGAGGTGTCGACGTCGAGGCGGGTCAGCAGCAGCATCGACACCGCCAGCGTGATGCCGCCCAGGATCGGGAACATCCGGTACTTGCCGGTCTTGGTGATGGTGCGGCCGGCCACGATCGAGGTGACCATCATGCCCAGCATCATCGGCAGCAGCAGCAGGCCGCTGTTGGTGGCCGACGCGCCCTGCACGGTCTGGATGTAGAGCGGCAGGAAGGAGATCGCGCCGAACATCGCGAAGCCGACCATGAAGCCGATGACCGAGACCAGGCTGAAGTTGCGGTTGCGGAAGATGCCCAGCGGCAGGATCGGCTCGGCGACCCGGGTCTGCGTCCACAGGAAGAGGCCGACCATGACCACGCCCAGGACGGCCATGCCGATGATCTCCTTCGAGCCCCAGGCGTACTTGTTGCCGCCCCAGGTCGTGATCAGCACGAGCGCGGTGACGCCGACGCTCAGCAGCGCCGCGCCCAGCCAGTCGATGCGGTGCTCGGTGCGGTACTTCGGCAGGTGCAGCGTGGTGGCCAGGACGAACAGCGCGATGCCGCCGATCGGCAGGTTCACGTAGAAGGCCCAGCGCCAGTCGAAGTGGTCGGTGATGACGCCGCCGATGAGCGGGCCGCCGATCATCGCGACACCCATGATCGCGGCCATCATGCCCTGGTACTTGCCGCGCTCGCGCGGGGAGACCAGGTCACCGATGATCGCCATCGCGCCCACCATCAGACCGCCGCCGCCCAGTCCCTGCAGGGCGCGGAAGGCGATGAGCTGGTTCATGCCCGACTCGGGCATGATCTCGCCGGCCGCGCCGGACAGCGCCGAGCCGAGGAGGAAGATGACGATCGAGACCAGGAAGATGGTCTTGCGGCCGTAGAGGTCGCCCAGCTTGCCCCAGATGGGGGTCGAGATCGTGGTGCCCAGCACATAGGCTGTGACCACCCACGAAAGCTTGTCGAGGCCGCCCAGCTCGCCGACGATGCGGGGCATGGCCGTGCCCACGATCATGTTGTCGAGCATCGCGAGCAGGATGGCCAGCATCAGACCGGGCAGCACTACCCGGAGATTCGGCTTGGGGATTTCAGGGGAGGACGTCCGGTCCTGGACTGTGGTCACGGGGGCTCCACTCGTTCACCGGTACGCTTACCTGCCGCCCGGCTAGAATATTTACTAGCCGTACGGTAAGTTCCCTACTTGCCGGCCGTCAAGTTAGTTCGCGCGTCCGGATGACGGTGTGGTCGACGTAACACGGAGCAGTGATGAACGAGCCCGCAGCCAGCAGTGCCGAGCCCCGGCCCGACACCCGTGCCCGCATCCAGACCGTCGCCCTCGACCTGTTCACCGAGCAGGGCTACGACGCCACCTCGCTGCGCGAGATCGCCGAGAGCCTGGGCGTCACCAAGGCCGCGCTCTACTACCACTTCAAGAGCAAAGAGGAGATCGTCGACAGCTTCAGCGCCGATCAGCTCGCCAAGCTCAACCGGATCGTGGAGTGGGCCCGCACGCAGCCGGACACCCGCTCGCCGGAGTTCCGGCGCGAGTTGCTGCAGCGCTACGCCGACGAGCTGTACACCGGCCGGTACAAGAAGGTGATGCAGTTCTTCCACCAGAACCAGCCGGCCTTCAAGAACGCGCCGGCCGGCGCGAAGATGCGCCAGGCGATGATGGACCTCATCGGCCTGCTGGTCGAGCCCGAGTCGACGCCGACCGCGAAACTGCGCGCGGGCATGGCCGTGCTCGCCATCAACACCAGCTGGTTCCTGCTCCGCGACGCCGACATCAGCGACGAGGACCTGCGTGAGGCGGCCATGGAGGTCGCCTTCGACCTGCTCCGTTAGGACAGCGGGTAGCGCAGGCCGAGCAGGGTGACGCCGGGCAGCGGCGACCAGTCCAGCTCGGGTGCGCGGGTGAAACCCATCCGGGCGTACAGGCGGCGCGCGTCGGCGGCGAAGTCGCGTACGCAGATGACGACGCTGCGGCAGCCCAGCTCGGCGGCCCGGCCCAGGCAGGCGCCGGCCAGCGCCTCCCCCACGCCCCGGCCCTGCGCCTGCGGCGACACGGCGAGCATGCGGAACTCCGCCTCGCCCTCGGTGGCCAGCTCGGCCAGCGGGCTGCCCGGCAGCACGAAGGTGACCGAGCCCAGCACCGCCCCGGTCGCCTCGTCGACGGCGGCCAGCACCTCGGCGACGGCCGCGCGGGCGGCCACGTCACGCAGGTGCGGCTCGTAGGGGTGGTCTTCGCGGGTCTGCCCGTCGCCACGGTAGGCGGCGACGGACAGCGCACCGATCGCGTCGTGGTCGGCCGGCGTGGCCGGACGGACGTGGATCTCGGTCATGCCCGGTGAGGCTACTACTCGATGACGGCGATGAGGTCGCCCTCCTGGACGACGTCACCCTCGTTCACGGCGATCTTGGAGACCACGCCGTCGGCTTCCGCGATGACCGGGATCTCCATCTTCATCGATTCGAGGATGACCAGGGTGTCGCCCTCGGACACCTCGTCTCCCGCCGCCGCCACGACCTTCCACACGTTGGCCACCATCTCGGCCTTGATCTCCTCGGCCATCGCCGGGCCCCTTTCTTGGATCGCAAGCAGGACGTTCCGTATCCAATCACGGAGCGCCTGGACAGCGCCGTTCAACCTGCGCATAGGATCTGAGGCTGCGAACCGCCGAAGACGGAAGGGGTGTTCACCATGGGTAAGAAGGCCCGTAAGAAGAAGGCTCGTAAGGGCTCGAAGGCCAACCACGGCAAGCGACCCAACGCCTAATCACGTTGCCGGAGTGCACGCCGGGGCGGATCATTTCCCGCCGTGCACTCCGCGCTCACGCTCACCCCGGCCCAGCTGCCCGACCTGCTCCTGCATGTCGCGGTGGTCCGGCCTGTCTTCGTCTGGGGCGCGCCGGGCATCGGCAAGAGCTCCCTGGTCCGCGCCTTCGCCGACTCGCTGGGCCTGCCCTGCGTCACCCTCGTCGGCACCCAGCTCGCCGCCGAGGACCTGATCGGCGTCCCCGAGCTGCGCGACGGCCGCAGCCGCTTCGCGCCGCCGGAGTCCATCGCCCGCGCCGAGCCGTACTGCCTCTTCCTCGACGAGCTCAACGCCTCCAGCCCCGACGTGCAGAAGGCGTTCTACTCGCTCATCCTCGACCGCCGCATCGGCGAGTACGAGCTGCCCGAGGGCTCCATCGTGATCGGCGCAGGCAACCGCGCCACCGACAACGCGCTCGCCCGCCCGATGGCGTCCGCCCTGGTCAACCGTCTGCTGCACCTGCACCTGCGGGCGTCGGCGGTGGACTGGCTGGACTGGGCGGCGGGCGCCGGCATCCACCCGTGGGTGCTCGACTACCTCACCCAGCGGCCCGACCAGCTGTGGGTGCAGCCGCCCAAGACCGAGGAGCCGTTCTCCACGCCGCGCGCCTGGCACATGCTGTCCGACGCGCTGCGCTCCTACGGCGACGACATCGTCGAGGACACGCTGCGCCTGCTCGCGGGCGGCACGCTGACCCCGGCGCACGCGTCGGGCTTCTGCGCGTACGTCAAGACGGTGCGCCACCGCTACGGGCTGGACGCGATCATTCGCGGCGACGCTTCCTGGCCGCGCGCCGTCACCGACCGCGACCTGCTGTTCTTCTTCGCCGAAGCGTTCCGGGCCCGGCTGGTCCACGACCTGCCGGACAGCCGCGAGCACGCGAGCCGGGCCGTGCGCGACTTCGCGATGCGGGCCAAGGGCCTGCTGGTCGAGCTGGCCGAGCTCTCGCTGGAGTGCGCGCAGCTCGTGGTCGCCGCCGACGCCGAGGGCCGCCCGGTGCTGCCCGCCTGGTTCCTGGTGGAGGTGACCCGCGACCTGCCGCGCCTGGTCGCGGCCCGCACGTGAGCCGCCGCCGGGGCGAGCCGCGCAAGGATCCGCGACTGGAGGCCTTCCACAGCGCCGCTCGCGCGGTCTTCGCGCAGCGCATGTTCCGCACCATGGACGACTCCTCGCACACCGGCCGGGTGCTGCGCTCCACCTGGGACGAGGACGCCGAGCTGGGCCGGGCCCGCGGCTGGGCGCGGGTGCGCCCGGACGGCCTGATCACCGTCAACCGCAATGCCCCCGCCGAACCGGCCGAGTGGATGTGGGTGCTCGCCCACTGCACGCTGCACCTCGGCTTCGGGCACCTGGAGCCGGGCCGGACCGCCGACCACGCCGCGCAGGCGGCGGCGTGCCTGGCGGTGACGCGGTTCCAGCAGCAGCTGCGGATCGGCACGCCGCCGTTCCCGGTCCCCGCCGACCTGCCCGGCGCCGACGAGGAGCGGCTGGCGGCCCTGTGGCGCGACACCGGCGTGCCCGCCGAGTACGCCGCGCTGGGCTGCGGCGGCACGTCCTCCGACCAGGACCTGGACTTCACGCCGGAGCCCGAGACCGGGCGCTGGGCGCGGCAGGCCGCCGCCGCGACGCCGCCGCCGACCTGGCCGGAGCTGTTCGCCGTCGGGCTGGCCGCCGCCGCCACCGAGGCGGTCGAGGAAGCCGGGCAGCACCGTCCGCGCACCGACGGCGAGCTCGGCCCCGACCACCCGTGGGAGCAGGCGCGGCGCTGGTTCGTCTCGTCGTACCCGCTGCTCGGCGCGCTGGCCGCGGGGTTCCGGATCGTCGCCGACGCCGAGCTCGCCCGCGCCTGGCAGATCTCCGTCGCCGCGGTCGACGCGGCGGCCGGCGAGATCTACGTGAACCCGCTGCGGCGGATGTCGGCGCTGGAGCGCCGCTTCGTGCTCGCGCACGAGATGCTGCACGCGGCGCTGCGCCACGGGCAGCGGGTCGGCCCGCGCGACCCGTACCTGTGGAACATCGCCACCGACTACGTGATCAACGGCTGGCTGGTGGAGCTGGGCGTCGGCGAGCTGCCCGAGGACGTGCTCCACGACCCGGCACTCAAGGGCCGCTCCAGCGAGGAGGTGTACGACCTCATCACCGGCAACCTGCGCCGTTACCGCAAGCTGGCCACGCTGCGCGGGCGCGGGCTCGGCGACATGCTCGACCGCCCGGCGCCCGGCTCAGGGGAGGCCCGGCGTGCGGGCGACGTCGACGACTTCTGCCGCCGCGCGCTGATCGGCGGGCTCGCCCACCACGAGCAGGCGGGTCGCGGTCTGCTGCCGGCCGGGCTGGTCGCCGAGATCCGGGTGCTGGACCACCCGCCGCCGCCCTGGGACGTGCAGCTGGCGCAGTGGTTCGACCGCTACTTCACACCGCTGGAGCCGACCCGCTCGTACGCCCGCGCCTCGCGCCGCCAGGCGGCCACGCCGGACATCCCGCGGCCCGGCCGGGCCCGGCCCGAGCTGGTCGAGCGGCAGCGCACCTTCGGCGTCGTGCTGGACACCTCGGGTTCGATGAGCGCCGAGCTGATGGGCCGGGCGCTGGGCGCGATCGCGGCGTACGCGCTGGCCCGCGACGTGCCCGCGGCCCGGGTGGTGTGCTGCGACGCGGCCGCCTACGACGCGGGCTACCTGGCGGTCGAGGACATCGCGGGCCGGGTGAAGGTGCGCGGTCGCGGCGGCACCGAGCTGCAGCCTGGCATCCGGCTGCTGGAACGGGCCGAGGACTTCCCCGCCGACGGACCGATCCTGATCATCACCGACGGCGACTGCGACGTGCTGCGGGTACGCCGCGAGCACGCGTACCTGATGCCCGAGCGGGGGCGGCTGCCGTTCACCCCGCGCGGTGAGGTCTTCCGCCTGCGCTGAAGACGCATCGAGGCTCCGCCGTCGGCGGAGCCTCGATCATGAGATTGTGCGGTCAGCCCATCTCGCGGGTGGCCTCGACCTCGACCACCAGCTCGGAGAGCTTGGCCCGGAGCCGGTCCTTCAGCTCCGCGGGCGCCTGCTCCTGCCCGCAGCACCGGTTCACCAGCGCCTTGACCTCCTGCTCGATGCCGAACTCGCGCAGGCACGGCGAGCACTCGTCGAGATGCTGCTTGATCAGCGAACGGCGGTCGTCGGAGCATTCGAGGTCGAGGTAGAGGTATACCTCGGTGAGCACCTCGCGGCAGTCGCCGTCCTCGTGTTCCGTCGTCATGACGCCTCCCGAGCGCTGGTCGTGCCCGAGAACCCGCGCTCCGCCGCATAGCCCTCCAGGAGCTTGCGCAGGTTGCGCCGGCCGCGGTGCAGCCTGGACATCACGGTGCCGATGGGCGTGTTCATGATGTCCGCGATCTCCTTGTAGGAGAAGCCTTCCACGTCGGCGAGGTAGACCGCCAACCGGAACTCCTCCGGCAACGTCTGCAGCGCGTCCTTGACGTCGCTGTCGGGCAGCCGGTCCAGCGCTTCGGTCTCGGCCGAGCGCAGCCCCGAGGAGGTGTGCGACTCCGCCTCGGCCAGCTGCCAGTCGGTGATCTCGTCCGTCGGCGCCTGGATGGGCTGACGTTGCCTCTTGCGGTACGAGTTGATGAAGGTGTTCGTGAGGATGCGGTAGAGCCAGGCCTTGAGGTTCGTGCCGTCCTCGAACTGGTGGAAGGCGGCATATGCCTTCAGGAAGGTCTCCTGCAGCAGGTCCTCGGCGTCAGCCGGGTTACGCGTCATCCGCAGGGCGGCCGCGTAGAGCTGGTCGAGGAAGGGCATCGCGTCCCGTTCGAACCGGGAACGACGCTCTTCGACGCTGTCGGTGCTGGTCAACCGCGAGACCACCCTCGGAGTACGCTCTTGCCGCGGCTCCTTGACAGCGGACCGCAGCGCTGAGGCTGACTCTACCGATGCCAGGTGCACCCGCGGGGCGGGCACCGCGGTAATCCCCGATGCCGCGTCGCCGTCCAGCGCCGCCGGCCACGCCGGAGCCGACAGCAGCCGCTCCACGGTCTTCAGCACCGGATCGTCGCCCGACCGCGTCAGGCAGCGCGTTCCCGTCCGCACCATGGACTCACCTCTCGCCGGGGCCGGACACTTCCGGCCTACCCGCGGTCTGTAACGCCGCGCGACGGCTGTCGCATTCCGCGGGACCTGCCGGGCAGTGGCGACCGTCACGCCCGGTCGCCGCCACCCGCCCAGCCGCGGGCGCGCAGCCACGTGACCACGGCCCGGCCGACGGTGTCCGGCGCTTTGCGCAGGTCGTGTCGCTCCCCCTGGAGGACAACGATCTCGACCCCCGGTGCGGCATCGGGCACCCCGAACGGATCACTGGAGCCGTTGACGACGAGCGTGGGCAGCCCGGTGATCAGCTCCTCGGCCCGGCTGCGCGCCGGCTTGCCCGGCGGGTGCAGCGGGAACGCCAGTGCCACGATGCCGGCCGCGCCGACCGCGACGGCGGTGCGGCAGGCGACCCGCGCCCCGCTGGACCTGCCGCCCACGATCAGCGGCAGCCCGGGCAGGCGTTCGACCAGCACGGCCACGACCGTCCGCCATGCCTCGTCGAGGTGCGCCGCGGGCGCGGGCGCGCGCCGGCCGGCGACTCGGTAGGGCTGGGTGACCAGGGCCACCGCCACTCCGGCGGCAACCGCGGCGTCGTGCACGGCGACCAGGTCGGGCGCGTCGACGCTGCCACCCGCCCCGTGACCGAGCACCAGCAGCGCGATCGGGGCGGCGACTTTGCCTGCCCCGGTCGCACCGCCGGGCATCGTGACGGTCACTCCTGCCGGGCCGCGCCCGGTGTCGACCGTTTCTTCCTGACCTTGCATACCGCGATCATGCGGCGTGCGCGTGCTCTCTGGTGAGCAGGGGCACGGTTTGCAGCGCGGTGTCGCGTTCCGCCTCGCCCAAGGTGCACAGGGCGAGCTCGGCCCGGGACTGCGTGGGGATCCGCGGCAGCTGCCGCGTCACCCCGGCCGCCCGCTGCGGCGGCGTGAGCTGCCCGGCCGAGACCACCAGGTCCGGCTGGGGCCCGTACGCCGTGTACGGCAGTTCCTCCTGCTGTTCCTCGGTACGCCAGGCGACGAGCATGGCCCGCCGCTCGCGGGCCGTCGTGCCACCCCAGACGCCGTGGCAGTCGCCGACACTGAGCGCCCAGGCCAGACAGGCCCCCGACACCGGGCATCTTCCGCACAGCTGGACGGCCGTGTCGGCCGGCTCCAGCGGCGCCGGAAAGAACGTCTCCGGGTCGACGGCCTGGCAGGCACCTCTGGTGCGCCAGGCGTTGTCATGCCGCTCCCGCACGGCCCGCACCAAACGCGGGTCCCTGCGAGCAGCGGCGACTTCGTGCGGGCGTGGAATACGCGCGCGGGTCATCCACCCACCTCCCCCGTGGGTCGGTCCCCCCGCCCCGGCGGGAGGATCCGGCTCAGACAGACGGTGACGCACGGCACTGCCGCTTACCACCGACGCTGTGTCTTACCGCACGGTAGAAGGAACGGGCAAGTGTTTACCCGCAAACTGGTGACGCAAACTGTCACGATCCAGCGCAAAATCAGAACAGACTGATCTGTGCGTCCGGCTCGGCGAGCCGCCTCGTCAATTCAGGACCATCATTGCGTACGTTGCCGACGGCCGCGCCCACCGGACGGATCTCCAGACCGGACAGGTACCCGGGGCCCGGTGGCGCGAGCAGCTCCGGATCGGCCGGAGCGGTCAGCCACGCCTCCCACAGCTCCGGCTCCAGCAGCAGCGGCATGCGGTCGTGCACCCGGGCCAGCTCGCCCTGCGCCGCCGTGGTGATGATGGTGCAGCTCAGGCCGAACTTCGAGGCCGTCCACAGGCCGGCGAAGGCGAGCCCGCGCCCGGCCACCGGGTCGGTCATGTAATAGGCCTGCTTGCCGTTCTCGGTGCGCACCCACTCGTACCAGCCGTCGGCCGGCACGATGCAGCGCCTGCCCGCGAACGACGGCGCGAACACCCGCGAGGTGGCCAGCGTCTCGGCCCGCGCGTTGATCAGCTTCAGCCCGGTGCGCGGATCGTCGGCCCACGGCGGCACCAGGCCCCACCGCGCCAGGCTCAGCACCCGGGCCTCCCGCGTCGCGCAGACGCGCACGATCGGGGCCGGGTCGGTGGGCGCGAGGTTGTAGTCGGGAGCCAGCGACTCGGCGGTCTCGTCCTCGGCCGCGAAGAGCTGAGTCAGATCCGCCGCCGTACGTGTCGTCGCGTACCGCCCACACATGGCGCCCACCCTACGCCAGCTCGCGCTGGTGGCTCGGCCCGGCGTTCCGCCTGGGACGGCGCACCACCGAGGATTGCTCACCGGCGGTCATCAGGCAGACTGTGAGGCGTAACCGAACGCATCGAGCAACCGGGTGCGGCCGACCCGCCGCCGACGAGCGCAGCGAGGAGCAGGTGTGAGCAGAGCACTCGTGCCGTGGACCGCACCGACCGCGGTCGATGCGACCGACGCTGTCGTGCGCCTGCCGGGTTCGAAGTCCATCACCGCCCGGGCCCTCGTGCTGTCCGCGCTCGGCATGGGGCCGTCGACGCTGCTGGCCCCGCTGCGCGCCCGCGACACCGAGCTGATGGCGGCCGGGCTGCGCGCGCTGGGCGCGCACGTGTCCACCTCCGACGACGAGCGCTGGGAGATCCGGCCCCGGCCGCTGGTCGGGCCCGCCCACGTCGCCGTCGGCCTGGCCGGCACGGTGATGCGCTTCCTGCCGCCGGTGGCCACGCTGGCCAACGGGTCGGTCACCTTCGACGGCGACCCCCGGGCCCGGCAGCGCCCGCTCGGGCCGCTGCTCAAGGCGTTGCGCGCGCTGGGCGCGACGATCGACGCGTCGAGCATCGACGGCCTGCCGCTGACCGTGCACGGCAAGGGCGGGCTGCGCGGCGGCGAGGTCGCCGTGGACGCCTCGCTGTCCAGCCAGCTGATCTCCGGCCTGCTGCTGGCGGCGGCCGACTTCGACGAGGGCATCACGGTCCGCCACGTCGGCGACAATCCGGTGCCGAGCGCGCCGCACCTGCGCATGACGGTGCAGATGCTGCGCGCCGCGGGCGCGGCGGTCGACGACTCGGTCCGCGACGTCTGGCACGTGGCGCCCGGCCGGCTGTCCGGGCGGGCCTGGCAGATCGAGCCGGACCTGTCCGGCGCGGCCCCGTTCTTCGGCGCGGCGCTGGTCACCGGCGGCAGCGTCACCCTGGCCGGCTGGCCGCGCAGCAGCGTGCAACCGGTGGACAAGGTCCGGCAGCTGCTCGGCGCGCTGGGCGGCACGGTCACCCTGTCCGAGCGCGGCCTCACCGTCACCGGCACGGGCGCCATCAGCGGCATCGACGCCGACCTGTCCGACGTGGGCGAGCTGACCCCGGTCGTCGCCGCGCTGGCCGCGCTCGCCGACGGCCCGTCGACGCTGCGCGGCGTCGGGCACATCCGCACCCACGAGACCGACCGGCTGGCCGCGCTGGCCCGCGAGCTGACCGCGCTCGGCGCCCGGGTCACCGAGACCTCGGACGGGCTGGCCATCACACCCGGCCCGCTGACCGGCACGGTCTTCGAGACCTACGACGACCACCGGATGGCGCACGCCGCCGCCGTCATCGGGCTGCGGGTGCCCGGGGTCGCGCTCACCGACGTGGCGTGTACCTCCAAGACCCTGCCCGAATTCCCGGCACTATGGAGCGCGGTGGTCGCCGGACGATGAGAGGCCAGCCGTGAAGAAGAAGCGGGAGTACGACGAGGACGACGTGAAGGTGCGGGCCACCAAGTCGTCGCGTTCGCGTCCCCGCACCCGCACCCGGCCCAAGCACGACGACGCGGTGACCGGGTTCGTGGTCGCCGTCGACCGGGGCCGCTACACCTGCGTGGTGCACGAGGGCAAGAAGGTCTTCGAGGTCACCTGCATGCGGGCGCGTGAGCTGGGCCGCAAGTCCGTCGTGGTGGGCGACGAGGTGGGCCTGGTCGGCGACGTGACCGGCGACGCGGGCAGCCTGGCCCGGATCGTGCGGATCGAGGAGCGGCGCTCGGTGCTGCGGCGCACGGCCGACGACGACGACACCACCGCCGAGGGCCGCATCGAGCGGGTGGTCGTCGCCAACGCCGACCAGCTCGTGATCGTGAGCGCGCTGGCCGACCCGCCGCCGCGCGAGGGCTTCATCGACCGGTGCCTGGTCGCCGCGTACGCCGCCGACATCGAGCCGCTGCTGTGCCTGACCAAGGCCGACCTGGCCGGGCCGGAGCAGGTGCTGAGCTACTACGCCGAGCTGGACCTCGACCACGTGCTGACCCGCCCCGACGGGGACCTCGACGAGTTGCGCGAGCGGCTGTCCGGCCGGCGCTCGGTGCTGGTCGGGCACTCCGGCGTGGGCAAGTCGACGCTGGTCAACCGGCTCATCCCGGACGCTCGCCGGGCGGTCGGCGTGGTCAGCGCCATCGGCAAGGGGCGGCACACCTCGACCAGCGCGGTCGCGCTGCGGCTGCCCGACAAGCGCGAGTCGTGGATCATCGACACCCCGGGCGTACGCAGCTTCGGCCTGGCCCTGGTCTCCTCCGACGACCTGCTGCACGGCTTCCCCGACCTGGTCGAGGGCACCGTCGACTGCCCGCCGAACTGCGAGCACACCGGCGGCGAGTGCGCCCTGGACGCCTGGGTGGCGCAGGGCAAGGCCGACGCGCGCCGGCTGGCGTCGTACCGCCGCCTGCTGTCCTCGCGGGCGGGCGACACCGAGACCGGTCAGACCTCGACGTAGCCGCCGGTGCGCCAGTAGAGGCCGTCGGCGCGCGCCATCAGGCCGGTGTCGATGAGGTAGCGGCGCAGCGACACCCAGTCGGTCTCGTAGAAGGCCCGCAGCACCGCGTCGACCTCGCGCTCGGTCATCTTCACGCCCGGCTCGAAGGCCGCGACGATGTGCTCCAGCAGCACCCGCCGCTTGCCCGCCTTCGCCGGCATCGAGGTCAGCCGCCCGTGCTCGTCGAGGAACGTCCGGAGCACCTTTTCCGGATCCGCGCCCATGACTCCTCCTTGCCGTGCCCCACCGCACCACGAGCCGCGTCCGCGGCCGCGGGCCCATGACCGTGAAAGTACCCGGCCCGCCGCGGTCGACGCGTTCTCATTTACGGCGGGTCCGCCAACCCGATACCTCGATGGTGCGGAGATCCGATAAGTTCTCGCCATGGCCCGCTACTCGGACGACCTTGGGCTTGCCCACGTGCTGGCGGACACCGCCGACTCCATCTCCATGTCCCGGTTCAAGGCGCTCGACCTCTACGTCGAGAGCAAGCCCGACCTGACGCCGGTCTCGGACGCGGACACGGCGGTGGAGAAGGCACTGCGCTCGACGCTGGCGCGGACCCGGTCGCGGGACGGGGTGCTGGGCGAGGAGTTCGGGGTCACCGGCAACAGCGGCAACCGGCAGTGGGTCATCGACCCGATCGACGGCACCAAGAACTTCATCCGCGGCGTGCCGATCTGGGGCACGCTGATCGCGCTGATGGAGGGCGACGAGCCCGTCGTCGGCATGGTCTCCGCGCCCGCGCTGGGCCGCCGCTGGTGGGCCGCGCGCGGGCTGGGCGCGTTCGCGGGCCGCCACCAGGCCGCCGCGCAGCCGATCCGGGTCTCCGGCGTGCGCCGGCTGGCCGACGCGAGCTTCTGCTACTCGTCCCTGGACGGCTGGGAGCAGACCGGCCGGCTGGCCTCGGTGCTCGACCTGATGCGCAAGACCTGGCGCAGCCGGGCGTACGGCGACTTCTACGGCTACATGCTGCTGGCCGAGGGCGCGCTCGACATCATGATCGAGCCGGAGCTGATGCTCTGGGACATGGCCGCGCTGGTGCCGATCGTCACCGAGGCGGGCGGCACCTTCACCGACCTGTCCGGCCGGACCGGCGCCGGTGGCGGGTCCGCGGTGGCCACCAACGGGCAACTGCACGACGACGTGCTGGAGCGACTCAGTCCCGCCGGACTTCGCGCGCTGTAGTCACTCTCATTCACTCGGTGAAGTCGCGGCCGGGTAGGGCGCAGCCGACCCCTAAGGGTCTAAGCTGCCAGGGTGGTGTCCTCTGGCTGGTGGTTCCTGGTGGCGATGATCGCCGCATACGGCATCGCCAACCTGCTGCAGTCCATCGCGGCGACACGCACAGCGACGACGGACACCCTTGATCCAGGCCTGCTGCTGCGCCTGTTCGGCAACTCGACCTACCTGCTCGGGCTCGGCTGCCAGATCCTCGGCTTCTTCCTCGCCCTCGGCGCGCGGCGTGACCTTCCGCTGTTCCTCGTCCAGTCCGCGGTGACCGCCGGCCTGTGCGTCACCGCGTTCGCCGGGGTCGTGCTGCTCAAGTGGAAACTGCCGCTGGCCGAGATCCTGCTGCTGCTCGGGGTCATGACGGGCATCGGCATGCTGGCCGTGTCGGCCGAGCCCGGCCATGCCGAGCCGCTGGACACCAAGGGCGTGATCTCGCTGGTCGTCGCGCTGGTCGCGATAGCCGGGGTGAGCGCGTTCGCCGGCAAGGTCAAGGGCGTGCTCGGCTCGGTGGTGCTCGGCTCGCTGGCCGGGCTCTGCTTCGCCTCCGCCGCGATCGCGGCCCGTCCGCTCGCCTCGGCGCAGACCATCGTCGAGTTCGGCCTGAACCCGCTGCTCTACCTGGTCATCGCGCACTCGCTCACCGGGCAGCTGCTGCTCGGCCTGGCCATGCAGCGCGGCTCCACCAACGCCGCGGTCGCCGCCATGGACGCCGCGGGCGCGGTGCCCGCCGCCGTGATCGGCATGCTGCTGCTGGGCGACAAGATCCGACCCGGCATGTCGTGGGTCGCCGCGCTCGGCTTCGTGATCACGCTGGGCGCGGTCATCGCGCTCACCCGATACGCCGAGCCACAACACGACCTGGTCGCCGAGCCCGTGCCACTGCCGGTGCGGTTCAGCTCCGCCTCCGTGCCGGGCCTGCCACCACATCCCGCGCGCGGCGTGTTCCAGGTGCCCGGCGTCGGCGCGGCGCGCACCAGTGCGATTCCGGTGCCCGCCCGGACCCCCGACCCGGAGCCCGCGGCCGGCGGATACGTGCCGGTCATGGTGCCCCTCTCGACGACCACCACCCCGGGCAACGGCCACGCGCCCGCGAACGGCCACGCCTCAGCCAACGGCCACCCGAACGGCCACGCCACGGGCAACGGCCACGGCCAGGTCGAGCCGGGCCACTCCCACCACCCGGGCGGACACCCGCCGATGACGCTGCCCGGCCCGACGCGCCGCCCGCTGCCCGTCAACGCCGACTGACCTCGGGATAACCGGGACATATCGCATCATCTCTGCGTACGGTGCGGTAAGGCGCGGCACGCGGCCGCGCGAGAGGTGCGCGCCATGTCCATTCCGAAGGAGATCCTGGCCGCCATCGGCATGCCGGAGACGCTGGACACCCCGCTCGGCCGGTTCGCCTTCCACGACGGCCTGCCCGCGCAGGACGGTGTCGACGGGCTCTTCGACGCGCTCGACCTGGTCCGCGCGGTTGAGGCGTTCCTCGTGGCCATGCCGGGCGCGTCGCTCGCGGCGATGCGGACCGGCCTGCGCGGCGTGGGCGTCACCTCGGCCCGCCAGATCGGCGTCACGCAGCCGCGATCGAACTCCAGCAGCCTCTACCTGACCGCCGACACCGACACCGCGTACGGCCACACCTTCCTGGATCTGGACACCGACGGGCCGACGGTGGTCGAGGTGCCGCCGAACTCGCTGTGCGTCGTCGACGACTTCTGGTTCCGCCACGTCACCGACCTGGGCCTGGCCGGACCCGATCAGGGCAGGGGCGGCAAGTACCTGTTCCTGCCCCCGGACCACGAGGACGAGGTGCCCGACGGCTACTTCACCTTCCGCAGCCCGACCTTCACCAACTGGGCGGTGTTCCGGGCGCTCGACGGCGTCGACGCCGTCCAGAGCGTCCGGGTGTACCCGCTGGCCCACGCCGCCTACCCGCCACCGAACGAGTTCGTCGACCTCGCCGACCGGCCGCACAACACCGTGCACGCCAACGACGCCGCCTTCTATGACGAGGTCGACGTCGTGGTCCAGGAGGAGCCGCTGGACTCGCTCGACCCCGAACGGCGCGGCATCCTGGCGAGCATCGGCCTCGTCAAGGGCGACGTGTTCGCCCCCGACCAGCGCCTGCGCGCCATCCTCGGCAAGGCCGCCCCGCTCGGCGCGGGCATCGCGCGGGCACTGGCGTTCCGCCCACGTGACCCCGAGGCCTACTACTACCCCGACTCCTCGTGGAAGCGCGTCTTCGTCGGCGGCAGCCACGAGTTCCTGCGCGAGGGCGCCCGGCTGCTCGACGCCCGCGCGATGTTCCACTACCTCGCCACCGTGGTCACGCCCGCGATGGCGGCGTCACCCGTGGGCACCGGCTCCGCGTACGCCTACACCGCCGAGGACGCCGACGGACGGTGGCTCGACGGCGGGCGCTCGTACCGGCTGCACCTGCCGCGGCACATCCCGGCGAAGACGTCCTGGTCGGTGTGCGGGTACGACTGCCAGACCCGCTCGCTGCTGGTCACCGACACCCCGTACCCGAGCGTGACCAGCCTCTCCGGCACGGTCGAGGCCAACGCCGACGGCACGACGGACGTGCACTTCGGCCCCACGCCGCCGCCCGGCCGGGAGCCGAACTGGATCCAGACCGTGCCCGGCAAGCACTGGTTCACCATGCTGCGCCTGCACGGCCCACTCCAGCCCTGGTACGACCAAATCTGGCGGCCCAGCGAGATCGAGCGCACCGGCTGACGTCCGCCGAACCCCAAGGTCATCCGATTTGCCTGGCAGATGTGCGTATCTTGGGCCCGCATCCCCACGTGTGCCAGGCAAGTCGAGCGATCATGGCGGGCACGCCGGGCACGGCTGCGTCAGGTGTCGGGATGGTCGCTAGGCAGGTGGCAGGCCCGTGACGTCACCCGGGCCGAGGACCAGGCCCGCCACCTCGTGCGGCTCGTCGGTGTGGTTGAAGAGCCAGACGCCGTCCGGCGTGTGCACCGCTTCCACGCCCTCGGGCAGGCCGGGCACGATCGGCGAGGCCCCGGCGGCGGCACAGATCTCGTCGAGCAGGCGGACCGTCGCCGCTTCGTCCAGGGCGCATGACACGTAGAACGCGACGCCCGCACCGTACTCGCGCCGGGTCACGGCCGCGCGGCCGTCCGGGTAGTGGGCGAGCACCGCCGCGCTCGGCGCGGTCAGGTGCTCCGTCCAGCCCGTGGCCACGTCGCCGGTGTCGAGGGTGACCGCCGCGCCGGGCGGCAGCGGATCGAACTCCTCGACCCGAATTCCGAGCAGGTCGCGCAGCGCGCCCGGATAGCCGCCGACGCGCACCCGCAGGTGCTCGTCCACGATCCCGGACAGGTAGGTCACCACCAGGTGCCCGCCCTCGTGCACGTACTCGTCCAGCCTGCGCGCCGACGCGTCCGAGAGCAGATACGCCGCGGGCACGACCAGGACGCGGTATCCGGCGAGCGCCGCCGCGGGCGGCACCACGTCCACGTGGTGACCACGCCGCCACAGCGCCCGGTGCCAGCCTTCGACGATGACCTGGTAGTCCACGGGTATGGGCAGGTGTGATGCCCCGACCGCCCACCCGCACAACTCGTCGAACCACACCGCCACCTCGCCACGGCCGGCCGCGTCCGCCCGCGCCGCCGTCCCCGCCCCACCGTCATCCACCCCCGATCCACCGCCCTCAGGTGCAGGTCCAGCGGGTTGATCGGTGAAGAAGGGCACCTTCTTATACGCGGAGCGATAAGAAGGTGCCCTTCCTTCTGCCGCTAGGCGGTTGCCGAGGGCGCGGGCTTCGGCGAAGACGCGGGTGGTGGGGCCGGGGTGGGCGATGAGGGCGGTGTGCCATTGTTCGGCGCCGCCTGCGCTGGCGCGCCACTGGAAGTACATGGCGCCGTACGAGCCGCGGGCGATGTGGGCGAGGGCGATGCGGGCGAGCATGCCGGGCGGTTTACGGCGCTGGACGCCGTCTTCGGTGACGTGGGCGGGTGCGTGCTCCATCAGTAGCCACCGGCCGCCGTGGCCGGCCGCGGCCGACCAGCCCCGCGCGGCGTCGGCCGCGAACGCGCTCTGCGCGGGCGCGCCGTCCAGCGAGGACGGGTAGTGGTCGATGGCGACCAGGTCGACCTCGTGCGACCAGCGAGCGTGGTCGACCGGCACCCAGCCGCCGAGCACGAAGTTCGTGGTGACCTGTGCCTGCGGCGCGACCTGCTTGATCGCGTCGCGCTGCTCGGTGTACGCGGCGAGCATGCGGTCGGACAGGAAGCGCCGGTAGTCCAGCTCCTGTGCGGGGTTGCCGAGATACTGCGTGGCGCGCGGCGGGAGCACCTGCGCCCAGTCGGTGTACCGCTGGCTCCAGAAGTCCGTGGTCCAGGCGTCGTTGAGCGCGTCGAGGGTGCCGTGGCGCTCGCGCAGCCAGCCTCGGAAGGCGCGGGCGCAGTGGTCGCAGAAGCACCAGGTGCCGTACTCGTTGTGTACGTGCCACAGCCGCACGGCCGGGTGCCGGGCGTAGCGCTCGGCCAGCGCGGACGCGATGCGCAGGCTCGCGGCGCGGTAGGCGGGGGCGTTGACGCAGTAGGTGTCGCGGGAGCCGTGGACCAGGCGCACGCCGTCGCGGCGCATGGCGAGCGCGTTCGGGTGGGCCTGGGTGAACCAGGGCGGCGGGGACGCGGTCGGGGTGGCCAGCACCGCATCGATCCCGTGCTGGTGCAGGCCGTCGAGGACGCGGTCGAGCCAGTCGAAGTCGTACGCCCCAGGGGTCGGCTCCAGGCGTGACCAGCTGAACACGCCGACGGTGGCCGCGGTGACCCGGGCCTCGCGCATGAGGGCGAGGTCTTCGGCCCAGACCTGCTCGGGCCACTGCTCCGGGTTCCAGTCCGCACCGTGGAAGAACGACTTTGTTGGCACCTCGGCCAAATTAGAGGGAGGTGGACGGAGCGTCAACCGTTGACGTTTGTTTGGCTACACGGAAAACTAAAAGAGGTTGTACCTGCAGTAGACGCCGCACTGGGAGCCGATCATGCCGTTCCGCCCACCGCTGGTGGCCCACGAGTACTTCTCCGCCGACCCGCCGGAACTGCCCCGGCGCGCGCACGGCGAGCACGGCCCCGAGACCGTCGTGTGGGCCGAGCTGACCGGCAAGGACTCCGCCGGCGCGACGCTGCACGCGCACACCGACGCCGGCACCACGCTGCAGCTGCACATCGGCGCGGCCGGCGACGGCATGCTGCGGGTGCGCCTGTCCGAGGAGGCCGGCGCCCGCAGCCGCAGCGCCCGGCTGCTCCCGCTCGCCCAGCCCGACCCGGGCGCGGTGGCCACGGTGGTGACCGGCGAGAACACCGTCTCCGTCACGGCCGGCCCGCTGACCGCCGAGGTGACGCTGAGCCCGTGGCGGCTGTCCTTCCACGATGCCGACGGCCGCCGCCTGCTGGGCGCCGACCCCGGGCTCACCGACATCTCCGGCCGCATGCGCACCCTGCCGCTGGGCTGCTCCCGGGTGGACGGGCAGATCGTGGCGTATCACGAGAGCTTCGCGATGCCCGCCGACGAGGTGCTGTCCGGCACCGGCGAGCGCTTCACCGCGCTGAACCTGCGCGGCCAGCGGCCGGTGATGTGGAACTTCGACGCCTTCGGCAGCGAGTCCGACCGGGCGTACAAGAACGTGCCGTTCTACCAGTCCAGCATGGGCTACGGCATCGTGGTCGACTCCGGCCTGCCGGTCGAGTTCGACTTCGGCGCGTCCACCGGCAGCGTCACCCAGGTGATCGTGCCCGACGACCTGATCGACTACTACGTGCTCGCCGGGCCCACCCCGGCCGACGTGCTGGCCCGCTACAACGCGCTCACCGGCCGCCCCGCCTGCCCGCCGAAGTGGGCGTTCGGCTCCTGGATCTCGTCGGGCTTCTGCCGCGACACGCAGGAGCAGGTGCTGGCCCGCGCGGCGACCATCCGCGCGCACGGCATCCCCTGCGACGTGCTGCACCTGGACACCTACTGGCAGGCCGAGGGCACCTGGTCGCACCTGCGGTGGGACCCGGTGGCCTTCCCCGACCCGGACGCGATGCTGGCCACCCTGCACGAGCAGGGCTTCCGGGTGTGCGTGTGGATGAACTCGTACCTGTCGCACCACACCGACCGCTTCGCCGAGGCCGCCGAGCGGGGCTTCCTGCTGCGCCGAGCCGACGGCGCGGTGTACGTCGCCGACTCCTGGCACGGCTCGTTCCCCGCGGGCGGCATCGTCGACTTCACCAACCCGGAGGCGACGGCCTGGTTCCAGGACCTGCTCCGGCCGCTGGCCCGGCAGGGCGTGGACGTGTTCAAGACCGACTTCGCCGAGGGCGTGCCCGCCGACGCGGTCGCCTTCAACGGCATGACCGGCACCGAGCTGCACAACGTGTACGCGCTGCTGTTCAACGACGCGGTCGCCGAGGTCACCCGCGAGGTGCACGGGCACTCCATGGTGTGGGCGCGCTCGTCGTACCTGGGCGGCCAGCGCCATGCCGCGCAGTGGGGCGGCGACACGATGTGCTCGTACGAGGCCCTGGCCTCCTCGATGAACGGCGGGCTCGCGCACGGGCTGTCCGGGGTGCCGTACTGGTCGCACGACAGCGGCGGTTTCTGCGGCACCCCGAGCGACGACCTCTTCCTGCGCTGGGCGCAGTTCGGGGCGCTGTCGCCGCTGGTGCGCTTCCACGGCACGACCAGCCGCGAGCCGTGGCGCTTCCCGTCCGTCGAAGCGGACGTGGTCGAGGCGCTGCGGCTGCGCTACCGGCTGCTGCCGTACCTCTACTCGGCCGCGCTGCGCTCCGCGGAGACCGGCGAGCCGATGATGCGCGCCCTGGCCGTGGACTCCCCCGCCGACGCGGCCTCGTGGCGGGCCGAGCACGTGTACCGGCTCGGCACGGATCTGCTGGTCGCACCCATGATCAGCGGGAGCGGGCAGCGGGACGTCTACCTGCCGCCGGGCGAGTGGGTCGACTGGTGGAGCGGTGACGTGGTCGGCGGCGGCGTCACGCTGCGGGTCGCGCCCCCGCTGACCCAGCTGCCGCTGTGGGTGCGCCGCGACGCCCTGCTGCCGGTCGCCGAGCCCGCCGCGCACCTGACCGACGGGCCGTGGGCGCAGCTCACCCTGCTCAGCTTCGGCGGCGACGGCTCGTGTGTGATCCGTGACGACGGTCACGCAAGCACTGTCGCAGCGCAGCGGGACGGGGATACGCTCTCGGTGACCATCGCCGGGCCGGCCCGGGTCACGGCGATCGCGTTCCCCACCGTCGCCGGTGGCACCCCTCCGGCCACCGTGCTGGTCAACGGCGTGCGGGCCACGCTGGGCCCGGTGGACGGCCTGCTCACGGCGGCCTGGCAGGCACCAGGAGACTGAACCCCATGACACTTGTCGCCGGCATCGACTCCTCCACCCAGTCGTGCAAGGTGGTGGTCCGCGACGCCGACACCGGTGCGCTGGTCCGCCAGGGTCGGGCGAGCCACCCCGACGGCACGTCCTGCCCGCCTGACGCCTGGTGGCAGGCCCTCCAGACGGCGACCGCCGCGGCCGGCGGGCTGGCCGACGTCGCCGCGATCTCGGTCGGCGGCCAGCAGCACGGCATGGTCTGCCTCGACGCCGACGGCCAGGTCGTCCGCGACGCCCTGCTCTGGAACGACACCCGCTCCGCGCAGGCAGCCACCGACCTGGTCGCCGAGCTCGGCGGCGGGCAGGCCTGGGCGGACGCGGTCGGCAGCGTGCCGGTCGCCTCGTTCACCGTGACGAAGCTGCGCTGGCTGGCCCAGCATGAGCCGGACAACGCCGCTCGCACGGCCGCCGTCTGCCTGCCGCACGACTGGCTCACCTGGCGGCTCGGCGGCACCGGCGACCTGTCCGCGCTGGCCACCGACCGCAGCGACGCCTCCGGCACCGGCTACTGGTCGCCCAGCACCGGCGAATACCGTCGCGACCTGCTCAAACTCGCCTTCGGCCGGGACGTGGCGCTGCCCGCCGTGCTCGGCCCCGACGGCTCGCCCGGCCGGACCGCGGCGGGCGCGCTGCTCGGCGCCGGGGCCGGGGACAACGCCGCGGCCGCGCTGGGCGTGGGCGCGCAGCCGGGCGACGTGATCGTCTCCATCGGCACCTCCGGCACGGTCTTCAGCGTCGCCACGGTCCCCGCCGCCGACGCCACCGGCACCGTCGCCGGGTTCGCCGACGCCACCGGCCACTACCTGCCCCTGGTCTGCACCCTCAACGCCGCCCGGGTCCTCGACGCGGCCGCGACCATGCTGGGCGTCGACCACGCCGAGCTGTCCCGGCTGGCCCTGTCCGCGCCCGCCGGCAGCGACGGTCTGGTGCTCATCCCGTACCTGGAGGGCGAGCGCACCCCGAACAAGCCCGACGCGACCGGCTCCCTGCACGGCCTCACCCTGGGCAGCTCCACTCCGGCCCACCTCGCCCGCGCGGCCGTCGAGGGCATGCTCTGCGCGCTGGCCGACGGCCTCGACGCGCTGCGCGGCCAGGGCGCGACCGTGAACCGGGTGCTGCTGGTCGGCGGCGGCGCGAAATCGGAGGCGGTGCGCCGCATCGCCCCGTCGGTCTTCGGCTGCCCCGTGGCCGTCCCCCCGCCCGGTGAGTACGTCGCCGACGGGGCCGCCCGCCAGGCCGCCTGGCTCGCCACCGGCGCCGCCCCCGCATGGACCCTCGACGGCCTCGAATCCTTCGAAGCTGACCCCGTCCCCGCCGTCCGCGCCCGCTACGCCGAAGCCCGCGACCTCACCCTCCCCCGCCGGTAACCCAAGGAAGGGCACCTTCTTATCGCTATGCGTTGTGGAAGGTGCCCTTCTTCACGCGTCAGGTGCCTGTGCCCAGGTCAGGGGAGGGTCGAACGCTGCCGGGCAGCGGGTGGGCGCCGCCGGGCAGGGGGTGGGCGTGGCCGGGGCCGGGCGGCTCCGCCGCGGACCGGTGAAATCGCCGATGCCGGTGCGGCGGGCCGGTGCGCAGACTGATCAAGGAGCGCCGCCGGCACGTGCGCCCTGGCCCCGCGTGCCCAGCGGCACAACGGCCGGGTGCAGCGGCCGGGTGCAGCGGCTCACTGCCCTGACCTGATCGGAGAGCCGCATGCAGACCTTCACGTCGTTCGACGGCACCACCCTCGCGTACTACACCTGGGGCGAGGCCGGCGAGCTGCCGCCCGTGGCGCTGCACCACGGGTTCAGCACCTACGCGGCGGCCAACTGGCAGGCTCCCGGCATCGTCGCCGCGCTGGTCGCCGCGGGCCGCCGGGTGGTCGCGATCGACGCCCGCGGCCACGGCGCGTCCGAGAAACCCCACGATCCCGCGCGGTACGGCGAGGACAAGATGGCCCGCGACCTCGCCGCCCTCTTCGACGAGCTGGAACTGGACCGGGTGGACCTGGTCGGCTACTCGATGGGCGGCGTCGTCGCCCTGCTCACCGCCGCCGCCGACCCGCGCGTCCGGCGGCTCGTCACCGGCGGCATCGGCGCGGGCGCGGTCGAGCAGGGGGGCGTGGACCGTGCCGCGCTGCCCGGCCGGGCGCTGATCGACGGCCTGCTCACCGATGACCCGAGCACCATCACCGACGACCGGGTGATGGGCTTCCGGCTGTTCGCCGACGCCTCCGGGGCGGACCGCCGAGCTCTCGCGGCCCAGGCCCAGGCAGGCCACCGCACCCCGATCGCCCTGGACCGGATCACCATCCCGGCCCTGGTCCTGGCCGGCACCGACGACTGGCTGGCCACCCGCCCTGAGGTGCTGGCCGCCGCCCTGCCCGACGCCCGCTGGAAAGTCCTCTCCGGCGACCACCTCACCGTGGTCCGCAACCCCGAGTTCGCCACCGCCATCACCACATTCCTCACCTAACCCCCCGCCCCCTACCCGCCTACCCGCCAAGATCGCGACGATCTTGCGCGAACTGTTGAGGGTTTGCCCTTTTTGGGCGTGTCGTACCCACAGTTCGCGCAAGATCGTCGCGTTGGGGTGGGGTGGAGATCGCCGCGGCGAAGGGAGGGCCGCGGCGATCGGCTTGGGGGGAGG
>NZ_JAAOTI010000019.1:0-182145 GCF_011297315.1 Catellatospora chokoriensis
CCCGGTAGAGCCGCACAGCGCGCTGGCGCAGCTCGTCCGGGTACTTGCGAGGGGCGGGCACGAAAACCTCCTGGTCAGGGTCTATCAGACCATGATCGAAAGTCTCCGGGTTATCGGGGGAACCTCATCGACTGGTTCTGGATGTCGTGTGGTCCGCATCGCCCAGGCCGACACGCACGAGCGGTGCCTGTCCGGGTTCAGCCTGTGCGCCAGCTACCACGACTACCGGGCCGCGATCTGGCACCGGGCATGCTGTGCCGGTCGTGCCGCCGGCCACGGCCGAGCGAGGAGGAGGAGCGGCGCCCGGCGATCGCGGCCGAGCCTACCCGTCGGGCCGCCGAGGACGCACAGCGCCGGAAGAAGGAGGCTCGGCCACGCTCGAGGCGGCCGACGTCGTCGCGCCGTTCTGACTCCTGGCACGCTGAAGGCCCGCAGCGCCCGCTGCGGACCTTCACGTTGTCCAGCTACTGGCCGCTCTTGCCTTTCTTCTCAGGCGGCTCGGGCTGCTGCAGCTTGATAACCGGCACGCCGTTGATCCTGGCCTTGGTCGACATGTGGGTGTCGAACGTGATCAGCGTGATGTCGCGGCCAACGAGCGGCTTGGCCGACAGGATCCGGTCGATGATCTCGTCGTCGCCGATCTCCATCGGCACGTGGCCGAGCGGGTCGAGCAGCAGCTCGGCGCTGAACCTGGCCGCGTCGCCCCCGAACGCCGTGCCGTTGGCCAGCCTCTCGCGGTACACCCGGTCGGGCTTCTCGAACCAGTCGTCGATCGTGCGCAGCGTGACCCGGGCGGCGGTGCGCACGTCGCGGTTGGTGTTCTTCTGCCGGTCCAGCTCCAGCAGCACCTGCGACGGGATGAGCAGGTGCACGTTGTTGATCCCGTCGCCCAGCCGGTACTGGTGCTCGGGCCCAGCGTCGATGATGACCCGGTGGAAGTCGATGTGACCCAGCGTGTTGCCGTTGTGCAGCAGGAAGTCGGTGTCGCACACGATGAACATGGCCGGCTCAGACCAGCGGTTGATCTGGCCGCGTACGGCGTCGCGCAGTTGCTCGAACTCGGTGACCCGCTGCTGCAGCTCGCTGCGCAGCAGCCCGTTGACGACACGCTGGTTGGTCGTGGCTATGTCGGTGCCGGCCGCGGCGAGCAGCGCGGAGTACCGGGGCGTGAACACCAACCGGTTGATCTCCTCCGGGCGCAGCTGGTTGTGTAACGCGTCGGCCGTGTCGGTTGCCCAGTCCAGGTACTTGACCAGCCACTGTGCGGCGTTGCCGGAGAAGCCCCGGGCGTTGTTAACCTCGGCGACCATCCGGTCGAGCACGTCGCGGAGGTTCCCTCGATGCGCGAGGGGGTGTGCGTTCACAGTCACCGGTCGATCGTGGCACCTGGGGGCGACGTTCCGCCTCCGAGTTATTGGGAATATCCGGACGTCGGGCATAGTCGGAGTCGACCCGCGTATGAATGTGGCTCAGGATAGCAGCCTACCCGCGGTGTCGACCGCGGCGGCGACGTGCGTGTCATTTTGGGTGTCGACGCCGCCGCGGTCTACCCCGGCGTACTGGATGAGCTGATCCCGTCTGCGTGGCATCACGTCGAGCAGTACGCCAACAATCCGCTCGAGGCCGATCACAGCCGCCTCAAACACCGGTTGAGGTCGATGCGCGGGTTACGGACGGAGAAGACGGCGCAGATCGTCATCGCCGGGCACGCCTTCATGCAGAACCTGCGCCGCGGACACTACGAACTCGCCATCGACATCCCATCCGCCCAGAGGGTCGCCGCTGCGTTCACCGAACTCGCCACGGCGATCTGACCACGGGCACGACACCGGTTCAACGCGTCCACCGATCCAGCAATGCAACGGCGCCTCGAGTACCTGCCTGCGGCCCTCGACGAGCGCGCGCAGCCGGGATTCGAGGTCAGGTTTGATCATCACTGGGGAGGTCGCGATGACCAAGCTACTCGACAAGACCAAGTGCGCGGCCATCAGCGACGAGCTGACGGCGCTGCTGGTCAAGGACGTCCGGAAGAAGTTCCCGGAGTGGACCGACGACTTCGGCCACCGGAGCGTTGACCAGATGGTCGGCTTCCTGGCTGCCTGCGCCCTCTCCCCGGAGCCGCTGGGACCGTCGATGCTCGTCGACGAGTTCTGGCACGCCCTCATCGTCCGGACGGTGGACTACACCGCGTTCTGCGACCAACTCGCGGGCAAATCGTCCACCACATCCCAGACGACGAGCGCGAGCACGACCCGCGCCTTCCCGGCAAGGACACCGCCATGCGGGCGCGCACCATCGGGGCCATCACGGCGGCAGGCTATGACGTCGACCCGGCGTTCTGGCCTGACCTGGGCGCGGCCGACTGCACGCAGTGCCACGCGGGCTGCCACGACAGCCCCAAGTAACGGATGAGAGGCTGGGGTCATGGCCGGGAGCTGGGACCAGTATGCGCAGGATCGCACGCCGAGGCGGGCGCGCAACGCCGCCGGAGCGAGCACCTGGTTCAACTGGACACAGTATCCGGACCATGGCCCCAGCCTCGAAGTTCTCAACCTGTCGCCCGGTGCGCGTGTCCTCGACCTCGGCTGCGGTAAGGGCGGCAACCTGGCGCGTGTCTGCACGGAGGGGCACCGCGGGGTAGGGGTCGACGTCTCAGCTCTTCAGGTGGCGCACGCGCGAACCCGATGGCCTCACCTCGCGCTCGTGCTCGGCGACGCGGTGACCTATCTGGACGGAGGCGAGGAGCCCATCGACGCCACCTACTCCGTGTTCGGCGCACACTGGTTCGTCGAACCCGACCTTCTCCTTCCCGCAGTCCACCGCAGGCTGCGAGGTGTGCTCGCCTTCTCCTACGCCCCCTGAACATGGTCTTAGCCATTCCCCGCTGGGACCTGGAACCCGACGAGTGGGGCGAGCGCCTGGACAAGTACGGGTTCGTCGACATCGAGCACCAGGTGATCGCGCCGCCTGCCGCCACCGACAGCGCTCAGCCGACCATCCTCATGCGTGCTGTGCGACCGGAGGAATGACCCGACTCTCCCGACGTGAACATCGTCTATGTTCTTCGCAGCTGCACGTTTCCTCTGTGGTGACTGCCGGGGCGTCCCGTCTACTGCCGGAGGACCTTCTGACCCGGTTTGGCACGAACGACGCTACTGCGATCAACGGCTAGGACCCGCATGCTCCGCCGGGTGCGAGACCGAGCCGATCGCCGAGTTGATCACCCGCGGCTTCGAGGTCACCGCGACGACCAGCTAATCGACGTCCTCGACTGCCGCGGATTCTCGCCCGTGGCTTGATCCTCTTCCGACCCGGCAGGATCCGGCCGCCATGGACGAGACGGTCACCGAATCCCGTTCAGGCCGGATGATGATCCACGCAGTCAGGGCAGGTCCGCCAGTCGTGCCATATGACCCAAGCAGTCGTGCGGTACGCCGCGGCAGTAGATGGATCATTCGCACCCCAAACATGAGACAGTTACCGCGTTTCGTTACGGTCAACGGGGAGGGCTGCAGAGTGGACACCGAGTGCAGCACATGGGGACGCAGCCGCGGTCGACGCACGAGACGCTGGCGTCTGGTCCGGCACAATGCCCAGTTCACCCTGACGCTGCACGACGGCGTGCACACCTTCTCCGGCGAGCAGGTCGACCAGCTCACTATGGGGGTCTGGTGGTTTCGTCGCACCCTTCGGCTCGACCTGGACCACAGAAGACTACGGTTGACCGGCCTACGCCGACAGGAGGCCAGGCTGCTCCGGGCCCATCTGGCCGTACACCGGTTCATCAGCGCAGTCAGCCAGTGGGCTCAAGACGCCCGAAGCATCGCCGACAGGGCTCTCGCCCAGCGGCGATGGATCACCACTGAGACCGCTGCCCAGATCTTGGCCGCCCGACCCGCATTCCAGAACCAGCACACCCACACCGTCGACGACAACCCCGACCAACCGCGGCCGGACCGCCACAAGGCCCTGGAACTGGTATGGGCCCACCTCACCGTCGACGAGCGCTCCGCGATCGAACTCTGGGAACAAGACCTGAGCAAGTGGATAGGGTCGATCAACGAAGAGTTGACCCGATTCGAACTCACCACCCACCGACGATTCTTCGAACAGATCGAGACCAGCCCACTCACCGACGAACAGGCACGCGCCGTCATCTGCTTGGACAACCGCGTCAACCTCGTCGCCGCAGCCGGCTCCGGCAAGACCTCGGTGATGATCGCCCGCGCCGCGTACGCCATCCACCGCGGTTTCATTCCACCCTCACGGATCCTGCTGCTCGCCTTCAACCAGGACGCCGCAGCCGAGCTACGCGAGCGCCTACATCGTCGCCTGCAGGCCGTCGGGCTGCCGGTCGACGATGTCACTGCCTCGACCTTCCACTCTTTCGGCCGCAGTGTGATCGGCCGCGCCACTGGTCGCAAGCCTCGGCTGGCGCCATGGGTGGACGACGGCGACGAAGTCTCGAAGATCCTCCGCATCGTCGACGAGCTGCGTGACGCGTCGGAGCAGTTCCGCTACGCCTACGACACCTATCGGCTGCTCTATGCCCGAACCGTCGGCGGCCGCCACGGTTCCGACGCATCCGACGACGACCAAGATCGCCGGCCGGGAAGGCATCGGACGTTCTCCGGCCACCTCGTGCGAAGCCAGGGCGAGAAGCTCATCGCTGACTTCCTGTACATCAACGGCGTGGAGTTCGAGTACGAGCGGGACTTCCCCTATGTGATGGCTACCGAGAACCACAGCGGGTACCAGCCGGACTTCTACTACCCCAAGGTCGACGTCTGGCACGAGCACTGGGCACTGGACAGCACCGGTCAGCCACCACCGGCGTTCACCGGGTACGCCGAGCAGATGGCATGGAAGAGGGCGGTCCACGCGGAGGCCGGCACACGCCTCGTCGAAACCACCTGGGCATCGATCATCGGTACATCCGGCCTCACCCAGCTCGGTGGCCTACTGACGTCGCTCGGCCTCACGCTGGATTGGAACCCGGACCGCCCAATCCAGGACCATGCGGCGAAGCCGGCCAGCCATGAAGACATGGCCAGGATGATCCGCACCTTCATGACGCACATCAAGTCGAACTCGCTGACACGAGCCGAGGTCGAGGCCAGGCTGGCAGCCGGCCACAAGCAGCTCGACAGCCCACGTACCCGCCACTTCCTCAGCTTCTACTGGCCGATCCACGACGCGTGGCAGGCTGCCCTGGCCGACAAGGGCTACGTCGACTTCGAAGACATGCTGGTCCAGGCCGCCGACCTGCTCGAAGCCGGGACCGCCAGCAGGGACTTCGACATGGTCCTGGTCGACGAGTTCCAGGACGCCAGCCACGCTCGTGCACGGCTCACACGTGCACTGGTGGACGGACCGGGAAAGCACCTGCTGACCGTCGGCGACGACTGGCAAGCCATCAACCGGTTCGCCGGCGCCGACATCAGCGCCATGACCGACTTCGACAGCTGGTTCGGGCCCGGCCCCCGGCTCCAGCTGTCGACGACGTTCCGATGCACCCAGGAAATCTGCGACGTCTCCAGCGCCTTCGTCACGAAGAACCCACGCCAGCTGAGCAAACATGTCACCGCCGTCGGCGGCCGACGCGGGCCACGGATACTCGTGCAGTTCGCCAACAGGCGCGACGAAGGCAGCCGGGCGGCAGCCGTCGCATCAGCGCTAGCCCACATCGCCAGCGATGCCAGCACAGGCCAAGGCTCGATGCGCCTCGCAACCACCGTGTTCGTGCTCGGCCGCTACAAGTTCGACAGCAAACTCGTGCCCGCGAGGCCGCCGACGAACCTTTCCGTCGCCTTCAAGACCATCCACTCCGCCAAAGGGCTGGAGGCCGACCACGTCATCCTTGCCAACCTGACCCGCGGCAACTACGGATTCCCCTCGGGCATCGTCGACGATCCCGTCCTCGACCTCGCGATGGCCCAACCCGACGCGTTCGCGCACGCCGAAGAGCGTCGGCTCTTCTACGTCGCGCTAACCCGCGCCCGGCACCAGGTCACCCTCATCGCGACGCCAGGCGACCTGTCGCCGTTCCTGAAGGAACTCCTCGAAGACGGTCACGTCGACGTCGTCACCACCGATCCGACGACAGGCGAAACGGCCGCATCGAGAGCGCACCTCTGCCCGACCTGCGGAGAGGGAGTCCTGGTCCCACGGCGGAGCCAACACGGCCCATTCCTCGCCTGCAACACCTACCCTGCCTGCCGCCACACACAGAGCCGCCTCGAGCCAGGCGCGGAGGTCCCGACCTAGGTCTTAATCAGACGTTCGGGTGACCGGAACAAGTCGTTACAGCCAGGAAATCTGGACGCTTGAGGAACCATGCCGCGCGCCCCCATCCACCAAGATGATGATCTCGCTCGCGTCAGAACGGCACTCACATCAGGGGACCCCGCCAAGTGCCCACAGCAACAGCGCGAGCCGCGGCAGGAAGGACCACCTTGTACACCGCCGAGATCAACCGCAGCCATCCGGCCTGCCTGCTGCTCCTCGTCGACCAGTCCGGATCGATGGTCGACAGCTGGGCAGGCGCCGGAACCTCACTGGCCCAGCAGCTCGCCACCGCAGTGAACCGACTGCTCGACAACGCGGTCATGCAATGCTCCAAAGGCGACGACCGCATCTACGACTACTTCGAGGTCGGAATCATCGGGTACGGCACCGACGTCCAGCCGGTCCTGCACGGGTCCTCCCCCGCCGAGCCGCTGCTGCCGGTCAGCCGACTCGCCCGCAACCCTCGCCGCGTCGACCAGGTGATGCGGCGCGAGCCCGACGGCGCCGGCGGCGTCATCAATGTGAACGTCCCGATCCCGGTCTGGCTGGACCCGGTCCACGCCGGCTACACCCCGATGACCGAGGCGATCACCACCGCCCGCCAACTCGTCGAGATCTGGTGCAGCGAGCACCCACAAAGCTTCCCGCCGCTGGTCATCAACGTCACCGACGGGGAAAGCACCGACGGCGACCCGCGGACGGCCGCCACCGAACTGCGCGCCACCGGCACCAGCGACGGCGACACCCTGCTGTTCAACGTCCACCTGTCCAGCACGAAGCGAAACCCGCTCGAGTTCCCCGACAACAACGCCGGCCTCGACAAACTAGCCACCACGCTGTTCGAGATGTCGAGCATCCTGCCGCCGGCGATGCTGCAAGCCGCAGCGAGCAAGGGATACCCCGTGGCGGCCGGCGCCCGCGGCTTCCTCTACAACGCCGACGCGACTCACATGATCGACTTCCTGGACATCGGCACCCGTGCCGTCACACCTACCGGCCTGCTGGAACTGACCTCAGGTCCCCACACCCCGAGATGACGCCCCAGCCGGCCACCCCACCGCGGCAACCACAGACCGTGGTGCGCAGCGTACCCAAACGCGACCGCACCGACGCCGAAAACGAAGACCGCGTAGCGGCCCGCGACGACGCCGGACGCTACGCGATCGCCGACGGCGCATCCACCTCGGCACGACCCGACGTATGGGCCCAACTGCTGGTGACAGCATTCGTCGAACAGGAACGCGACCCCTTCGAGCCGTCGACGCTCGCGCAGCTACGGCGCAGTTGGCTCAACCAGGTCCAAACCGAAGACCTGCCCTGGTACGCGCAGAAGAAGCTGCGCGAAGGCGCTTACGCGACCTTGGCCATGCTGCACGTCGACACCACCACCGGCCGCTTCCGGGCCGCCGCCGTCGGCGACTCCTGCGTGATGCACATACGTCAGAGCCACCTGCTCGACGCGATGCCAGTGGAAAGGCCAGACGACTTCGGCCGCTTCCCCCAACTGCTCGGCACGAACTGGGACAGCCAGATCCCACCCGTCACGGCGACCGAAGGCGACTACCTTCCCGGCGATCTCCTGGTTCTGGCGACCGACGCCATCGCCAAGTTCCTGCTCGACATCGTGCAACGTGGCCATCCCATGCCCGACGTACGCCGCATGGTCCAGAACGAACCCGGCTTCGCCGACCGTGTTGGCGCGCTGCGCCGACGCGGCCTGCTCGACAACGACGACACAACCCTAGGCGTGGTACAGCTGTGAAGATGCCCGACCGCGTCGCCTACCGCGACGCGTTACTCGCCCCCGCAGCAGCGTTCACCGACGCCAGACTCCGCCACGGGCAGGCCCAGAAAAGCCCACTCGGCCAACCGGTCGCGGCCTCCGGCGCGTTCGCGGTCACCTTCACGATCAACCACAGCGGCAGGCGGTACGCAGTACGGTGCTTCACCCAGCACCGCCCCCAACTCGCCGACCGCTACCAGGCGGTCACCGAATTCGTACGCACCGGCAAGCTCGACTTCCTGGTGCCCGTCGACTACCTCCCCGGCGGCATCCGCGTATCAGACAACCCCTGGCCCGTCGTGGTCATGCCCTGGATCGACGGGACCTGCCTCAACGACTGGGTCGACGACAACCTGCACCACACAGCCGCCCTCGATCACGTCCGCCGCCGCATCAGCGAAGCCGTCGACACCCTCGCCGCCAGAGGCGCCGCCCACGGCGACCTGCAACACGGCAACATCCTCGTCCTACCCGACGGCTCGATCCGGCTGATCGACTACGACGGCATGTACCTACCCACACTGGCGAAGCTAGGCGCAGCCGAACGCGGCCACCGCAACTACCAGCACCCCGAGCGCTCGCAGCAGTACGACGGCACGATCGACTCGTTCGCCGCAGCCGTCATCGGCCTGTCGCTGACAGCGCTCACTCACGAGCCGAAGCTGTGGAACGACTTCAACCATGGCGACAACCTGATCTTCACCGCGGCGGACTTCGCCAACCCCTCCGAATCCGCGGTGTTCGACCGACTCGAACGCATCCCCTCCATCGCCGAGCCCGCTCGCCGCCTGCGCGACGCGTGCCGGGTGCCCTACGAGCAGGTTCCCGACGTGCTCAACGGCCGCGCCGCAGCACCGAGGACGACCGCACGGCCGGTCGTCCAGCCGCTTTGGCTGACGGGGCCACAGGTCTTGGAGGCCACTGAGCGCGATGTGCTGCTCAGCCTGAACGGAACCGAGGTGACCGTCGTCGGCCGGATCACCGCGGTCAAGACGATGACGCTCGCCCGCGGCGGCACCTTTTCGTTCGTGAACTTCGGCGACTACCGGCAGGCAGCGTTCACTGTCGTGCTGTGGAACAAGGTCAGGCCTTCTGTCGCCCGCAACATCGGCGACCCGGACAGCCTTCCCGGCTCATACATCAGCGTCACCGGCCATCTAACTCAGTACCACCGCCCCGGCGGGCTGGCGCAGCCGCAGATCGAACTGCAGCACGCCCGTGCCATGCGTGTCATCACTGCAGCCGATGCAAACAGCCTGCTTCGCGGCACCAAGGTGAACCCACTGATCCCGCAGCCAAACACTCCGCCGTCACGCCAACAAGCGACATCCACGCAGCCGAGCACTCCGACTGCACCCCGTCAGCCACCTGCGATACCCACCACACCCAGTACGAAGCGGTACGCCGACGTGTTCAGCTCGAAGAACACCCCAACCGCGCCAGTGCCGCCGCTGCCGCCGTTCCTCAGCCCGGCGCCTCCGGCTACGCGGCCCACGGTACCGGCGGGCCCCGCCCCAACTCAGCGTTCACAACCTGCTCCGGTGCGACACACCACGAGCCGTCCGATACCGTCGAGCCCAAACCCCGCATCAAAGCCGGCCGACGAGGAAACGAGTTGGAACTTCGTAGTTGGGGCGATTACCGCCATCGGGGCGCTGCTCATGATCATCATCTGCCTCTCCTCCACGCTGCGTTGAGGATTCTCGATCCCATCCGTGTGTTGATATGACCCGAACGCATGACACTCGTTGCGACCTCGCTACCGACAGAATTGAAAGCCTACCGCCAACGCAGCAAATGCGAGGAGCGTTCTCTTGACCTTCCAGACGCCCATAACGATCGCCGAGGCCGTCAAGCGCATCCAGGCCCAAGATCTGGTACTGCCCGCGATCCAGCGCGAATTCGTCTGGGAAGAAGATCAGATCACGCGCCTGTTCGACAGCATCCTGCGCGGATACCCCATCGGCTCCTTCCTGTCATGGAAGGTGCTTCCCGAAACGGCGTCACATTTCAAGTTTTACGGCTTCATGCGCGAGTACCACCAGAAGGACAACCGGTACTGTCCCGTGCTCGACATCCCGCACGAGCGAACCGTCGTTGCGCTGCTCGACGGTCAGCAGCGCCTGACCGCGCTAAACGTCGGGCTACGCGGTTCCTACGCCACCAAGCTGAAGTACAGGCGCTGGAACCAGCCGAACGCGTTCCCGAAGCGCCGGCTCTACGTGAACGCGCTGGGCCTGGCGCCCGAGAACGACCTCGGTCTGAAGTACGACTTCAAAATGCTGGCCGAGCCAGTCGTCCAGCCGTCCGACGGCTCGGCCCACTGGTTCCCCGTCTACCGGCTCTTCGAGATGAGCGGCCTGAACGCCCTCGTGAGAGAGATGGCATCTCTCGGCCTCGGCAACGACGAATTCGCGTCCTCGCTGATCTACGACATGTACGCCGCCATCCACAACAAGCCGTCGCTGTACTTCTACGAGGAAGCCGACCAGTCGATCGATAAGGTGCTCGACATCTTCATCCGGGTCAACTCCGGCGGCACCAAGCTTTCGCACAGCGATCTGCTGATGAGCATCGCCACCGCCCAATGGGAGACACTCGACGCACGCACCGAGATCCAGTCCCTGGTGGACAGACTCAACCAGACCGGCGCGGGATTCGCGTTCACCAAGGACGTCGTTCTCAAGAGCGGCCTGATGCTGACCGGCGTGGCCGACGTCGGCTTCAAAGTCCGCAACTTCAACCGCAAGAACATGGCCGCACTCGAAGCACAGTGGGAAAGCATCTCGCAGGCCCTACGCACCGCGGCCGGTCTGCTCAGCGACTTCGGCTTCTCCGATGCCAACCTCCCGGCGAACAGCATCCTGGTCCCGCTCGCCTATTACGTGCACCGACGTGGACTCGACGACACCTACCGCACCAAGCCGTCCGAGCGAAACGACCGTCAGCTCATCCGCATGTGGACCATCAAAGCCCTACTCAAGTCCGGCGTCTGGGGATCTGGCCTTGACTCGCTACTCAGCGCCATGCGCGAGGTGATCGACAAGCACGGCGCCTCCGGATTCCCCGTCACCGAGCTCGAGACTCGCATGGCCGCCCGAGGCAAGTCGCTGAGCTTCGCTCCCGAGGAGATCGAAGACCTGCTCGCCAGCACGTACGGATGGGGCGACACGTTCACGGTTCTCTCACTGCTGTTTCCGCACGTCAACACACACAATCACCACCACGTCGATCATGTCTTCCCGCGCTCGCTGCTCTCCGACGCCAAGCTGAAGAAGTATCGGCTGCTTGAAGATGACCGCGAGGAGATCGTGTTCTACCGAGACACACTGGCTAATCTGCAGCTGTTGGAAGGGCCGGAGAATCTCGCCAAGAAGAACAAGATTCCCTCCGTCTGGGCGGAGAGCACCATGACGCCCGAGGCACGCATCAACTATCTCGAGCTCAATGCGCTGCCCGGACTGCCCGCATCAGTCGAGGAGTTCCAGAGCTGGTGCGACAAGCGCTACGAGCTGCTAAAAGAGCGCCTGACTAAGTTGCTGGGCGCAGATAACACAGACCCGAACATGTAGGGCTGATTCCCGCTGTGCGAGCAAAGCTGCCACCACCGACGCAGGGTCTACTTGCTGATTCCCCGTCTCGTACCATCATGTGCGTGGGGAACTCGAGAGCCGACCAGACGGACAAGGCACGCGGCGCCCTACTGGGTCTGATCCTCGGTGACGCCGTCGGCGTTGCCGGCGGGAAGGTTCCCGACGACGGTCCGTTGCGCTGCTCCAGCGGCGCACAGTTGTCCTGCTTCACCGTCGACGCGATGATCCGATCCCACGTCCGGGCGTCGATCAAGGGAATCGGCGGCTCGGAGACCAGCATGGCGTGGTACGGGTACGCCCGCTGGGCCGCCCTGCAGGGCGTGACCGACGTCGCTGACCGGCCGGAGGGACCGAGACCGGACGGTTGGCTGGCACAGATCCCGGTGATGGCCGAAAGGCGGGGCTCCGCGCCCGCAACCGTCAATGCGCTTCGAGGCAGAGTGATGGGCACCCAGGAGGAGCCTGTCGGAAGCAGCTTCGGCGCGCATGCGCTGACCCGGGCCCTGCCCATCGGCCTCTACCCTGCCGGCCCGCGCACCGGCCAGCTGGCGGCCGCCGTCGCCGCGACCACCCACTGCGGCGAGGCCGTGCACGCGGCTGCACTCGGCGCGACGCTCATCAGGCTGCTCGCCTCCGGCCTGGGAATCGGTGACGCATGCGTTGCCGCGGACGAGGAGTATCCGGAGTCGGCCGGCAGCCCAGAAGGATCACCGATCGCGGCCGCGGCGGAGGCGTTACATGCCGCTCCCGGGGATCCTTCGATGGTGGCCGGACTCGCACCGAACGGTCGCGCCACGTCCGCGCTTGCGTCTGGGGTCTACACGGCCTTGTCGCTCCCGGGCCGCGATCAGGTCCGTGACGCCGTGGTGTTCGCCGCCTCGGCGGGGAACCGTCATGGGGCGGCGGTCGCCGGTGCCGTGCTAGGAGCGCTGCACGGTGCTGACGCGTTGCCGGGCGACTGGTTGTCACGCTGCGAACTGGTCTGGGTCGGCGACACCCTCGCCCGCGACCTGGTCCGGGAGATCACCGAGGTTCCGGCAGGCAGCGGATACGACGATGACACGTTCTGGCACCACCGTTATCCGGGGTGACCGATCGACCGGCCAAAGACGGGTGCCGTCGCCCGGTGAACGGCCGATGGCATTCTGGTGCTCCGCATCGGGCATGAGGTCGACGTCGCCCGAGTCGGCGGTCGAGCGCGGTCTGTCGCCGAACCCGAGTGCGTCATTGCTTCAACGCGTCCAGGCTGTATGTCGGCAGGGCTATCCACCCTTCGACCGCGACCAGGTCGCTACGCGAAGGGTCGAAGTCCTCGGTCAGGCCCAATGCAGCGGCGCGGGCGGTGAGGGCCGCGATCACCGCGTCGAACGCATGGTCGCTGGTCCGGCAGGCGGACTCGTACCCGGCGAGGTCCAACCACGGCGCGGCGTTTCGCAGGCTCTCGACGAGTTCTCCGAGGACGGCGACGTTCCGACTCGTCTTGTAGCCGTCTGGCCGAAGACCCCATCGGTGAAGAGAAGCAGCCGGATACACCTCCACCACCGGTCCGGCGCCCGTGCGGTCCACCGGCCGGCCCGCGGAAGCGAGCATGGCCTGCAGAGCGGCGCATTGCATCGCTGTACGTCCGATGCGATCGGAGGACACGCTCAGCACGCCTCGGCCAATCTTCTCCCGCACGAAGACGTCGGTGTGCCGGAAGGCGAGCCCGTCCCGCCATTCCTTGCTCACGTACTGCCCAGGGAGGACGAGCTCGCCCGCCTGATGGGCATTGACGAAGGACCGGAACTTTTCCGGCCATCCGAGCGGACAGTCGATACCTGCCTTGTCGGAGTTCGAGATCGTCTGGATGAGGGTCGTGTCGTCGACTCCCCGCAGAAGCGCGTGAACCCGTGCACCGGTCGCCGTCCATTCCAAGATGGCCAGGGCTGTGTTCTCCGGACCGGCGGACAGATCGACACCTGTTGTCCGCATCGTGCGAATCTATCGGCCGGCGCCCGGGGCGTCGTCCGCAGCTCGGCGCATCGCCGCCAGCAGCGCCTTCGCCCGTGCCGGGTCTGCCGCGGAGTTCGGGTCCTCCAGGACCCGGTTCAGCATGGCTGCGGCTCGGTCGAGGTCGCCTTGAGCGGCGAGCAACGCCGCCGATTCGATCCGAGCCTCGACGGCAACGGGCGTCAAGGGCCCGACCACGTCCAAGTCGTCGATCAGCGCCTGGTAGGTTTCGCGGGCTTCGGCCAGTTCGCCCAGCGTGACGTGGCCTCGCGCCTTGGACAGCCGAATGGCCGCCGCCGCCGGGTGGCCGGCCGCGATGCGGCCTGTGAGCGCTTCGATGGCCTGATCGCAGGCGTCGACCGTTCGTCGGGCGTCACCGGACCGAGCCAGGACCGTGGCGAGGTCCCGGCGCAGGTCGACGACCGCATTGCCGTTGGAGTCATCCGTCGCGGCGATGGCGTCCTCGAGAATCCGGGCGGCTCTGTCGAACTGGTCAGCGTCGGCGTACCGCTCGGCGCGTGCACGGATCTGACGCGGCATCGCATCCGAAGGCGGTACCACCCGAGGCACGCTGCGTTCCTGCCCCGGACTCGGCAGATGGTGTGACGTGCGTTCGTAGATCCGCACCGGCTCGGCTCGTCCGCCGGTCACGAAGCCCGGCAACGGCGGCAACGTGTCCAGCCACGGCTCCAGCCGACCGAACACCTCGAGCGCGTTCGCGGGCCGACGTTGCGGTGTCTGCCGGGTGAGCTGCTTACTCAACGCGAGGAGTTCGGCGGGCGGGTCAGCGTGGCCGCGCAGCATGTCCTGGACGATCCGGCCCAGGGAGTAAAGGTCGCTGTGCGGTGTGGCGACACCCAACAGACGTTCGGGCGCCTGGTACCGGGCGTCGCCCGCGGTGGCGCCAGGTGGCGTGAGCCGTGTCGACGAACCGGCCTCGGTCACGATCGCCACGCCGAAGTCGACGACCTTCACACTGCCGTCGAAGCAGATCATCACATTGTCGGGTTTGAGGTCCCGGTGGATGAGCGCCTGCGCGTGGGTGTGGGCCAGGACGGCGCAGATCTGCGAGGCGATGAACGCCGTCCAGACCACCGGGAGGGGGCTCACCGCGTCGAGGAGGTCCCTCAGGGTCGCCCCTTCGACGAGTTCCATCACCACGTAGTGGCGGTCGCCGTCGACGCCGACGTCGTGGATCGCCGGCACGCCCGGGTGGGCCGCCTTCGCCGTGAGGCGGGCCTCCCGCCGGAAGCGCCGCACCAGTTCCGACTCCAGGTCGCCACCGAGCAGGTCGCGGTGGATCAGCTTGACGGCGACCCGCCGGTCGAGCCGGGTGTCGTACGCATGGAAGACCTCGCCCATGCTTCCGCGCAAGGGGTCGTCGATCAGCTCGTAGCGACCGGCTATGAGCGCGGGCAAGGTCACGATGGGCTCCGTTCCGTGGGTGGACCGGAGCCCATTGTGACGGGTCAGACTGCCTGCTGCTGTACCAGGTGGTGGGTGAGGAACGGGCTGGGCGTGCCGTGCCAGAACACGGCGAGCTCGTCGCGCGCCCTGGTCGCTGCGACGAACAGCAGCGAACGGTCGCGCTGACGTTCGCGTTGGTAACGCTTCGGCTCAGTGTCACGCCACTGCCCGATCATCTGGCGTGGCACGAGGCCGTCGCTGACACCGGCGATGATCATGCGCTGGTACTCGAGTCCTTTGAACCGATGCATGGTGCCGATGTGCACGCCCTCGCCGCCCTTGGGGCCGTCGGGTCCGATCTCCACGACCGCTACGCCGTCAGCCTGCAGCCGCGCCGTCACCTCTGCGACGAGCTCCCGGGTCGGCACGCAGATCGCCACTGAGCCGTCGACCGGGTTGCCCCAGGCCTGCAGCTGGTCGGCGATGTTGTTCTTCTCCTGCGCCCAGGTGCTGGCGGCGTGGAACGTCGGCCTGCCGCCGCGCAGCAGTGACCGGTAGCCGGCCAGGTTGTCTTCGCCTCCGTCGAGGTCGTCGTAGACCTCACCGGTCATCATCTCCAGTGCCGCGGCGAGAATCTGCCGGGTGGTGCGGTAGCTGAGCGTCAGCCGCGCCGAGCGCCCTCGGATGTTGATGCCGAGGCTCGACAGGGTCACGTGGTTGTCGTAGATGCGCTGGTGGGTGTCGCCGACGAGGAACATGTCGTCGCTGCCGACGGGGACCATGGCACGCAGCATCTTCCAGTGCGCGGCGCTGAGGTCCTGCGCCTCGTCGACGACGACGTGGCGGTATCGGTGACGCAGCGAACCCCCCGGGCCGACCTCGTCGATGCGTGCAGCCCGGTCGATCTCCAACCGAGCTGCCTCGGCGGCGACCTGACGCCAGGTCCAGATGCCCTGGTTGTCGAGCCAGGTGGCGAACCGCTCGGTCAGACGCCAGATCTCGTCGCGTTCTTCCCGGCTGACAGGGCGGCCTCGTGCCGGGCGGCGGGCCTTGAAGTACTCGGACCGGGAGTTGAGGACCTGTCCGAGGATGACCTGGGTCCACTCGGCGGTCAAGAATTCGGCGTCCCAGCCGGTCTCGCCGATCTCGGCCAGGAAGGCCCGCCACTGGTCGGCCACGCGGGTATCGTCGACAACCCGCTTGCCCACGCCCGTCTTGCTCTCGGCGACGATCCGGCTGGCGAGCTTGTCGATGTTGATGATCTCTACCCGCGCCAGCAGCTCCTGCCCGCCCAGCGCGATCAGCCGTGTACGCAGGTCGGCAGCGAGGTTGCGGTTGAACGTGGTGAGCAGGATGGGCTTGTCGGCGCCCGCCTCGAGCTCCGCGGCGAGGTGGGCGACACGGTGCAGGGCGACGATGGTCTTGCCGGTGCCAGGCCCACCGCCGACTCGGGTAGCCCCGGACGTCGTCTTCTCCACGAGTTTGCGCTGCGTGGGATGCAGGAAGATTTGCCAGCGCTCGAATGACTCGCCAAGCATCGCCTGCAGCGCCTCGTCGTCGGAGGTCACCTGCGTGGCAGGACGAGCGACCGCGGCAACCAGGTCGTCGGGGTCGACCAGATCGTCGGAGCGGACCGGGTCGGTGACTTGCTCGCGGACCTGCTCGTAGGTCATTCCGTCGTTGAGGGCGAACAGTACGTCGGCGGTAAGCTGCGGTGCGATTTCGAGCAGCGCCAGCAGCTCCTCCTCGTTGCTCACCTTCCTGACGTGTTCCAGCAGCGGCTCGGCGACGCCGAGCTCCAGCAGCTGCGCGTCGGAGAACTTCGCGAACAGTGGCGCCGACTCGGCCGGCAACAGCCGGCCGATGATGCTGTCCCCCACCGGCTCTAGGTCGATGACCTCGATACCACCCGTGACGCGGTTGACCTTGTACGTGTAGCGGTCGAGATCGTCGTAGACCTCTTTGCGGTGCTTGACGTCGATCAGGAGGTAATCCTGGGCGGCGATATGCAGCAGGATCGCCCGCAGCTCGGCGTTCACCCGCGCCGACCACAGTTTCGCATCGCCTTTGAGCTGCTTGAGGTGCAGGCCCGGGTTGGCGGGGTTGTGGCGGAACTTGTGCTGGAACTCGTAGACCGCCCCCTTGTCGGTGCGCGACAACTTCATGATCTCTTTGTCGGCGCTGACCAAAGTCCGCAGCGTGGCACCCGTGCTCATCGGTCCTCCCCCTGTGCCGCGATCAGGGCGGCGAGTTCGTCTGTCGTCCATTGCTTGGCGGTGCGGACCTGCCAGCCTGCTGCCGCGTACGCCTTGTCCCGATCGACGACTTCGGGGTCGTCGTGCGAGCCGGCCAGCACCACGGCAATCCGGTGGTCGGGCCAGGCCAGTTCGGCGGGCCACATCTGGTCACCGAGTTCATAGCCGACGGTCGGCGCGGGCAGTTCGCGTTGCAGGAGATCGCGGACCAGCAGTTCCAGCCCGGACTCGTCACGGTCGAAGTAGGTCAGCACCCGCTGCCAGGCAGCGTCGCCCGTGGTCGCCGGTGCCGGTTGCGCGGTCGGCGCCTGCGTCGACCGCTCCAGCCAGGCCGCCGATTGATCATCGAGCGGCAGGACCCGGTTGACGGCGACCAAACCGGTGCCCTCCGTCACCGCGAGCTGGGCCGGGTCGAACCCGTCCAGCGTGGTGAGGGCCAACTGGCCCGCGTCCCCGCCGCCGGCAGTCAGGAACTGGATGATGTTCGCCCAGTACAGCCAGTCCTTCCAGCGGCCCTCGTGAGTACCGTCGGAGGCGATGGTCTCAGCGCGGTCGTCGACGACCGCGAACGCGGACCAGACCGGCGCGCTACCGCGTGCATCCATCAGGACGGTCAGTGGGCATTTGCCGGTGCTGCCCGTGCCTCGGGCGAGGAGGATCTTGCCGGGTGCCGGCGCGGGCAGGGTCACCCCCCGCAGAGATGCGAGCACCCGATCGCCGATGCCAGCCGAGTCTGCCTGTGTCGTCTCGCCGCCTTCGGCGACGAGGCCGATCACCGCCGCCTCCGCACGGGCCTGCCACTTGCCCAGGTCCGGGTCGGCGAGGTAAGCCATAAGCAGGTCGATCGGGTTGGTCCAGACGTATCGGATCAGGTCGTCGGGCGTGCTGTCAGGCACGGCCTGGCGGTACCTCTTCGTCGCCTCGAACTGCGCGTTCTTGCCATACGGCACGCGCACCACCGGCTTGTCGCTCCAGGTCTTCACGTCCGCCCAGGTAGCGGCAAAGACGACGAAGTCGTGGGCACGCAGCCGGGCACGCTTGTCGACGTCGTCCGCAAGCCGGTTGATCTCCTTGGAGGCGTGGTACTTGAAACCGTCGAGATACACGGCGACCTCGGGCGAGGGCGCGTCCAGGCGTTTGAAGTGCACGTCGGGGCGGGTGCCGTGGATGGTGTTCTGCAGTTTCATCTGCCAGTGGGCCACGTCGCCGCCGTCGGGCGTGGTGAACCACAGCTCGGCGAAACGGGCGCCATTGCGGTCCGTGCGCCGCTGCACTCGGGCACCGGGCCAGACCAGCAGCTTCTCCAGGAACTGGGCCTCCAGCTCGCTCTCCACCTGGTGGATCAGCGAGATCTCGTCAGTGCGCACGTCGCGCTCGACCTGCCAGCTGTCCAGGATCGGGCCCAGCATCGTCAGCGCGTCGACCCGGCTCACCAGCGGGAAGTCCGCGTTGGCGGTGAACCGCAGTAGGCAGCGGTGGCAGGCGGCCCTGCCCTCACCGGCGCAGACGCACTCCTGCAGCGCCTGGCAGGCCTGCTCCAGCACGCCCCGGAAGTTTTCCGCGTCGGCGAGCTGGTGCAAGTAGCCGGTGCCCTGCGGCTGTGTGTCGTAGACGACGACATAGCTGCGCGTACCGTCACTCTTCACATCCGGCATCTCCGCAGTAGTGATCCGCAGGTGCGCCGGGTCGCCGCCGTAGCGGCGGGCGATACCGAGCCGCACCGCGGCGGCGAACGACGCCAGGCGCTCCTTGATGTGCGCCGTGGTGGCGGGAATTAGGATGCGCAGCGCCTCGGTCTCCAACTCGTGCGCCAGGATCAGGTCGACGTGCGCCGCGCCGCTGGGTGAACGCCGGTGGGGGCACCACGGCTGGTGGTGCTCGGCACCCTGGATCGCCAGCGACCCGGACGCCTCCGCGACGACCTGCTGGCTCTCGGTCGCCCGGTTGTCGACCGAGGTCCCCCCGCACGAGGTGCAGGTATGGAACCTGTTGATGCGTACTTGCTGCCCGGCGAACAGGCTCTCGGTGATGTCGTAGCGCTGCGCGCCGAGGTTGAAGTGCCGGATCATGGCGCGACGCGTGTAGTCCACGCCGAATGTCTCGGTGCGATGCCGCCACGACGCGTCGACGTGGGCGGGGTCGACATCGACGGCGACCGCGCCGGCGTAAAAGCGGATGTCGCGGTCGTCGTTGTCGTCGCGGATACGGGCGTCGTCACGGCGATCCCGTGACATGACCTTGGTCGGCACCACGACCTGGAACAACTGACCGTGGTCGGCGATGGTCGGGTCACCGCAGCGCGGGCATGGCGAGGTGTCGGTCTCCGCGAGGAGGTCACGGACGTAGCCGCACTGCGCGCAGACGCGCCATTGCTTTATCCGACTGCGGTTGCCCGTGCCCAGGTCCAGCCCGCATACCTCATGTTTGTAGCCGCGCACGTAGTAGGAGTTGCCCGGCGCGATCTCGACCAGCGCCTGGCGCGAGGGCCGGTCATACTCGCGCAGCTCGCTGTGGAACACCTTGCCCCGGGGGTCGTCGGGGGTCGGCTCAGCCCAGGTGAGCGTGGCCTCCAGCGAGGTGCGGGTGTCCACCAGCGCATAGTTCGGCAGCATGCCCAACTCGACCAGCGTGCCGTGGGCAGGCGCCCGGCCGAGCTCGGCCTTGCGCCTGCGCACCGCCCACGCCTCGCCGCGCAGCATCTTGACCTCGCGGGCATGGTCGGGGTCGCTCGGGGTGAGCGCGGCCGCCGCGGCGTCGATCGCGGCAAGCCGGCCGATCAGGTCGGCATTGCGCTCGTCCCAGGCCTGCGCGACCTCCTTGACCCTCGCCGGCAGACCGCTGTCGGCGAACTCGCGCAGCTGCGCCACGGCTTGCTCGGACAACTTGTCACCGAACAGCCCCAGGAAGCCCTCGACAAGCACGGAGTGCTGCTGCTGGGCCGCGTACGCCAGACTGTTGAGCCACCCGGTCGGGCCGAACAGCACGTCCGCACGGCGCGGCAGCGGGAGCACCCCGGCCAGCCGTCGCCGCGCCGCGATGTCGATCAGGTGCGCGACGTACTGCCGACGCAGGATCTCCACCGCCGACAGGAAACAGCCCGGCGGTACGATCTGTCCGTTGATCATGTCGCGGGGCTCGGTGAGGTAGTAGCGGTCCCGCTCGGACCGCCCCACCAGCGTCAGCACCAGCGCATTGCCGCTCTTACGGCCGGCCCGCCCGGCCCGCTGCACATAGTTGGCCGGACCCGCCGGCAGCGACGCGAGCACGACCGCCGACAGCGCACCGATGTCGATACCCATCTCCAGCGTCGGAGTACACGACAGCACGTTCGGGTCGGTATAGCGGGCACCATCGCGGAACTGCTTCTCCACCGTCTCCCGCTGAGCCCGGGTCAGCATGCCGGTGTGCTCACCGGTGACCACACGGAACACGTCCCTGGTCAGGTAGAGCCGCCGGTAGTAGTCGTCGGCCGCGGTGTCGTCGACCGCGGGGCGCAGCTGACCGGAGCAGCGGTACTGCCGGCACGGCTGGTCCACCCAGCCGGCCACCCGGTCGGGGTGCTCGGTCTGCTGCCAGGCACACGTGTCACAGGCGATCCCGGCGAGTGCGGCCTGCGCATCGTCGAGTAGCGTCACCTGGATATGGCCGGGCAGCAGCCCGAACACCCGGTTGCCGTCTTCGGTGTCCCGCGACGCAACGATACCCGCCGCGGCGAGCGCGGACAGCAGCCGGCTCAGGTAGGCGATCGCCTCGGCCTGCGGCAAGCCCAGGCAGCGCGACGTCCAGTCCTGATACCAGTTGCCCTTGGCGGTCAGCACGTCAAACTCCGACTTCGACTTCGGCCCCGCCAGCAGGAACGCGGGCGCGGACAGGCCGCGCGGGAAGGCGGGCAGGCCGGGCGGGCGACCGCCCCAGACCTGCCAGCGCGCGCCGCCGCGCTTGAGATACGCGTCCAGCCACTCGTGGTAGATCGCACCGCGCACCCGCAGCCGCTCAAGCAGACCCCGCAGGAACGCCAGGTAGCGAGCATCGTCGACCGGCTCGACCGCGATAGCCTGCTGTCCGGTCTGCGCGACGCCGCGGCAGATGCCGACCGCCTGCGCCGGGTCGTCGAGCAGCACCTCGACGGCAACCGCACGCGTGAGTTCCAGGGTGCGGCCCTGCCGGGCACGCAGCCCCGATTCCATGATCGTCGCGAACGCCAACCGCTCGGCAATCAGCGTCCATGTCTTCGGGTCACCGAGATACTCGCCCGCCAGCAGGCTGTCCACGCCCGGCTGGTCGTGCAGGTCCGGCGGCACCACCGTGGACAGGATCTCCGGCCGGGCCGCAGCTTCGATCATGGCCACGGTCAGCTCGTCCAGCCCCACCGGCACACCCTCGGTAAGCCGGCTGGCCAGCAGTGACCGCAGCGAGAACGCGTACGACCGGTTCGAGACGAAACCGGCCCGGTGGGCGGCGTCCTGCACCGAGTCGTTGAACAGCAACGTCCTGCGCTGATCGTCAGTTAGCTCACCGCCAGTGAAGAGCTGCGTGATAGACACCGAGGCCAGCGTGGCCAGACCCGCACCGAGGTAGCGGATGCCCTGGTCCATGTCGCAGGCCGGGCACTTGTCCTTGTCCGCGCCCTCGATGCGGTCGGGCTCGCCGAGCACCACCACCAGTTCCTCATCGGCGGTGTCGGCGAGGACGATGTCCTTGACGGGGTCGAAGGGGCGGTAGCGGCGACCGCCCTCCAGCACGTAAAGGCCACGCCCGCGACCACGGATCTCGTCAGGGGTGGCGGCGATGAAGGCGCGCAGGCGCTTCTTGTCCCTGCCGACACTCGCCCGGTAGATCCGGTCGGGTTCGATGTCGAACTCCAGCGGATCCTTTGGCCGGGGTAGGGCCATCCAGCCCGAACGGCCGCAGTGCCGACAGTAGATAGCGGGCAGCAGAGTCTGCCGCTTGTCCGCCACGACCAGGTCGATCGCACGCGCGTCCGGCTCCGGGTCGCGCTGCGGTTCGCCGTACCAGCCGAAGGTCGCGACCGGGCCCACGCCGCGCAGCAACCGGGACACGGCGCGTGCCCACAGGTGCACCTCGATGTTGAGCAGTGGCAGCTTCGGCTGGTCCGGGTTACGCGCCATCGAAAGCAGGCCGACGAAGCGCACCAGGGCCTTGGCGGTCACATCGGGGCGGGAGCTGAGCGCACCCCAGCCGATCATGCCTTTGCGTGGCAGCACGTCGATGATCTCGCCGAAGGTGCGCGGCGCCGAGCCCAGCGACTCCAGGAGCGCTTTCGTCAGCGGGTGCTTGCGCAGTTGCGCGCCCAGCGCCGCAGGATCGAGGTCGGTGCTGCCGGTCAGCAGCTCGGCGACCTGAGCCGTGAATGCTGGGTCCCGGTCGTCGAGGTTGGCCAGCTCGGCCGGCTCGGGCAGGGGCATGGTCCGGTCGACCTGCGCGAACTCCTCCGCGCCGTAGCGGTCCTCGCCGACCAGCGAGTCCTCACCGAACTCCAGCCCGAAGACCTCTCCCGCCACTGCTCGAATCTTGGTCGTGTCACCGCCCTCGCCCAGCGTCGCCGACGTCGCCACCGGGCAGATCGTCCCCAGCGGGCGTCCAGGCTTCGACACGCCCAGCGCCGCGGCCAGGCGCCGCAGCAGCATCGCCACGTCGGTGCCCTGCGCGCCGTCGTAGGTGTGGAACTCGTCTAGCACGACGTACGCGGGCTCGGCGCCCTCCCACAGCGGCAGGTCCTCGGCGCGCTGCAGCAGCAGGTCGAGCATCTTGTAGTTCGTGATCAGGATGTCCGGCGGGTTGCGGCGCATCTCCGACCGGCTCGTCATCACATGCGCATACTCCACCGCCGCCACATCACCGATGTAGAGACCGGCGGTGACGTCAGCTAGCTGCGGGTCTTCCAGCAGCTCGTTGATGCGGTTCGTCTGGTCGGTTGCCAGGGCGTTCATCGGGTACAGCAGGATCGCCTTCACCCCGCGCCGGCCCTCCGCCCGCCGGCGGCGGCAGTGGTCGAGCACCGGGATTAGGAAGGACTCCGTCTTACCCGAACCCGTGCCCGTAGTGACCAGCGTCGGCTCGGCCACCTTGCCCAGCGTCGACAGCCGGGAGAACGCCTTCGCTTGGTGCAGGTAGGGCGTGAACCCGCTGGGCGTCCACTCCAGGCCTGCACGCCACTCACCCTCCGCAGGGCGGAAGGGCGTGCGGATCCGCAGGTACGGGCCGCGGAAGAGACCCTGCTCCGGGTGGGAGAGGAAGCCTTCTAGACCGTCGCGTACGCCGGACTCGGCGAGTCCGAAGGTGGTGGTCAGGTACTGGGTCAAGCTTCTGCGCAGCGCGTCAGCCGCGATGGTTGGCCTCACTTCGGCCTCCAGCCGGCATCGACCGCATCCTGCAGCCGCTTGCTGAACACCGCGTGCGCCTGTCGGTACTCGGCCTCCCGGTCAGCCTTGTAGAACGGTGAAGCGTAGCTCTCGGGTACCAGGTGACCAGCAGGCCCATCCTTCTCGAGCGCCTCATTGTAGGCCACGAGCTGCTCGAAATGTTCCTTTGTTTGACCAATGCCATACGTGTGGTGGTCACCAGCAATCTTGCGGCCATTAGCGTCGAACCACGTATCAGATTCGTAATCCCATAGTACGGGAAAACGAGATTGATAAATTGTTATGAGCTGCTCAGCGGAGATACCGAGCCAGACTGCGACCAGTGCATCAAGCTCCACCAGGGCAGCGCGACGCTCGAGATCTGACCGCAACGGCGTCGCACCGTTCCATGGTTGCGTTACGTCATTCAACCGAGAACATTGTGGCCACGCAACGACCCAACCGTCATCGGCAACCCATGACTGCTCAAATAGTTCTTCCCAGAGCGGTGCATATGCCTTAGTTAGGCAGTTCAAACGGAGCGTCCGCAAGAGTAGCGGATCCGCCAACGGATGATCAACCGCAGGGGACGGCATGACTCGAGCATCCCGGACGTCGAGATGGCGACGACCGGTAGCCCTCAACAAATAGTCGATCGGCAGCGATGCCCAGAAGCCCGCGTGTAGGGCAGTGTCGCGATTCTTTGGTAGCGCCATGCTGCGTATCGCGTGTATATGAGCTGGTCCAGGCGGGATCAGCGCCGCAAATAGGCTGCGTTCATTACTTGGCGGGACCATCTCTCGCCAGGCCAACCGAAAATAATCCGTGTATGGTCGGTCACCCCAAATGTCCTGAGATGCGAAATACTGCTCTTTATCGCATGCGCGAGCATAGTTTGTTACAGGCATCGCGTCTACTGGTAAAGTCGTCAGATCCCAGGAGGACCAATCACGATTGGTCTTGCAGGGGTTGTTGGGCTGTTTACTATAAGGCGTAGCCCCAACGAAATGTGGTCCCTGCAATACAACTTCATACAAGGAACTCGAAGATCCGGTCGCCCATCGGATCAGACCCTGCTGTTTCGAATAAGTTTCATGATAGCCAGTGCTAAACCGCGGCTCCAGATCTCCGAGCCTACGCTCGATAAAAGCGAAAGCTGCTAGAGCCTCCTTCTCATCAGTCGTGATCGGATAAAGTAAGGGTGTTTCCAGCACTGGGCCTTCAGCGTCTCCAAATAGTCCTTGCCATTGGGCTAGCAGGGCGGAGTCTACGTGCACGAGACGGGAACGATGGGGTCGCACGTCCCACTCTCCCCGGACTTTTACACCAGGCACCTCCCCATCGCCACTGTGAGTTAGTGACTCCACGACCGTGGAGCCGTCAAATATCCAGCTCATGTGCTCAAAATCGACCTCACCGGGCCGACCGTATACATGGATACCGAACTGTGCGTTACGGTCGATATCAGCAAACGCCTCGCGCTTATTAATGAAGTGAGCATGGAACCGCAGGTAGCGATACGTCGCAGCCCGCAGAGGTCCTTCCTTCACTCCACCGAAATGGCTATCTGGATGTATGAGCCCCGCCGTACCGCTAACGCTCAAATGCCTCCAGACCTGGCACATCGCGACCCGATAAAGATCCGGTTGGGTTCCCACCAAGACGGGATACGTAACTGCGTTACCCAGATATGAGACTGAACCAACATTCTCCGTCATTTCTCGAAGAAAGTAGTTACGGGTAATTGTGGAAGACAGTAGCGCGGACTTTCGCTCTCTCCACTGCTCTACTGACGGCTTATCGGCAAGCCGAAACCACGGCTCACTTTCTGCCAGCACAGCGTCTTCCATCCAGCGAGGCCGAACCCAAGGCGGATTTCCCACCTGAAGGTCGAAGCCACCTTTAGGGGCCGCAAACGCTTGGGCAAACGTCAGCTCCCAGTGGAAAAAGCCCTTCTCATCAGCTATTTTTACAGCGACGTCCAGCCAAGGAAAGCGCTCGCCAAGACGAAAAGGCTCATCCATACCCATACCAAGGACGAGTAGCGCCTCATGGTCATCCAGCTCTGTCAACGTTTCGGCCTGGTCCAGCAGCGTCCCTGTTTCCAGGTCGCCGCGACCCACTAACGCTTCGACAAAACTGAGCCAGTCATCTAGATCACCCAATGGGGTTTGACGGGTTAGATGCTCGGTAACCGTAATCCTTTGCTTCCCGACCCTCTTGGGTAGCGCCAGCTGCTGCGGCGCATCCGCGCCGAACAGATCCTGCGTTACAAAGACCATCGACTCCTCGTACATATCGACGGTCCCTTCACGCACGACTTCAGGCGCTTTGACGCCATATGTATCGGCCGTGCCATCGAGCAAACTGGTTGCTTGCAGCGGCCAGAACCACAGCGCGCACCAAGCATCCATGAGTGTCTTCAGCCTCCAGTACGGCGTACCTGGGTCTTCGAGGTCTTTAAGGACCTTGTCCCGTGGCACGACGCCGGGCACGAGCGGAAGTTTCTCGGCTTGCCAGACAGGGATGTCGCGCCGGATCTCCTCCTCGGAGATTGTGAGCCGCCGCTGAACCAATCCCCACAGGTAGTCGATGCGGCAAGCAAGGGCCTGCAACCGCTTGACTTGCTTAGGACTCGGTTTTGTCTTCAGCCTGCTGCGCCATTTCTTCAGCGCCTCGGTCTCCGCCGGAGCAAGATCCCTCGCTTCCCTCTCCCCCGCTACCGCGCCCCAGCCATCCGCGGGAAGCAAGAAGTGGTGGATGCTGCCGTTCGGAATGGCGCCATCTCGAAATGGAGCATCAGTCGGTGCCTCAGTAAGCCACGACTTATCGGTGACCTGCTTGGCCGTGTACACCTGCCGCCGCCCGCCGATTAGCGAGTTGCCACGGCGCAGGTGCAGGCCGAACCAAGGCGCCTGCAGGCCGGGGTGCATGACGTTGAGCCACAGCGAGACCTCGGCGAGCTCGACCGCGGTGCGGTTGAGGTCGACGCCGTAACAGTTGTGCAGCGCGATATACGCCTTCACCCGCTGCAGTTCGAGGTGATATTGCTCCGGGTCGAGCGCGAACTCCAGCTCCTCCTGGCGGCGGCGCAGATACTCGCCGGCGACCTGGTTAATTGCCTCGTTAAGGAACGCACCGGAGCCCAGCGCCGGCTCACAGATGGTCCAGTCGAGCAGCTCGCGGGCCTTGGTCTTGGTCCCGGCCTGGTCGAGGCGGTACTTTAGTGCGAGCTGGACGGTGACCTCGGTCAGCGACTGCGGCGTGTAGTAGGAGGCGCTGGTCTGTCGGTCGCGCCCGGCGAGCCGGTACACGAACTGTCCGGCGTCGTAGCTGACCCGGCTGCGGATGCCCGTGATCGGGTGCTCTCGCGACACGAACACCAAATCGTCGTATTCGTCGGCTTTGGACGCTGGAATCATCCACGAGCCGTCCTTGGCGTCGCCGTTCCGGGCGACCTCGTACAGCGGCTCGGTGGCAACGAAGCCGGTGTACGACATCAGGCCCTCGTACACCGCGCCGAGCTGGTTAATGCCGAGTTGCGCGTACGAGATGAATCCGCCGCGCTTGCGCTTATCGCCCTTTGTGATCATCAGCAGGCGCAGCACCTGGTAGAGCGTCGAGTCGCGCAGCCGGGTGTCGATCTTCGGCGCGTCCGGGTCGTCGGGGTCATTGCCGGGCTCCGGGATCGCGCCCCGGCCGATCAGCTTGATCGCTTCGGGCAGGAACAGATTGGAGCGCATCGGCTCAAAGCGCAGGCCTTCGTTCTCGCTCTCCTCTGCTTTCGCACCGCCACGCTCCCGGTGGCCCTCGTTGACCATGGTGAAGAGCAGGTCGAGGGATTCGTAGAGGTGGAAGTTGCGCAGCGTCGCCGGGTCCAGGCGCCGGGCGACCAGGTCGCCGAGGCGGGCCAGGCTGTAACCGTCGAGGTATTCGGGGTCGGTGACGGGCAGGACGCCCAGTTCGGGCCGGGCCTCGGCATAGAGCAGGAACAAGATGCGGTAGAGGTAGCGCAGTGCCTCGCGGCCGAGCTCCTTGCCCAACTCGCCCAGGTCCATGACCTGGTCCGGCTGGTAGCCAGCCTCACGGATGCGGTCGAGCACCTCGTTAGCGATGAGCTCGACCGAGTGCCGCAGGCCCTCCCGCAGCTCCGACGACACCCCGACCGCGTGCTGACGCGAGCCGCTGACCAGGTCCGCGAGCGGTTCCGCGCCGCCTTCGGCGGGCGGCCGCAGCGAGTCCGCCCCGAACAGGGCCGCGAAGACGTCGAGTTCCATCTCCTTGTTGCGGCCGTACGCGAGGTCAAGGTTGACCCCGAGGTAGCGGCCCTCGCCCCAGACTGTGCGGTCGGCGAGCGTGATCACACCGCCGTTGAACAGCAGCACGTAGCGGGGCGGATTGTCGATGCCGAACAGCCACGACGCAAGCTTGGGACCAGAGGCGATCGTCTCGCTGCCGTCGAGGATCAGCGGGTCGAGCAGCCGCCCAGCGTCGTCGAGGTCGTGCGCGGCGTCGGTGTCGGCGGCCCAGCCGCAGTCCAGCGCGATGATGCCGTGCGCGGTGCCGACCTCGGCGTGCGCGACCGCGATCTGGTACTCGTTGCCGTTGCGCTCCACCGTCAGGGTGCGCCGCGCCGGCTCGTAGCCCAGCGCCCGCAGCAGCTCCTCGTGGTGCTTGCGCAGCAGCTCCGGGTCGACCACGGCCTCGTCGGCGATCTCGGCCTTGCGGTTGAAGTAGTCGGCGCGGTAGCCGCGCACCCCGGCACGCGGCGTGACCCGCCCGGCCTTCTGCTCCTCGGTCCACCGCTTGAGCAGGCCACGCTTGAGGGTGTCGGGCAGCACCTCGGCGAGGTAATGCGCCGACAGGTATTCGCCGCGGTTGGTGATGGCGTCGAAGCTCATGCTGCGCGCTCCTGGGAGTTGCGGTCAAGGACTGCGATGAGCCGCAGCAGCGGCTCGCCGTCGGTGGCCAGACGGTTGGCGCGATCCTGCTCTTCGTCGACGGTCTGGTTAATGCGTTCCACCTGCTTAGTCCGGATCGGCGCGGGCAGGCTGTCAAAGAGGGTCGCCTGGCCAGCGAAGCGGTCCAGACGTTCACGCGTCGCCTGCAGCTGCTCGGCGATGAGCGCGTCCCACGCGGCGCGACGGTCGGCGAGATGCGCGCGCGCGGCTCTGATCGCCTCGGGCACGAGCGCCTGCAGCTTGTCCAGCGGGCGATCCTGCGCAGGGTTGACCATCGCCGGGCCGACCTTCGCGGCGGCCAGCGCCTGCTCCATCGGCGCGACGGCCGGGTCGCCGGGCAGGCCGGTCACGGCCATCCACTCGACCACGGTCGGCTGCCCGAGCTTGTTGCACCAGATGCCCTGCACCAGGAATACCGGCTCGTCCACGGCGGCGACCAGCACCGGGGCCTCCTGCCGGCCCAGCCGCATGAGCACCTTGTCCACCAGCCAGTCGACGATCGGGTGCACGTCGCTTACGAAGCCGATCTCCGGCCAGCCGGTTTGCGTGTGCTTGCGCGCCTCGTCGAGCTTGCGGGCGGCGAGTTCGCGGTCGAAGGTGAGGGCGAGGCTGATGCTGTCGCCCTGCCGCCGCTCCGCCAGGTAGCTGCGAGGCAGGTCGGACAGACGGTGCAGCAGGTCGTCGGGGGCGTTGAGCGACAACAGGCCGTCCTCGCGGCGCAGCTCGATGACGTCCTCGGCCCGGCCTTCGTAGATCTCGTCGAGCGCGGCGTTGACGAACGCGCCGGTGGAGTCGAACAGCTTCGGCAGCACCGCCCGTGCGGGCACCGAGTTGACGGGCTTGTCGCCGACCGCACCGAACAGAGCCATCATCTCGTCCATCGGCGAAACCGCCGCGTATGACTGCTCGACCGACTTGTTCTCCAAGAACAAGTCCTTGACCAGCCGGTCCTCCTCGGCCTTTGGGTCGTGCACGCCGGTCGAAGCCGTCACACTGCCCAGGCTGCGGTGCGCCTGCTCCTCCTTCTCGAGCAGCTTCTCGGCCACCGTGCGGTCGTCCTTGGCGTCGGGCGTCTGCGAGGTGAGGATCAACGCCCGGAACTGCGGCGGGTGTTCCTGGCCGTACCGGTCGACGCGGCCGTTGCGCTGCTCGATGCGGATGAGGCTCCACGGGATGTCGTAGTGGATCAGGTGATGGCATTCACGGTGCAGGTTCACACCCTCGGAGGCGATGTCGCCGGTGACCAGCAGCCGCACCGGACTGCCAGCGAGCTCGAACTCCTCCACGATGCTCTGCTGCTCTGTGTCTGAGAGCCCGCCGTGCATCACACGCACCGCGTCGGGCTTCAACCCGAGCAGCCCGGGCATGACCTTCTCCAGCCACTTGAGGGTCGGCACACGCTCGGAAAAGACAACCGCGCGGGTCCTGCTTCCGGCGGCGATGCCGATCTCGCGCAGCTGCGCGACGAGTGCGGTGAGCTTCGCCGAATCCCGATCGGTCATCGACCCGGCGAGGTCCGCCAACCGCCGCAGGGCCTGCTGCTCCGTGGGATCGCTCGCGTCCTTCAGCCGGGCGGCGACGGTCGCAGCCAGCGCCAGATGTGAGGAGAGGAAGGACTTGAGCAGGGTGTACGGGAACAGCCGGTCCTGCCCGCGGGTGGGCTCCTCGCGCCACTTGCCCGCCAGCCACGTCTGCGCCAGCTCGGCGAAGATCTGCTCCTCGATCGGGCCCGCCGCGCAGTGCACGGTCACGGTCGGCCCGCGGTCCGCCCACAGCCCCCGGGTGTGATCGCGCACCTCTGGGCTGTTCTTCGTACGCCGCAGGTAGAGGTGGCTGATGTCCTCCGCGCTGTAGTCCTTGACGTCGGCGATCGCGGCCGGGTCGAGCAGCCGGATCAGCTCAGCGAAGGACTCTCGCTCACCGTTGTGCGGGGTGGCGCTGGCCAGCAGCAGGGCATCGCTGCGCCGGGCGAGCCGGCGGGCCAGCTCGTTACGCTTGCTACCCCGGTTGATCAGGTTGTGCGATTCGTCGATGACGACGGCGTCCCAGTCGGTGTTGTCGAGGTGGTGACCGAACTGCCCGGCGTCCTTGAGCGTGTCCACCGAGATGATGACCCGCTTGAAATAGAGGAACGGGTTGCGTCCGGCCGGGATCTCCTGCTGGATCCGCTGGATGCCGGTCGAGTCCAGCCGCACCAGCGGAATCGCGAACCGCGTCCACATCTCCCGCTGGAACTGCTCCAGCACCTGCTGCGGCGTGACCACGAGGATGCGCTCGCCGCGGCCGCGGCGGATCAGTTCCGCCAGGGTCAGCCCGATCTCCAGCGTCTTGCCCAGGCCCACGACGTCGGCGAGCAGGATGCGCGGGCGCAGCCCCTGCAGCGCGAGTTCCGCGGGGCGCTGCTGGTAGACGTTCGCGTCGAGTAGGAAGCTGTCGGCCAGTGCGAGGCCGCGCTCCGACTGCGGCAGCGGCGTACGCCGCAGTACGGCCTCCAGGAACAGCCGGCCCCGCTGGAAACGCGACGACCTGTCCTGCACCAGCCGAGTCGCCTCGGGGTCCATCACCGTGATGTCACGGTCGAGTTCGCTGAAGAAGGTGGCCTCCATGTCGCGCACGAACTCCGACACGCCCACGGCCTTGATCATGTCGCCGTCGACGGTGCCACGCTTGACCGCACGCACCAGCCACTCCTCGTCGCGCACGAGGATCCGCGCGCCCGGCGCGTACGCGGCTGTCTGCTTGGTTTCCATTCGGCAGTACCTTCCTCTACAGCGTCGCGCGGCGGGCGTATTGCTTGCGCAACCGCTCCACCAGCCAGGTCAGATCGGCTTGCGGGGTCTCGGCCGGCTCGGTGTCCGGCGGAGACGGGTCGAACGCGGTCGGATCCACCGGCGGCTGGGGCGGCTGGCTGATCAGCTCGGTAGGGCCCAGCGACCAATCCTGGTCCACGACCGGGTCGTCGATGTCCTGGGGCGGGTGCGGCACCGCCGGCGGCGCTACGTACGTGCTCTGCGCCAGCTCGTGGCGTACCACCTCGAAGTCGACGCCGCCGCTGGTGGCGATGCCGGCCAGGTCGGTGAGCACCTCCTGCACTGTGGGCCGGGCCTGCTCGTCGAAGGCGAGCATCGCGCCGACGATCGTGTGCAACTCCTTGGGCAACCCAGCCAGATCCGGGTGGTCGTCCGGGTCGGTGATCCGCTTGGCGAGCAGCACCGGGTTCGATGACGGGTATGGGTTGTGCTTCGTCGCCGCGTACAGCAGCGTCGCACCCAGCGCGTAAACGTCGACGGCCGCCGTGAGTTCCTTCTCCCCCATCGCCTGCTCGGGAGCCATGTAGGCGGCCGTGCCCACGGCGAAGCCGGTCTGGGTCAGGTGGGAGTCACGTTCCTGCAGGACGGCCAGGCCGAGGTCGATGATGCACGGGCCGTCCTCGCCGAGCATGATGTTGGCCGGTTTCAGGTCGCGGTGCAGCAGTCCCGCGTCGTGGATGGTGGTCAGGCCCTCGGCCAGCATGGCGCCGAGCGCCGCCGCGGTCCGGGCGGGCAGCGGCCCGCGGTCCTCAACGTGCTGGCGGAGGGTGCGACCGGGCACGTACTGAACGGCGAGCCACGGCTGCTTCTCATTGATCTCCGAGCCCCGGTACTGCGCCACCCGGATGCCCTGCGCCAGCTTGAGGTTCTGCACCTCCGCCTCGAAGCGCTTGCGCACGTCGGCGTCACTGACCAGGTGCGGGAGGATGACCTTGACAGCGGCACGCTCCGCCAGCGGCGACTTGCCCAGGTACACCCGGCCCATGCCGCCGTTGCCCAGGCGCGCCAGCAGCTCATACCTCTTCTGGCCGATCCAGCGCGGATCGTCCGGCGTCAGCTCTTCCACCCGTGTCCTACCTCGCTGTACGACGAAATTCTTATAATTCGCTACCGAGCGTCCCGGACGCTAGACCCTCTGCGACCATTTGGGTGACCTCTTCGCCCGTTGACAACGCAAGACGTAGAAGGTCCTCAAACTCCCGAATCTTCCGGAACATGTCGCCGACTAACCGCTGCCGGTCCACCGGTAGGCGCGGCACCTGCGCCTTGCGCACGTCGACGCGGGGGATCGATCCCATCGACGTGATGCGTTTGAGGTTGGCCTCGACACCGATGAAGCCGGCCAGGAACCAGGGGTCGACCTGGCCACCTTCCGCCCTCACCAGGAAAGTCTGCGGCCCGAGCGGGCGGCCTTCGTCGGCACGGCCAGCAACACTGACGCGTGGTCGTGGGCCGATTGCCGGCACCAGCACATCACCGGCACGCAGCTGCAGGTCAACCTCGGTGTGGATGGAGACCAGGCCAGCCTTCGCCAGCTCGCCGACGCTTATCTCACCGGCGCGATGGGACTCTGCCGACGGCACGACCACGGGCACCGCCTCAGCCAAGCCGCCGAGCAGGTCGACCAGCTCTTCGCGGCGTTGCTTGACTGCCTCCGCGGACAGCATCGCTTGCCCGCTTACCACGTGCCTCGAAGGAGTCAGGTCGACGTCCTCGCTGCTGAGGCTCACCGCCTCGACGACCGCAGCGCGGCCGGCCAGGTCGCCCGACAGCGGGAGGCCCTTCTCGTAGGCCGCCACGGCCGCCCGGATCGTCTCGACAGCTTCTGCCCAGGTGCCGTCGGCGTCGACCATCAGCACGTCGCGGGTACGTGCGACATTATCGGGACGGCGCAGCAGCCACAGGTGCAGGCGCGTGTTGTACGGCGCAGTCACGCCTGACGGCAGTGCGATGACCGCACGCAGCGCGCCTCGGCGGAGAAGTTCGCGGCGGATGCGCCGGCCCGCGGCCCGTTCAGCAACGCCCGGTGGCAGCAACAGGATCGCCGCTCCACCGGGGCGCAGCCGGGCCAACGCGTGCTGCACCCAGGCGAGCTCGGCTTCGTTGCGCGGGGGCAGCGAGTACTCCCAGCGCAGGTCGGCGGCCAGTTCGTCGTAGCCCCAGCTTCCGCCGGTCGGCGGATCACTGATCACGACGTCGGCTTGAAGATCCGGGTAGGCGTCGTGCTGCAAGCTGCCCTGCCGCACCTCGACCCTGGCTGTAGCGAAATGCAGCCGCGCTTGAGCGATCGCGACGTTGTCGAGATCAGGGTCCTGCCCCGCCACCATGGCGGCACCGTCGGCAACCGCTGCCGCCAACAGGGCACCGCTGCGGCATGCGGGATCCAGAACCGCCTTCCCGGCTGGCGCAGCGAGCTCGGCTATCAGCCCTGCGACCTGCGGCGAGGTGGCAACCGAGCCTCTGCGGCCGCGCAGGTCCACGAACCTATCGACCAGCCCGGCGAGCGCCGCCTCACGTCCGATCTCGTCGGCGATCGCGAGCGCCGCTCTGTGTTCCTTGGCTGCGGTGCCGACGTCGCGCTGCGGGCCGAGCAGGGTGCGCACCAGCGGGGGTATTTCGCGATCGGGGTCAGTCGAGCTGTGCTGAAGGGCGGCCCACAGGCGTTCCACGCCGGACTGCACCGGCATCCGATCATTGGCGGTCAGCCACCGCTCGACCTCGACGAGCCGGAAGGTCGGGCTGGCTGTGGTGCCGCCGACGGCCTGCGGGAAGTCGGCGTATCGCTTGCGCCAGTTACTGACCGCTGCCCGACCGACCCCCGCCAGTCGCGCGATCTCGCCGGCGGTGACCTCTGCCGTGCTCTCCATCGGGCCTCCTAGTGGTGGCGTCAGGCTAACACCGCGTCAAGGACGTTGACAACACGACGTCGCGTGATTCGCTGTTGACATACTTCACAGTCATGTCTAACGTAGCGATCCGTCACACCTACGCATGTTGAAACGAGGTCACGATGGACGTCCGCACGAAGGTCGCCGTGGTCGCCGCCCCAATCGCCGTGGCCATAGGCATCGGCGGTTACCTGCTCGGCGATGCGGCCGGAAGCGCAGCGGGCCCGACCCCGGCCCCCATGGTCTCTACGGTCCGCGTGGCGATGCCGGGTCCCACCCAGGTCATCACCGTCACCGTCGCTCCACCACCGGCCCAGCCCGTCGTCACGATCGAGGACGGCACGTGGACCGTCGGTGTCGACATCAAGCCCGGTAAGTACCGCACCGTCACCACGGTCGACGACGGCTGTTACTGGAAGATCGCCAAGGCCGGCACCAACGGCGACAACATCATCGCCAACGACATCGTCAACGGCGGTCGCCCCACCGTGACGATCAAGGTCGGACAGGAGTTCACGTCCAACCGTTGCGGGACCTGGCAGAAGGTCGGGTAGACCCACCCGTCCACCGACAGCTCCACCACCCCATCAACCCGATCCAAGCTCGAAGGGTTCCACCATGCTTCGCAAGAACCTCCTGCTGACCCTGGCCGCCGCCGGTGCCGTCGTGACCATGCTCGCTTGCGGCGCGGGCTCCGGCGACACGTCATCCTCCGTCACCGGCGGCGACGCCAAGCCGGTCGAGTCGGCCGCCCCAGAGAAGACCACGGCCGTCGCGAAGATCGGCCAGACCGTCACGCTCAACAACGACGGCCTCGGCGAGAACGACATCGTCGAGATCACGGTCACCAACGCCAAGCAGCACACCAAGGAGCCCGGCTCGTTCGGCAGCAAGCCCGAGCGCGGGGTGTTCCTCGTCCTCGACGTGACCGTCGTGTGCAAGCAGGGCACCTATCACGCGAATCCGTACAACTTCAAGTTCGTGGCCAAGGACGGCACCGTGTCCGACGGAGCCTTCGCCACCTTCAAGCCCGAGCTGCACGCCACCGATCTGTCCGCCGGCCAGAAGGTCGCCGGGAAGATCGTGTTCGACGTCTCGAAGGCCGCGCTGACCGGGGGTCGTATCCAGGTCGACGGCATCGGCCTGGACTACGACAAGCCCGCCGCGTACTGGGCGCTGTAGCACCAGGACTGCAGCAGGGCGTTGCGGCGACCGGGATTCCTGCGGATCGCCGCAACCTCTCAACACACCTCGCCACAGAGCCGACTGCTGACATCCGGCACGGAAGATCGCCGACGCTGTCCACAGCCCACCCACCTCAGACCATCCCGCAACAAACGCGATGTCTATTCACCATGCCCAGGCAGGCTGCCATTTAGCACAATTGTGCTACTCGTTCGGGTGAGTCAGGGTACGAAACGGTTCGGGCCGACAAGACCGGCCGGGTTACGTTGTGCGGCTCGCTGCTGGGTCGCTCCACGGCACCCACCACCCATTCTCGGCACGAGGCAATGCGGCGACTGTCCACGGCCCACCCGACACACCGAAAGGATCGACGTGGACACGAAGCCCACGCCTCGCGATGTGCTGCTCACCTGGCAGGACATCGCCGACGCCGCGACAAGGCTCGACGCCGACATGCGCGAGCTGCTGCTCGAGATCGCCCAGGAGAAGGGCGTCACTTCCACCACTAGCGTCACCACCGCGGAGGGACCCTGGTACGTCAAGTCCGTCCGGGTGCGCGGACACATCGGCGTCGGCGAGCAGCCCGTCAGGCTGGACCTGTCCCCGACACCCGGCCTGACCGTCGTCACAGCTCGCAACGGAACTGGCAAGACCAGCGTCGCCGACGGGTTCCGGCACAACCTCAGCGGCGGCTCCCGACGCTCCTACCAGGTCCTGGCGGAGAACGTCCACTGCCACGACCGCGACATCGTCGTGACTGTCACCAACGGGAGCCGCGACGTCGAGATCGTGTGCGGTCCGGACGAGGCGGTGTCCTGGCGCGACTCCTCGGGCGCGCTCGCCACGCCGCCGGCCGAGTGGGTCGACGCCTTCGCCCGTTACATGCCGGTGCTGCTGTACCCCGAGATGTCGCAGGTCATTCAGGACCCCAGCAACCTGCACGCGTTCCTCAAGGACGCACTGGAACTCGGTACGCTCGAGGAGCTGCAGGCCAAGCTGAAGGTCATTCGCGAGACCGGCTCAGCCGCCAAGCGCGATGTCGATCACGCCCACGCGGCGGCGGTCAGCGGCGTGCGCCGCGTCGGCCATCCCGAGCTGGAGGCAATGCTCCGTGCCTGCGGAGCTGCCACCGATCATGAGACGGTGGAGCGCATCCGGGCCATGGCCTCGGGCCTGCCTGACACCTCGCCGCCGCCGTTGAGCCTTCCCGAACTCTGGGATGTCACCGAGGGCCGGCGGACCAGCGCCGCCTCCGCTCTCGATGCGGTCGCCACAGCACGCGGGGTCAACACGACCGGCGCCGCGTCCGTGCTCGACGCACTCGGCAAGCTGCTTACCCACGACAACCCCCTGCTCGCCCGCAACCGCGAACACGACGTATGCCCGCTCTGCCAGGCGGGCGGTCGCGGCTGGATGGAGATCGCCACAAGCACGCGCAACCAGCTCAGCGAAGCGACCAAGGCGCTCCGGTTGGCGGAATCCACGGCAGCGAAGGCGTTGACCGACACGACCGACTACGCTCCCCCAGCGCTGCCAGCCTCCCTGCGGGAGGCTCTGATGCAGCACCCCGATCCGACGTGCGCACTGCGGATCAAGCAGTGGGACCGGCTTACGACGGGAGCGAACAACCTGAGTCCGCACACTACGTCTCCTGAGACGTTGATCGCCTTCCTGGACGAATGTGCCGACCTGGCGGCGTGGTACGCGCCCATCCGCGAGCAGCTGTTCGCCCTGCGCGACGACGCGATCGCCGCGCAAGCGACCGTCAAGGCCCACATCGAGTCGTGGATCGACACCCTGGCGAAGGCCCGTCCCGCACTCGTCCGGCTGGCCGTGGCCGAGCGGCTCAACCGCAAGGTGGACACCTGGCTGCGTACCGCGCGCGAGGAGATCTTCGAGCCCATCGGCGATCAGGTTAAGCAGCTGTGGACGGTCCTCAACTCCGACGCCGATCTGAGGCTCACCGACATCGCGCTTACTGGTGGGACCCAGCGTCAGCGCAGTGTGGCGCTGGGGCTGGCCGACGGCGAAGTCGCTGTCCCCGCGGGCCGCAACAGCTCGGCCGTGCTGAGCACCGGCCAGCGCAACGCGCTGTCGCTCGCGACGTACCTGCCTCGGGCCACCCAACCGGAAAGCCCGTTCGGATTCCTCATCCTCGACGACCCCATCCACGCGTTCGACAGCTGGCGCGTGCGTTACCTTGCCGCACACCTGCTCGAACTCGCCAAGCGGTTCCAGGTCGTCGTGTTCACCCACGATGACCGGCTCTGGCGTGAGGTCCGGGCGCTCGGCGCCCGGCCCACCCACATCCGCATGGACCGACGTGGCGCCCAGCAGCCCCAGGTCCGGGTCGTCAATGTCACCAGCCCGGGCACCCAGCTGCTCGACGACCTACAGGGGATGCTCGGCGGCGAAGCGGACCGGCCGATCGGCACGCCAGAGGCCACCACGGCCATGACCCTGGCGATGTGCCGACAAGCCCTCGACACGGAAGTCGTGACTCAGATCGAGATCATCGGGCGACGGGTCCCGGTGCCCGAGGCGAAGGTCGTTGCAGACCTGCGGGAGAAGCGCAAGACCCGCGACCAGCTGGAACTGCTCAACGCCTACGCGCGGCGGGCAGGGCTCCAACCGGTGCAGATCCGGCAGTACGAGCGAACCATCCAGGCGCTCAACGGCGGCTCCCATGGCCGTGTTCCTCCCGGCGACCTGAAGCGGTGGGTGCGTGACACCCGCGAGATCATCCGCGCCGTCAACAAGATTGGCGGCTGACGTGGCCACTTTCCCTGACGTCAGCATCACCGATCTCGAAGCCGCCTATGCGGCCTGGCCAGGCATTTCCGACGCCAAAACCGCCCTGTGGGCGCTGATCCTGCGGGTGCGCATCGAGCGAGCTGCGGCGTGCCTGCCCGGATCTGTAATCGCCGCGCCTCCAGACATCTCCATGGTCGAGCGACGCTTGCACCTCAGCATCGGCGAACCCGGGCTCACGCCGACCGATCACGTCCGTAGGCTCGGCAGAGTCGCGGCGGCCGTCGGCGCCTACAGCGCCATCTGCGAATTGCTGCATGGGCGCAACCCAGACCCGACTCCACCGTTCCAAGACGTCGCCGCTTGGACCGTAGCTGTCGATGCGTTGGAGTCGGAGCTGAACATAGTCCGACCCGCAACAACTGCACATCCCCCAAAGGCACGGTCGGTGCCCACGGCTCCCGTGCCGTGAACCCAGACGCTGCGTGCTAGTACAGCAGTAGATCCGGGCGGTCATGATGGCCGACGATCACATCTATTTCAAGTGCGGTCATCGGATTCCTGCCCCCTCACGCTCTTGGTTGGTCTATAAAGGATCAATTCGATGGCCGTCTATCCTGTTACGCCCGAGTCCAAGACTCGACCGCTGCTACACCGCGTCCGTGGACGCATCCGAAGGGGAACCGTTCAAGGCCGGCTTCGTCTAAACCGCGCGCAGCACCATTTCGGCCCATCCGGGCGGTTGTCAACCTTCGCGCCGCACCCTAGAAACGACAAGACCAGCTCACATCAAGGACCAGAATCGCACCTTTAACCGGCGTGGAGGCGGAGCAGCAGGTGAGCACACTCCCGCATACCAAGCAACTCCCGACGTCAGACGCACCAACGCCGATCAGGCGATAGGTGGCCGCACGACGCCCCGAAATCGCTGCTGCCCACCCCGCCATCTACCGGCAAAGGCATCAATCACCTTGTCAATCCGCCCGTCGAATGTCTATATCTGACCGCCTCGTAGGTCGCTGAACCATCCAGGAGGACCCCCCGTGACAGAAGTGCTGCCCGACTCCGTCGACGCCGACAACGCCGATGCCGACAGCGACGCCGTCGAACAGGAACGCGCCAAACTGCGGGAGTTCGTCAAAGGGCTGAGCGCTGACGACATCAAATCGGGCGGCTGGTTCACGAAACTCTGCGCCCAGGCACTGCGCTCATACACCGAGAAAGCCACCTGGGAGTACTTCCAGCAGAAGTACAAGGGCATGCCCGCGGACGGTATCGTCGAGCAGCAGATCAAGCTGGCAGCTAAGAACGCCATGATCCAAGGCGGGATCACCGCAAGCCTCTACACCGGGACGATCGCCGCGACCGTCGGGTCATTGGGTGGCGCCAGCCCTGCCGCTGTTCCTGCCGGCATCGCCACCTTCATGGTCGACCTGACGTACATCACCTGGCTGCAGATGCGTCTGGCCTACGACATCGCGGTGATCTACCGGATTTCCCTGGACGTCGACGACCCCGAAGACATGATGAAAGTGGTCCGGGTCGCATTTGGCGTGAAGTCCGGCGAGGTTGCCCGGAGCAGCATGAAGTTCGTTCCCAGCCTAGTCCGGCAAGTCCTCAAGAAGTACTATTCTGGTCCGGTTCTCGCCGCCGCGAAAAACCTTCCATTCATCGGCCAGCATCTCCTGCAACGCAACATCATCAAGTTCGCCATCCCAGGCGTCGGAATCCCCCTCACCATCCTCCTGAACCGCTTGACGACAGTGGCCGCCGGACGCCACGCCAAGTCGGTGTTTCGTGGCGAGGCAGAGGTGATCGAACTCGCCGACATCCTAGTCCGACGTACGCGGCACCTGCGGCTGCTGCTGTGGGTCGCATGGCTCGTCATCAACGCAGATGGCACGACTACTGACGCCGAGCTCCTGCTGTTTCAGCGGCTGGCGCGATTTGCACGGGAGCGGCACCAGGTGGATGAGGAGCAACTCGCCGACGTCGTCAACTTCGACCCGGACGACGTATGGCACCGCGTCGAGGCCGAACCCGGGGATCTCAGCGACGTCGTCGACGCCGCCGAGCGGATCGCCACCGTCGACGGGGATATCAACGCACTCGAGAAGGCGGTCATCGCTGAACTACGAGAGCGCTGCCAGCGGGGCTAGCCCGCGGTGCACAGGCCTCCCGAAGGCCGCGACGTGCCGGCTCAGGTCCCCCGTGTTCGCCCTGGCCTCCGGCTAACTGTGCCGGCTGCCCGATCGTTTCGGCACCGTCGAAGCGGCACTACCTCGTCGCCAGTGCCCCGGCGGCCGCCTCACTATCTGCTTGCCACGATCTGAACCGGATCCCGACCGGGATCGCCCGCACCACCCGTCCCCCATCCTCAGATCCTGAGTACTTGCAGCTCAGGACCTAGACGAAATGCGGTGTGGGCTGTCATCGCAGCTCCGAAACCCACGCCATGAACAGCAGCGATAGCGGCCTGTAACCTAATCGGCCCCGAACCACTGGAAGGCTTCGTCTGCATGGAGACCGCCGAGTTTGCGCCGGGCACAACCGTCCGGCTGATAGCACGCCCAGAGACCGTTGGCGTGGTCACCGGTTCACGTCACGTCGGCGGAGCGCTGCGGTTCGATGTGTTCCACGACAGCAGCGTCCATGGCTACTTCGCCTCTCAGATCGAGTTGGTGACCGGCAGTTCGCAGCGCGAAGCCGTGTCCGCTGCCGATCTGCGCGCAGGTTTCACCTCGGAGCTGCTCAGAGATAAGAACACGGCCTACCTGCACGTACGCCATGCGGGGCGCATCGATTACGAGCCTTACCAATACCGCCCAGTCCTCAAGATCGTTCAAGCGGAGCGACCCCGTATCCTCGTGGCCGACGACGTTGGTGTCGGCAAGACCATCGAAGCCTGCCTCATCATCAAGGAGCTCGCAGCCCGCCACCGTGCGCGCTCGGTTTTAGTCATATGCCCCAAGCCGCTGGTCGTTGACGACAAGTGGCGCAACGAGCTCAAGCGATTCGACGAAGACTTCGTCCACCTCGATGGCGCAAGTCTTCGTTTCTGCCTCGAGGAGACCTACCGTGAGGGTGACTGGCCGTCCAGGTACGCCAAAGCGATCCTGCCGTACTCGCTGCTCGATGAGCAGCTGCTCGTCGGGAACGGCACGAAAAGTGCGCGACGTATCGGACTCGTCGACCTCGCCCCCGGCCCTCACTTCGACCTCGTCATCGTCGACGAGGCGCATCACATCCGCAATCGGTCGACATACGCGTACCAGACCGTGCAGCGACTAACAGAGTCAGCAGAAGCCGTCGTGATGCTCACCGCGACTCCCCTACAGGTACACAGCCAAGACCTTTTCACCCTGGTGAACCTGATCAGAGACGACCTGGTGCCGAGCATGCAGGACTTCGCGCAGATGCTCGAGCCAAACCGGTTCCTCTACGAAGCGGCCGAGGCCGCCCGAGGTGCTCAGCCGCAGTGGCAGCAAGTGGTGCAAGAAGCTCTGAACCACGCCCTGGGCACAAGGTGGGGACGCCACGTTATGGCAGTAGACCCTCGCATCGCTCAGGTTCGCGACCTGCTCGACTATTCGCCTCCTGACGACGTGCGCGCACGCGTCCGCGTCGTTCGGACGCTAGAGGATCTGAACACCTTCTCCTCGATCGTCAGCCGGACCCGGCGCAGGGACATCGGCACGTTCACCACCCGCAAACCCAGCGCACCCATGGTCGCCTTCACACCAGAGCAGAAAGTCGTCTACGACGCGGTGCTCGCGCTCGGTCGCAGAATCGCCGAGCTACAGGCCCCCGGAATGTCAGTGAACTTCCTGCTGTCCATGCTGCGCCGCCAAGCAGCAAGTTCGATCAGCGGCCTGGCACCACTCGCGCAGCAGGTGCTCATGAACAGGCTGGACAACGTCGAGCTCTCCGAAATCGGAGACGATGCCCCAGACACGATCACGGTTACCGACGTCCTCCACGCACAAATCCGCGAGATCGGGCAATTGGCCGCCGGCTTGGACGGCCTGCCGGACCCCAAAGTCGACTACCTGCGCCAAGTCGTCATCGACAAGCAGGCCGAGGACAACAACAAGATCCTCGTATTCAGCACATTCCGCCACACCCTGCGGTACCTCCAGCAGAAAGCGAACTCCTGGAACGTACGCGTCGCCATAGTCCACGGCGCAGTCCCCGACGAGGAACGTCACACTCTGCGCAGACGGTTCAAGCTGCCGCGGGAACATCCCGACGCTATCGATCTAATGCTGTGTTCAGAGGTCGGCACCGAAGGCCTCGACTATCAGTTCTGCAACACCCTGGTCAACTACGACATTCCATGGAACCCGATGCGCGTCGAGCAGCGCATCGGACGCATCGACCGACGCGGCCAGCAGAGCGAAACAGTCGCCATCATCAACATCCTCACCGAGGGAACCGTCGAGGCTGAGATCTATCAGCGCTGCCTACAACGGATCGGCGTCTTCCAGCGCGCAATAGGTGGCAGTGAACAAATCCTCGGCGATCTCACCAGTCGGATACGGCGAATCGCCGAAAACCTGTCGTTGTCGCCGGCAGACCTGGCCGAGCGGCTGCGTCAGCTCGCCGACAACGAAGTTGCGCGAATCCAAGAGCTGGAGCGACTCGAAGACCAGCAAGGCGTGCTGCTCGGTCTCACCACTGAGTCATTCGAGTCAAGGATCGCTGAAGCGAGCAGCGAATGGCTCGACGACGACAAGTTGGGTGACCTGGTGCGCGCCTATCTCGGTGACGTCCTCGGCGGCCGACGCATTGCCGCACTGAAGCCCGGCAAGGTAGCCACCGTGCGGCTGGACGACGGCGCAGCCGAGCGGATAGCGGCTGATGTGCGCTCCGTGGGCGGCGCCGCGCGGCTCGAGCGGGTGCTGCGCCGTAAGGAGACAACGCTGTATCTGACGACCGACCCAGAGCTTGCCTCCGATGACGACAACATCGAGCTGCTGGCACCCACCCACCCGCTCGTCATGGCCGCCGCGGCCAGTGCAGCACTGGCTGGGGTTCCCTTCGCCTCGATGCTGGTGCAATCCAACCTCGTCCCGCCGGGCCAGTACCCGATCGCAGTCCATGCATGGACACGGCTAGGCACAGCCGACACCCTCACTCTGCGCTACATCAGCACCGACCCTGATGTTGAGGCAGCTGCCGGTGTACTGCTCGCCCAGGCTGTCGATGGCGATCCCGACTCGGTCGTGCCAACAGTCGACATGGATGCGCTTGATCTGCGCCATCACCTCGAGTGGTCCGCCGCACGCGACAAACACCGGGCGCGCGCCGGCGCACTCGCCGACCAGCGGATGGCATCCCTGCGCGCGCAACGAGACCTACAGGTACAAGCCGTGGAGAGGAACGCGAGCAAGGTAGACGACCCGAACATTCTGAGAATGCGGCGCGGCGAGCTCGCCCGTATCCGGGAGAAATTCCACAGGCTCATCGCACAGCACGAGCGGGTGCCTGACCTCCTAACCCGCCAGCTCGCAACCGTCCTACTTGAGGTAGTGAAGCCGTGACACCATTCGAGGCGCTTTCGGCGCGCAGGCGAGCATTCATTGATGCCGCGCGCGACAACGGGTTCGAGGAGGGCCTCCGCAAGCTGCTAGCGGAGCTGTACCCAGACACGGCCCACTTCATCTACGAACTACTGCAAAACGCCGAAGACGCCGGCGCCCAGGAGGTGATCTTCGACCTCCAACAGGACGGCTTGCGAGTTAAGCACAATGGCACGAGACTATTCGACCTGAAGGACATAACCTCCATCACGGGGATTGGCCAGTCCCCGAAAGCCGATGACGAGACGAAGATTGGCAAGTTCGGCGTGGGATTCAAAGCCGTCTTCGCCTACACCCAGACACCAGCCATCCACTCCGGCGAGTACTCCTTCACCATCCACGACCTGTTCGTCCCAGCTCTCATCGACGCCGACAGAGAATCTCAACAAACGACGTTCTGGTTCCCGTTCAACCGAACCGAAAAGCCCGCTCAGCAAGCGGTCAAGGAGGTCGGAGCCGGGCTACGCCAGGTCTCGGACACCTCGCTGCTGTTTCTCACAAACATCCGATCGATCCGATGCTCGCTACCGAACGGCGACACGCTGCAGCTTAAACGTCACGACGTGGATGAGCACATAATCAGGATCGACACCGGCCACGACGACAGCTCAAAGTACTGGTACCGCATCACTGGCGAGGTCCAGGCCGACGGAAAAACGCTGACCGCCGCCGCGGCGTTCGCGCTCGAGCCCCATGCCGGCAAGGAAATACAGCCGAAGAGCTACACGGTCAAACCTATCCGCGGTCAGGTCTTCATCTACTTTCCGGCGGTCAAAGAGACCTCAGGACTGAAGTTCCACATCCACGCCCCGTTCGCGTCAACCGTGGCACGCGACAGCGTCCGCGACGATCCAGGCAACGACACATTCGTCGCCACCATTGCCGACCTCGTCACCGGCGCGTTGCCGCGGATGCGCGATGCGGGTCTCATCACGGATGACCTACTCGGTGCCCTACCCAACAATCGTGATGAACTGCCTGATCGGTACGAGCGCCTCCGCACGGATGTCATCGAAGCTTTCTGTAAAGAGCCTCTTACGCCCATGATGGGTCGCGGCTACGCTCCATCAGTCCAACTGCTAAGGTCGCACTCCAGCATCCGAACAGCGCTCTCCGTCGAGGACGCCAACTTCCTTCGTGGGTTTGCCTGGACTGACAACAAGCCCCGTGTCGGCTGGCTGCGTTCGCCTGAGGGCAGGGCCGGCCATTTCCTATCGTCATTGCGCAGCGTCCAGTTTGACCACGGGGAAGTTTCCACCATCCTTTCAATCCTCACGGACCTCTACACAAAAGAAGACGCCTCCGACAGGGCATGGCAGTCCTGGAACGAGTGGATTGCGACCAAGTCCGACGTTTGGATGCGGCAGCTGTACATCGTTCTCGGCGCCCTACCTCAGCGGGCAGCACGCAGTGAACTTGGATTCTTCACAGCTGACCAGCTCCGCCACAGGCTAAGCACCGCGCCGATCGTTCGCGTGCAACACTGTGGCGACGTCCAGCATGTGCCAGGAGAAGGCGCGTACCTCCCAACAACACGAGGCTTGCACGCTGAAGGTCTCGTAGTTGATGCGCTCGCCGTGTTCCCGGACGCCACCTCCAACGATCCAGACCGCGAAGCACTACGAGCGTTCTACAACGTCGCCCAGGTCAAAACCTGGAATGCGGCCGCGCGACTGGACATCAACCTCAGCGCCTACAACCAACATGCGCCAGCTGTCACCAAAGATCACCTTGAAGACCTTCGCGTGCTTCAGCAACTCATCGACTCGGGGGCTGTCGCTACTGACAGCTACCGAGACAAACCGGTCTTTGCGGCAGTGCGTCACGACGGAACCTGTCATTGGGCCGCCGCCCGTGACCTCTACCTCGACGACCCGTTCGTCACGACTGGCATGAGCGCCCTCTACCGCTCGCCTTCCTACCGCGGCCAGCGCCCAAGCCAGCTCGTACCCGACTACATCGGTACGTCGTTCGACACCGGCCAGCTAGCCCGACGCCTGGGAGCTACAGCAGGATTCTCCGTCGCGCAGATCCCCATATGGCGGAACCTCAAATTCGACGAACGATGGCGGCGCGACCGCGAAAACGACAACATGATCTCACAAGACTGGGAAATCCCCCACTTCCGCGTCGCCGTCGCGACCGGGAACGAATCCCTGCTGCGAACCCTATGGAAGACGGTTTCGCTGGCGAAGGAGACCTGCGCCGACGCCATGTATCGCTCGAACCGATCAACGCGACTATACAAAATTGAGTCGCAGCTCCTACAAGCATTGCGCTCGACACCATGGATCCTCGATCGCGATGGCAACCTTCGCCGACCGGAAGATATCACCGCGGAACACCTCGCAGAAGGCTTGCACCTCCCGTCAAGTGCGCCACTACTGGATCGGGCCGGGTTCGGCAAAAGAGCTGCTGCAGACGCTCAGCGCCAGCAAGAAGACGCGGACATCGCCAAGCGATTCGAGTTCGAGTCCCCCGAGGAGATGCGTCGGATCGCCGACCTCCGAAAACGAAACCCAGACAAGTTCAAAGCACTAATTGAAAGCATGGACGCCGAACTCAGCCTGCCAGAGGCCGCCAGCGGTGCGCCCGACCACCGTGCGCGGCGTGCCCGAGAGCTATCGGCTGACGCCCCAACGCGCAGATATGCCATGCGCCTACGATCGGTCCTGATACAGGAGCCCGGCCACCTCAGCGCGATGCGACACTACCTCCGACGGATGTACACCAACGAGCACGGTGTACTCATCTGTCAGGTGTGCCACCACGCGATGCCGTTCAAGATCCCCTCTGGTGAGGACTACTTCGAGGCAGTCCAATTCATCAAGGGAGCCGCGCGGGAGCTTCAGGCAAACCGTCTCGCGTTGTGTCCAACCTGCGCAGCAAAGTACCACCACGCCCTCGGCACCTCACGCGATCAGCTCCGCAACAACCTCCTCAACCAGAACATCGGCCGTCAGGCGAGCGTCACAATAGCCATCCAGCTCGCAAGCAAGCCTGCCACCATACGATTCGTCGGCACGCATGCAATCGATCTCCAGAACGCCTTGGACACCGTTCATCCATCAGTCCTCGAAGGCGAAGAACAAGACACCGAATACGACGACGAGAACGGAAACGTGGAGATTCGTTAGCTCCATGTGGGAACTGGCGATTGCGTCCGTGGTCCGCCGGCGATGCGAGCAAATGCTGCAGCTCGCGGTAGGCCGCGGGCGGTTGCCGACTCTGGATGCTCGTCCGCGAGCCCTGCGCGCCACCCGGGCCTGGCGGCGCGCAGGTTCGCTAGCGGCGGCTTCGCCATAGCGTGGCAGCGATGAAACCGAATGCGTTGACGCGCGTGGTGCCCGGCTCGGCCACCAGCTGTGCCACGCACGCCGCGCGCCACTGGCGCAAATGGGCGCTAGAGATCAGAATGCACCCATCGGGTCGAATCGCTTGTTGCAACAAGGTGCGATAATTGTGCAGGTCACCCCTGCGTCGAGCAGGGGTCTCGCAACGGAGGCGCTCCCTTGTCGATTCGCCGCTGGATGTATGTTGCCCTAGCCACAGCTGCTCCGCTGCTCCTTATAGGCATCTGGCTTGGCGCTATTTCTTTTCTTCAGAATTTCACAACTGAGCTTGCCGGTATACTCATAAGCACGGCCGTGACTATCCTGCTGGTCGAAAGAATCCTCGATCGAGAAAAGGGGCGCGTCTGGGGAACGGCGAGAGTTAACTACGCGCGCGCCGCGGATCTTTATATCGAACAATTCCTATTCGAATGCCTGGTTTCGTTCGTTGGCATCCCACATAACCGCAAAGACGATGGGACATATGAACGGTTGACTGGCGCCGATGTCGCAAACTACGTCGAAACCCACCGTGGCGAGCTGAGCAGCCTCTATAGATACAGAGATGATGGTTCGGTATACATGGAGGTCAGTCCCCAGGATGCCTCTTCATCAACTCTACTTCACAAGGTTTCCCCGACGCTTTCTACTTTACAGAGGACGGTGACGCCGCGAGTTTTAGGCTCCGAGCATGACCCAAAGTTTGCAAATTTGCTACTCCGCATAGAGCGCGCAATGTTTCATTGGAGGTCTAAGGTCGAATTGGTCGAGGATGACTGGGGGCTTGCGGAAGCGGATGCATGGGCACAATTTGAGATACTCGCTCGATGTGTCGACGATCTCGACAATCATCTAAGGTCCAGATATGGAGAATTGCGTCCCAGCGATGACCTAGAGGCCTTCAATCTAGGCCGTGTCTCAGAAGCAGGTTATCCATAGCCATCTCTCCTGACTCGTATACGCTCCTCGGAAGCCAGGCTGGCGAGGAGTCTGAGGAATTCGCACACTCCCGCAACACAGGGACAGCTGAGATGGCTTGTCTGCGGGCGGTTGTTGGCCGCCAAGCGCGGCAGGCTGAGCCGTCGGCTTAACGGCCGGGAGCGGTGCGCAGGTGGGTAAGCAGCCCGGCAAACGGCTCATCCGCACATTCCCAGGCGGTGCTGAACAGCCGAAGCGCATGGTCGTAGAGCGGGCTCGGGTTGCGGAAGACCAGGCAGGGTGAGCGGCGTCCGTGCAGGTGCGCGGCGTAGGGTGTCAGATAGGCGACGCGGTCAGTGACGATAACCCTTGCCACCTGGGGAAGGTCGTAGAGTTTCAGCCGGATCCGGTCGTGTCTCTGCGCGATCTGTCTGACGTACCGAATGTTGTTGCACACCTGGTCCCGTAGCACGCCTCCGCGGAACGCCGGGTCGATCCGGCAGACCTCCCGTTCCCGCTGATCGAGCCAGCTCCCTGCGGGCCGCGGATCAGGCAGTAGCACCTCGACGAACTCCAGCCGTCCGGTGGCGTCCAGCCACACGAGGCGGAAGGCTTCGCGGGTCAGCTCGTTGCCCCGACCTGCCATCACCTTGATCCACCGCGCCTGTGCGAGGTCAGTGGCGAGGTCGGCGGCCGCGAGCGTCTGATGATCGTAGGTGCGTTCGATCCCGATCCCGGTCAGCGTGGACAGCTGTCGTGTCAACCAGCGCCGCCCCTGCCTGGTAACCAGCCAGCCGCCCACGACGGCGATCGCGGAGGCGACCAGGGAGCTGACGACACCGAGCGTGAAGTCGTTCACTGGTGGCCCGCCGTCTCGTCGAGGCCCTTCATGAGCGTCGGCAGGAGCTCCCTGAGGGTTTGGGCGGCGTTGCGGGCGGCGAGTTCGTGCCGGCTGTCGTCCTTGGCCGGGTCGGCGTGGTCCGAGATGCCCCGGATGACCATCCAGCCTTTCGGCCCGTCCAGGTGTTGCTCGTCCTCGTACGAGGCCTGGGCGAGGGCGGCGCCTTCGGTCTCCACGGCCAGGGTCTTGTCGTTGACGGTGTGCAGGTACTGGCGGATGGCGCTGCTCGCGTCGCGGATGACCGACTCGCCGGAGCCGATGGGGCCGGGTCGTGCGATGTATCCGGCGGAGCCTGGCGGGCTGAACCGCGCGGGTTCGCCGTGGTCGGCGAAGAAGTCGTTGATGGCGTTCTGCACCCAGTGCGGGACCTTGTTGACGTTGGCGCGCCGCCTGGTGTCGCCGGGTTCCTCGCGGCGGGAGTCGTAGTGGATGATCTGGTTGGCCACGGCGACGTCGCCGATGCCCAGGTCTGGATGGATGCCGCCGGCGATGCCGACGATGACGACCAGGCGGGGGCGGTAGCGCTGACGCATCGCCTGGTAGGCGGCGACGGTCGACTGCTGGCCGCGGTCGGACTGCTGCAGGGTCACCAGTCGCGCGCTGCCGCCCGGGTAGCCGATGGTGAACTCGTGGAACGTTCGGTCGTCGTGGCGGGCTTCGTGCCGGTCGGTGCTGCCGGCGGCCAGTGCGCTGATCGCGCTGGCTTCGGCGGCCACGACGGTCAGTACACCGATGTCGCAGCGTTTCGTGGCCTGCGCGCTGGTGCTCGGGGGCGAGTAGTGGACCTGGGCGCCGGTGCCGATGGCGCTGCCGGTGATGTGCATTTGGCCGGGGCCGAAGTTCTGGATGCCGTGGTTGTGGTTGGTCATGGGATGATCCGTTCGCAGGTCAGCCGGCAGCGGGTGCGGGGGCGGTGGTGACCGTCGCGTTCTGGCCGACGGCGGTGGCGGTCATCGACATGGTTCCGTGGTTGATCACGCCGTTGTTGAGGATCGCGGTGGCCCGCTGCCGGAACTCGGAGGTGTCGACGCCTTTAAGCTTCAGGAAGTGGGTCATGGACGAGAGCAGCCGCCGTTCGATGACCTGGGCGTGCTTGTGGATGTCGGCCAGCTGGAAGTAGTTCGTGTCGGCGTCTGTCTCTACCGGGGCCGGCTCATCGCGCTCGTGCGGCTGCTGTGACGCGTCCTCGCGGGTGCTGAACCTGGCGCCGATGTCGGATCCGCGGCGGGGTTTGGCGGTGCGGTCCGTTCGGGCTTGCCGCGCTCTCGCACCGAGCCTGAGCTCGCCGGCCAGCTGGCCGGTGCGGCCGAGAACCTTGGGCAGCTGCGCGAGGTCGCGCCCGACAGCCCGGCGGACGGCACCCGGTCCGGTCGCGCCGATGACGTCAATGGACTGGTAGGCGGACTTCGTGGGCGTCAGCGCGTAGGTGGAGAACTCGATGTACAGGGTCTTGCCCTGCAGGGAGATGTGCACGAAGACCGTCGTGACCACCTCCCCGCCCCAGGAATCCACCTGGCACGCCAGATGGTGGCGGGCGGCGTCGCTCGGATCAGCCATGATCTGCCGGGTGGCTTTGAGGGTCGGGCTTTCCAGGATCTCGCGGTAGGTGTTGACGAAGGTGCCCTTGAGCATGATCCGGTCGTCGACTACGAGTCCTGGCAGCCGGATCTCGGGATCGGCTTCGTCGGCCAAGGTGCGCAGCCGTTCGTGGAGGTATTCGACGAGTTCATGCGTCCGGAACGGCGGGACGGGGAACTCGCGCTCCTTGGCCATCGAGGGATGCAGCAGCGCCGCCGGTTCCTCGGCTACGAGCAGCGGCTGGGCGAAGGACCAGGACCGCCGGTGGATGCGCTGCCCGCTGCCGATGAAGGGGTCGAAGCCGGAGTAGATCGTGAACGTGTGCGACTCCTGGTCGGCGATGGTGCGCTGGCGTGTACTGCGCGGTTCGAGGTTCACGGCGTCCTCGTCGCGCAGCCGGTTCAGTGCTCGCTGGCGACAGGCGGCGGCTAGGGACACGGACGCCACCAGTGCCGCGGCGAATAGTGCGGTGTCGAGCAGATCTCCGCGAAGGGGCCATTCGTGCGCCTCGCCGGTGGGCTGCAGGGCGAGGCCGAGCAGGCCGAGACTGCTCAGCGTGAGGCAGCCGGCCATCAGCAGGCCGAGGGCCTTGAACCGGTACTGGACTTGCCGAAGCTCGTATTCGGTCTTGCGCTGGACGAAGTAGGTGTAGAGCTGCCGCGTGACGTCGTACAGCGCCTGGGTCGTGCGCCACGCGCCGAGTAGGCCGATTAGCAGGGCTGCGCTGAGCGGCGCCCACCACAGGGCAACCAGGGTCAGGGCGCACACCGCCAGGTGCAGGCACAGGTCGATGCGCCAGGCGCGCCAGCCGTGCACGAGCACGGGTGTCAGCCGGAACCCGAATGAGGGTGCCACTCGTCGGCGGTTGTCGTTGTGCACTTCATGCAGCACTCTGCGCCGGAAGTCGGCATCTAGGTACATGCCGGAGCAGAGGTGCCGGGTCGCGGCACGGTAGTCCCGGATCTCCGCGTCGGTGCGGCGGGCCCGGGTGGGTGTGCTGCGTTGTCGTGGAACTCTGCGGTTCGTGCTGCCTCCACTGTCATCCATGAGGGGTCTCCACCTTCGTCGTCTCACGGGTATATATTGTCGTAGTGACAAGAAGTGGTGAGGCTTGGACCGTAGCCGCTTCAGCGCAATATGTCAATGCCTCTATCAAGGGATCGTGATGATGGCCGATCAGCGCCCGCCGACGTTATTTCAGATAGCGGTTGACCTGGTGATAATGACCATCCGCGCGGACCGGCTGCACGTCCTGCAGGTTTTACGGGGCAAGGAGCCGTTCCTCGGCGGCAGTGCGCTGCCAGGCGGATTCGTGCGCCTGCCCGAAGACCTCGAAGCGACCGCGCTACGGGAGCTGACGGAAGAGACCGGCCTGGACGGCTCGGCGCTGCACCTGGAGCAGCTGCACAGCTACATCGCCGCCGACCGGGATCCCCGCGGCCCGGTGGCGTCGGTGGCCTACCTGGCCATCGCACCGAACCTGCCGATTCCCGTCGCGGGCACGGACGCCGCCCGGGCCCGCTGGGAGCCCCTCGACGACGCGGGGCGTGCGTCGGATCCCCTCGCCTTCGACCACGACCAGATCCTGGCCGACGGCCTGGAACGAGCCCGCACGAAACTGGAGTTCACGCCCGTGGCGACGGCGTTCTGCGGCAGCACGTTCACCATGACCGAACTGCGCCGGGTCTACGAGATCGTCTGGGGCGTGGCACTGGACCCACCGAACTTCCATCGGAAGATCACCAGTACGCCGGGATTCGTCGTGGAAACCGATACCCACCGGCCTCTCGGCGCCGGCAGGCCGGCTCGCCTCTACCGGCGGGGCACTGCCAAAGTGCTGCATCCGCCGCTGTTGAGGCCCTGAACGGCCGCCTGGGGCGTCGACGAAAACCCTGCGCCGCACCGGGGGATATCTACCGACTCGGATGGCGCAACCACGAGTGGCGTTACTCAACCCCGGGCGCAAACAGGATCGCGGACACCTGGTTTGAGCATCTGCAAGCAATTCCAGAGGTCCGCAGACTGATGAGGAACGTGTGGGAGGCATCCGACCATAGCGCACATCGCCAGCCAAAGAGCTCGGAAGCATAAGCCCGCCAACTACTGGCCACGGCCCTCCTGCACCATGCTTCGACCACTTGAAAGTCACGTTGTCGGCGACACATTGACACGCAATACCTCCGGGGGCGGGTTCACCAGGTCCCGCCGCGAATGTTGGCGCTACGCCGTGCTCTTCGTGTCCACGTTGACCTTGTCAGTCACGTGGCCGCGATCCAGCGGCGGATACCTGCCCATATCCTGTCCGCAAGGCACCCAGAGGATCCGTTGTCACGAGTCACTAAACGGAACGCCAAAGCGCCTCTGGTTCTCTTCCACGGATGAACCCAAAGCCTACCCACCGCGCTCACCGACTCGTGCGCTGGCCCGAACCAGCGCATATAGATCGATATCTGCGCTTAACATCGTCACCGCCCTTGGGACAAGCTCGGTATCGAAGGCAAGAGTCAACATCTTGTACTGCAGGGGCGCCCGCGAATCTGCCGAAGTGAAAGATCATGGACTCTTCGTGCGACGGTGCCGATCCGGCGACAATGATCGAGCCATCAGCGCGTCGGAGACGAACGCGAGTGCCACGTGCGGGCGAGGATGAGAATGTCCGTGACTGATCGCAGAGCTGACGAAGCGCACAGGATCACTGGAAGCCGGACGCCGCTCAAGATCCTTGTCAGTCTGGTGAGTTTTGGCTTTACGTTCTTAACTACATACATCTTCGAAGCGTTGTCGACGCGCCCTGAGGTCCTTGTTGGATTAATCGCATCGCTGTTCGTGGCGGGGGTTGCTTTCGTCGTACAGTTTCTGTACGACCTCGAGCGGCGCCAGGCACACATGGAGGCGAATCTCGAGAGGTTCGCGGGTGACGCCCAGCGGCTAGCAGGTCAGCGCGACGCCGAGGCGGAACAGATGAGGTTGCTGATCCGCTACGTCGAGGAGCAGCTGCCCATCGTGATCAAGAATACGTTCCAGCTCGGCCAAAGGGAGGAGCCGCTCGTACGCGAGTTGGCACACTCGCTAAACACGCCGTTGGCACAGATGGAAGCAACGGTACTGGGGATGGGCGGGAGTACCCCCTCCCCCGGCTCTCCAGAGGCCGCGATCCTGGCAGGTTTGCGGGCCAGCAAGGCGTTCCTGGCGACCTTTCGCCAAGTCGCGACACTGGCGCGGGACAGCCAGGCCTGGGAAGCGGATTCGATATCGAAAACGGTGCAAGCGGCCGGTGAGCTCTACGTGGCAAAGGCGGCCAACGGAGCAAGGCTCGACGTTATCCTGCCCGACGATCTCGACGGATACGGGCGCAACTATGTAGTCGCCGCGTTGCTGCCGCTGCTGGAGAACGCCGTCGAGTCCTCGCCGTCGGACCGAACGGTTGAGGTTACGGCGGTATTGACGGCTCGGTTCTACCTGTTGCAGGTAACCAACCACGTCGACGGCCTACCCCATCTCCCGGACGATATGTATGTCAGCGGCTGGAGTTCCAAGCACGACCATGAAGGCCTTGGGCTGGCGACGGTGCAGACCATCCTGGCCTCCCTCGACGGCGCTTCGCTGACCCACACAGTCGACGGCTCACGCGTTACCTTCACCATTCAACTGCCTCGGAGGCGAAGTTGAGCAACAAGGTCCTGTTGGTGGATGACAACGCTGAGTTCGCCAGACGCGCAGCCGAACTCGTTAGCGCACGCACAGGTCTGGAGACGAGCTACGCAACCACGCCCGAGGATGCCATTGGCCATGTCGAGCAGCATCCCATCGCGGTTGTCGTCATGGATCAGAAGATGCCGCGCATGTCAGGTACCGATCTCTTCGCAGTGCTATACCGCATGAATCCGCAGCTGCGAGGGATCATGCTTAGTGGCGAGGCAGATGGACCCGAGGTTGGACTTGCCTTCAAGATCGGATACAGGGACCACCTAGAGAAGGGCCGGATCTCCGAGCTGCCCGACCGCGTGCTGGTCCAATACGTGCGTTACCTGGCCAGCAACGGCGCTGACCGCCAAGCGGCCGGTGACATCATCTGGCCTCGTCCATGGTATCGACGAATACTAGTGACGACATCGATCCGACTGCTCTCGGCGATCGAACTGGAGCCCCGAGTGTTGGCTCCGGACGGCTGGGTGACGGTGTTGACCCTGCAATCGGGCGAGGAACAGGTGCTGCGGTACGAGGCGTCGCGCAGCGAATCACGCACGATGGAGGCGGAAAGCCAACGGGTGCTGAAGAGCGTGCTCAACGTGGGGCCGAAGGCGTTCGCCGATGTCCTGTCCTCGGTGCTGGAGGCGTCCGCAACAACGACGCTTCGCAATACACAAGCGATCAGCCGAACCACTGTCCGCAGCAGTGAACGGACGTTGAGTCTCCCGCAGCCTCCATTGCAGGACGATCCGTTACACGTGCGAGCGCGGCACTTCCAGCAAGCAGTTGTCTATCGCAAGTCGCTTCTGACACTGGAAGCGCGATGCCGACGCTGCCCGATCTCGGAGCGGATCCCGGTGGTGGTCTTTGAGGACACCGGGCAGCTCGCCACCCGGCACTGCGACCGTCTTAATACGGGCGAGGAGCGGATCGTAGACACGGGATACATAACACTGTCCGAGCCCTCCACGCTGTAACCCACTCGGCCAGGCCTACTGGCGATAGCCATCGGCACGCCGTCGCGGCTCGGGGTTCTTCCTCCGAGCACTACTACGGCAGCACGTTCGGCCGTCGAGGGCATTACCAAGGGCCGGATGCCGGTTTTATGGCACGTGCGTGGCCGGCGCCACTAGCGTCTGTCGGTCGGGCGAGTTGCCTGCTGACGGCTCACGCGCCGACGCTGTTGGGATCCGGCCGTAGTCCGCCACGCAGTGAACAGCCCACCCACGGCCACCGCGACTGCGGCCAAGGACTCAGGGCCTACCCCGAGCGCGACAAACCCGAGCGCGGCGGCAAGGATGATGGCGAGTGCCGCCAGGTCGAGGCGTGACATCAATAATCCAATGTGTCGGTTGGGCGGGTCTGTGCAAGCCTGCCATGCGGTAGTCTCTGGCGAGAAGGCAGAATATTTGTTTCTCAAACATTCCCATAGTTTCGCGTTTGCACGGAGTACCTCGACTGATGACCGCAGCTCAGCCTAGACGGCGTGGACGACCATATGGCCAGCTCATCGGGTCTTGCCAAGAGATCAATGAGCTAGCGATGCTGATGCGAAGCATGATGAACAATTCAGGCTTGACGATCGTTGCCCTGCAACACCAGCTTGCCGCGCGATACGAGCCGAAGCACCCAGCCCGATTGCGGGCTGCCAGCATCTCAAGGCGTCTCAGCGGGCTTGAGCTGCACATATCGCGACCGTTCATCGAAGCGGTGATTGAGATCTGCTCGCCCGAGCAGGATCGCAAACGCGAACTTGACCGGGCCCGTCAGTTACTGCAACGCGCCACGGCCAATCCGACGCCCGTGCAGATCGCGTCCCAACCCCCGCAGCCGACGGCAGGCGACCTACGACAGGTCCTTCGCTTGCAGGAACAACTCCTGCTAGCTAAAGACGATCTTGCTGCCGCCGTTGCGGCACGGCACGCCGCGGAACTCGAGGTCGCACGCTTGACCGCACTGGTAGGCGCCAGACCGGGCACCGATCCGGAGCACAACGAGCCCGAGAGCACTGCGCTACCTCAGTCCGGCACCAAGCCGCCTATAACCTCAGCACGCCAGGGCGACGCGAAGGAGCCAGAACAGCCCGAGTCTCAGCGCGACAGCCACTCGGTGCCCGAAAGGAGCCCAGTCCGGGTAGACGACGCGGCGGCACAAGTGGCCAAGGAACTCGCCCCTCACGTACAGAGAATCGGCCCGCTGCTGCGCAACGCTTTCGACTACATCATCGACGGCAGGCACACCGGCCGCCTGGATCTCCAACAGCTCACGCGCACCGAGAAGATCTACCTCGTCGAACGGTCGGTATTCGCTGTGCGCGAGGGTCTCGATCTAGCACCAGGCCGTCGACTCGACGCGCAGGTTGCCGGGCACGACGTCAAGATCTGCTTCACGACAGGAACCAACTGGCTAGTTCCGCGGGAAGCGACCGGTGCGGTGCTCCTGCTCGTGTCGGCGAGCGAGGCGGCCGGCACCTATCGCGTCGGTATCCTGCAAGCGACCGACGACGCACTATCGGCCGGTCAAAACCTGGACGGCAAGCGCGCGATCAATGTGCTAGGGCGTGGCCGGATCCGATGGCTGCTGCGCGACGACTCCCTGCCGGAAAACGTCTTCGCGACCATGCCACCGTCGGACCTCAACACGTTGCTGTCCGTGCCGTCGGGCGTTAAGCGGGTCTGTGAGCTGTTTCGACGCGTGCAGCAGCGGCCAATCGGCACGGCGGCCCTCCAGACGGCGTCCATGCAGTTTGACGCGGCCAAGCGAGTCCGCGACGCTCGAGGACTGCTGCGCGCTGAGGGGATCACCGTGCTCAATCACCTCAACGCGGCACTGCTGCACGCGCTAGACCTGCCTGTTCTTCAGAAGGGCCAGTATCTCAGCGTGCGGCTGTACGGCATGTCAACACCGAATCACGATCGGCCATCTGTATTCATCGACGGAACGTGGTGGACGGTCGCGAAAGCTGACGAGCCCGTCCAACCCCTCGACGTCAGAGTGCACCGGTGGCCGTTCGACTCGGATGCGGGCAGCGACACGCCGTAGCCGAGCGAGCCGCGACGGCAGCGCCCTCAGTCGATCGGCGACCTCCGAGTCGGTTGCGTCGACGGAATTGGTGTACCGCCCGACTGTTACCGGCAGCGCGCTGGTGGTGAGGCGGCATTACCGCCCGGTATGGAATTCGCTGACCCGAACGATCCCGTCATCTGTAATTTGGCGCCGCGCCTCAGCCCAAGGCGTCAGCGGACGCGCGGCCGGTCGACCGGGTCAGGCTGCTCGAGCTCTCATACCCCCCGGACAGGACTTGGCGAACTCGTGAGCCTGTTCTACTGCGGCTATTAGCGCTGCACATGCAGTTGGTGAACCGATACCCGGTTGGCAACCACGGAAGATCGCTCGTTGGTATGGTGCCCGCCATGATCAGCGCTGATTCTCAGCAGCAGGCTCGTAGCCTGGTGTACGGCCATTCCCAGTTGCACGACAGCTTGGCGTTCGCCGACGCCGCCAACGCGGCGGAGGAAGCCGCAGAGATCGAAGCGATCGCGGCGGCGCGGACCTGGGGCGAGGCCCGTGGCCTGCGCACCCGGCACGTGAACAACCCGGCTGCAGTCGACGACGATGACCCGGACATGCAGCCCGATGACGCGCCTTTCGACATCAGCAAGCTCACCGCGGTGGCCGAGGGTGACTGGCCGCCCATGGTCACCGCCAGGGCACTCGACTTGCTGCCCCACGATCTGCAAGCCCGCTTCGCCTCGAGCGGCTTCACCACCCTCAACGGGGACTTCCTCTACATCCCGGCCGAGCGGGAGACCGAACTGGTCGCCGAGCTGCGCGACCGCGGTATCGAGGTCACCCGTGATAACACGCTCATCAACGCTCTAGACGGCCGGAGTTTCGCTCCCCTGGACTGACTCGCACGCCACGGGCACGCAAGTTCCGACGACCGTTGCTCGGGCGGCCTGCCTGTGTCAGCACGACTACCAGGCCACGTTAGCCACCAACGCATCGGACGCCTCTGCCCGCGGCTCACGCCAGGAAGATGGCGGCCGCACCCTCACCAGGTGTACGCCGACGCCTTCCGGCCGCCGACCGGTCGCTGAAACCAGAAGGTGTCAGCACCGCAGCCAGCGTCGCCAGGTGGTCGGATGCGCCGCCAGTCGCCCACAAGCGCGTCGGCCGCGGCAGCCACTGCCGCACCTGCGGTCACGGCGCCAGGATTTGCCACTCGCAGGCAGCCCAACCAGGCCGGATCCAGCTCCTGCAGTTCGTCGAGCCGCAGACCGACGCCAGCCTCTACACCCCGACCGCCCGAGTAGCACGCCAACATCCCCACCGAGCAGAAAGCACACCATGATCAGCAGCCCTCATCACCTCCCGCCAGCCCAGCCTCCCGCCCCACATCCCGCGCGGAAGCTGAGCTGGCGCATCATGCACAGCTGGTGGCTGCTGCTCACCATCTTCGGCTGCTCATGCCTCGGTGGTGCGGGCTTCCTCTACGTCGGCCTGCGAACACAGCGCAAGTCCTGGTCGATCGCAGGGCTGATCTACATCGCGGCAGGCATCACCTTCGCGTCCGTCGCCGACGGCACTGACGACAACCTCATTGCCGATCAGGTCGGAGTCGGCCTGCTGTTGTCGGGCTGGGCCGCCAGCATCGTCCACGGCCTACTGATCAACAACCAGTGGCTGCAGTGGCAGGCCAACCGCATTCCCTGGTACCAGACCCTGCCCGCAGGCACCGTTCCCGCCCAGCGCTGGCGGTACCTGCCTGCCACCGGCACCATGCCGCCAGCCGGAACGGTCCCGCCACCTCCGCACCACAACGCTCCCGCGCCAGCCGCGCCCGTAACGCCAGCCCAGCACTCCGGCACCGCGCCTGCCGCAGCACCACCGGCCATGCCCGCGGTCCCCCGCCCGCCGCAGCCTGTAGCACCACCCGCACCCGTACCGCCCACCGCACCGGCCGGCACGGTCGACATCAACACCGCCGGCGCCCAGCAACTGGCAGAACTACCTTTCTTCGACCCTGCGCGCGCCGCACGGGTCATCGCCGACCGCCAGAGCCGGGGCCGGTTCAGCAGCGTCGAAGAATTCGCGGCCGCCGCCCAGCTAGCGCCGCACGAATACATCGGCCTCCTGCAGATCCTCGTCCTGGCTCCGCCGCCACTGACACCGCCGCAGACCGGGCCCGCACTGGACGAGTGACGCGCTAGCGCTCGCCGGGCTCCGCCAGCCTCCACGACGAGGAGCCCGGCCAGCGCGCTAACCATCTGAGGTAGAGGGCGACTGCGTCCGCTGCCCGGCTCATCAACCCGCGCCTGCGGACAAAGAGCTACATGCGGATGTGACTACCAATAATCAGGCACAGCCAGGATCGCCTCATGCCTTTGGCCAGCCCACTACCGCACAGGGGCTATCCCAGGTCCACCCGGCGGACGATCATGCCGGCCCCCATCCACGCGGCACGAGATGCGAAGATCCCTTTCCTGAACGACGGGGTGTCCTCCAGCAACTGGTGAGGTGAACGTGGGTAAAGCTGTCTCCGGCCCAGAGCAACGTGCCGTAGTGACACAGGCAAAGGCCGCCCGCGACGCCGCCCACGCCGTACTCACCAGCGAGCAAGACATCATCGCTCGCATCCAGCAGGCCGCGGCCAAACACCGTAAGCACCTCGCCGCCGAGCAGCTGAGCAAAGCACCCATCGACAGGCTCCGCACCACCACGGAAGGCGTCGGCCTGAGCCTCGTGCCGTTCCGTGCCGCTGGCCTGCTCACTGTCGGCCAGCTAATCCAGAGGGGCGACCGGCTTGAGCACCTACCCGGCGTTGGCCCGGCAACTGCCGCGCGGACCAAGGCGGCGATAGCGGCACTTGCCAAGGCGATCGAGGCAACGGTGGAGGTAAAACCAGACCCCGTACGCCGAGGGCCGCACGACACCACCCTGCTGCTTGAGCTGGCCCGCCTGCAGCACCTGCGCGATGATCTCGGTCCGGTGCTGCCTGCGGCACGCGAGATCTGCATCGTGCTAAACCCACACCTGGCCGCAGCCCACCGAGCAACCCGCCGACTGGCCGCACGGCGTTCGACCAAACAGCGCGCCCTGTACGACACCTCACTCGCGGCTGTCGTCGAGGCGATGGAATCGGACCGGCTGCGCCCCGCCGTCGAGGCTGTGCTGTCGGCGCACAGCCAGCTGACGAACATGACGGTGACTGAGCAGCTGTGGGAGGACTATCGCCGACGCCCAGGCCGCCTGCACGCGCTACTCGCCGAAGCCAACGGCGCCCCAGCCAAGCCGAGCCCCGACCTACCTCCAGGCATGATGAGATGCCTGATCGGGCTCGCGCTTGTCGTCGCGGCGTTGGCGCCCCTGTTCAAGGAGCGCAACCCGTTCGACGGCACTGCCGAGCAAAGCGCTATGCGTATCGTCGCGCTGCTGGTCGGTGTCTATCTGGTCGCCTGGGGCCGGTGGGCATGGAGCAAGGCGAAGTGGGCGGCGGTTTCGGTCCCCGGCGCCGTACAGGTGCAGCCTGGTGCCGGTGCCGACGCGTTGAAGACCGCTCCGGGTTTCGGCCGGGTCCTGTTCGGCCTGGTCTGGCTTTACCTGACGATCATCCCGCCCGATGACGGCGTCTTTGCCGGCGACACGACCCGCGACGTAGTGAAGATCATTTGGATCGTCGTCTCGGGGATCGCGTTGACCTGGGGCATGCTGGCTCGCACCACAAGACGCGGCCGCAACCGGCAGACACCCCCCGACGACCAAGCGCTACCGCAAGCAGACAACCTGCCAGCGGGCGACGCGTCGCCGGATGACCCACCAGCCGGCAACACCACCACGACAGACGAAGCGGCGCTTGCCGCCGTGGCCCAGCCGGACGCACCAGTACTGCAGACACCCGCGCCCGAGCCGGCGCCCGAAGAACAGGCGGCGACGGTGACAACGCACCCGACGTACACCCCGACACCACCAGCCACGCACCCCGCCCGTTGGGTGCCTGCCGGACAGCCGGTGCAAGTGGACTACCTGACGATCGGCGGCGGCCTGCTCTACGTCGGGCAGGGCCTTTTCGCCGACGGAATGGCCGAACCGTCCCTCATCGACCCGGCACAGCCCATCAACTACCGCCAGCCCGACTGGAGCGGCGACAGCCCGTACCACGTGCCCTCCTACGCCCAGCTCACTCCGGGCGCCCGGGCTGCATACCTGACGTGGCTCGGCGACGGCCGACGCTACCCGCAGGCCCCGACTGGCTTTGCGCTGCTGCTGCTCTACGGCCTGGAACGGCGGGTCCTGCTCGACCTCGGCAACGCCCCCGATCCCGCAACCGAACTCACGGCGGTCGCCGACCAGGTGATCAGGCTGCTGTCGGTGTACAACACCGACCGGGCTTTCGTCACCCAGGCAGCCCAGTTCCTGCTGCTGCTGCGGGCACTGCAGGACCGCAATACGCCGCAGCTACCGCGTCTGGAGCCCCCAACCGCCGGCGATCTGCGTCCGGTCCCGTTGAGCCTGCGGCTGGCCCTGGCCGCGTACGCCGCGACGGGCACACCACTGCCGGCCGACTGGGCGCTGGCATGGACGCGCCACCACCCCACCATCCACGCCGCCAGCAGTACGACCAGCGACCGCGAGTTCGCCAAACTGTTCACCAGCCGCTACACGCAACGGTTCGGCCCCGGGCTGCGGGTCATCCCAGGCCACAAGCGGGTTGCACTCCCCTACCGTCCGGCCAACCCGGCCCTGGCCCGCCAGCGCATCATGTTGGCCGGCTGGCCCGACGTGTACGACTCCCCCGGCCTGGTTGCCCAGCTGGCGGAGCTCACCCAGTCCATACACCTCGACCGGCAACCCTACGACCGGTCGCTGGCCCACAACCCGCCCGCCCCCCACAACCCGCCCGCCGCTGAACTGCTGCCCAACGAGCCGAGCCAGGATGACAAACCCGATATGGCGGCACTGCGCCAGTGGGCCGAGCGGCATCTCCGTAGCCGGCCGACTGCGCTGGTCGACGGCGCCGAGCTGACCTCGCTCTGGCCGAACGCGAACTCGGCCGGCCTTCGCGAGTCCGACTTCGTCACCCTGGTGCAACTGCTGGGCCGGTCAGGTTTCGGAATCGAGCCAGATCTGCGCTTCGGCCACACGGAGATCACCGACGTTGCGGTCCTGTTCCGGACCGAAGCCGGCGAGGCCCAAACACCGAGCACCGCCTACACCGCAGCGGCAACACTGCTACGCCTGGCAGTAACAGTCAGCGCGGCCGACGGCACGATCAGCACCGACGAACGTGAACACCTCGTCGCGCACCTGCGTGACGGCCTTCAGCTGACCAGGGCAGAGCAGGTGCGCCTCGAGGCGCACCTGCGGTGGCTCATCGCGAGCGGCACCCGGCTCGCGGGAATCAAGGACAGGCTCAAGCGGCTGACCGCGCAACAGTCGGAAAAGATCGGCCGGTTCCTGGTGACCGTCGCCGCAGCCGACGGGGTCATCTCCGCCGACGAGGTCAGCACCCTGCAGCGGATCTACGACCTGCTCGGCCTGCCGCACAGCATGCTGTCCGAACAGCTGCACAGCGCCACCGCCCGGACGCAGCCGCAGCAGCTGACGCCCGCCCCTGTCGCAACACAGCCCCCGACAGCCGCAACACCGCGGACCGCGGACGCACTGCGGCTACCCGTAGGTCCCGGGCTGGCGCTGGACGCGGACGCACTCGCAACGAAGCTTCGCGAGACCGCCAGCGTCGCCGCGCTACTGACCAGCGTCTTCTCCGACGACGAAGGACCAGCGGTCGAACCAGCGCGCCGCCCCGCCGTGCCGGCACCACCACGCGACGACACCAGCCCGGCCGTCGGACTGCTGCCCGGACTCGACGCCGCCCACCACGGACTGCTCGCGCAGCTACTCACCCGGCCGGCGTGGCCACGCCCCGACTTCGACGCCCTCGCCGCGCAACACGGCCTGATGCCCGACGGCGCGATCGAAGTCCTCAACGAAGCCGCCTACGAAGCCTTCGGCGACCCGCTCATCGACGACGACGGCGATCTGATCATCAACGAGTACGCACTGAAAGAGACCACCCGATGAACGACACCCCCCACGCCGCCACCCGCATCCGTCCCCGCGAACGCGACGCGATCCTGCAGGCACTGCGCGCCGGTGTAGTACCCCGCGTCGGCCACCAGCACATCCAAGTCGGCCGCCTAGCCGAAGTCAGCGCCATGCTCGCCGACATCATCCGGATCGCCGACGGCGGCGCAGGCAGCCGCTTCGTCATCGGCGACTACGGCTCCGGCAAGACGTTCTTCCTACACCTGGTCCGCTCCATCGCCATGGAAAAGCGCCTGGTCACCGTGCATGCCGACCTGTCGCCCAGCCGGCGGCTGCATGCCACCGGCGGCCAAGCCCGCAGCCTGTACGCCGAACTGATGCGCAACATGTCCACCCGCGCCAAACCCGACGGCGGCGCCATGCCCTCGGTCGTCGAACGGTTCGTGTCCCAGGCCATGGCCCAGGCCCGCGACAGCGGCCAAAGCCCCAAGGCGATCATCCGGCAGCGGCTGGACAGCCTGTCCGAGCTCACCGGCGGCTACGACTTCGCCGACGTCATCGCCCGCTACTGGCAAGGCCACGACGACGGCAACGAGCAGCTCAAAAACGACGCCGTCCGGTGGCTACGTGGCGAGTTCACCAACAAGACCGAAGCCCGCCAGGCGCTGGGCGTGCGCACCATCGTCGACGACCACAGCTTCTACGACCACCTGAAACTGCTATCCCGGTTCGTCGAAATGGCCGGCTACGACGGCCTGCTCGTCTGCCTCGACGAAATGGTCAACCTTTACAAACTCGCCAACACCCAAGCCCGCAACGCCAACTACGAACAGATCCTGCGCATCCTCAACGACAGCCTCCAAGGCTCCGCCGCCCACCTCGGCTTCGTGTTCGCCGGCACCCCCCAGTTCCTCACCGACACCCGACGCGGCCTGCACTCCTACCCCGCCCTACAGACCCGGCTCGCCGAAAACACGTTCGCCCGCGACGGCCTCGTCGACTACTCCGGCCCCGTCCTGCAACTGGCGAACCTATCCCCCGAAGACTTCTACGTACTACTGGCCAACCTGCGCAACGTCCACGCCGCCGGCGATCCGGCTGCGTACCTGCTGCCCGACGAAGGCCTGCACGCGTTCATGCGGCACTGCGCCGACCGCATCGGCGACGCCTACTTCCGCACCCCCCGCAACACCGTCAAAGCCTTCCTCGACCTGCTCGCCGTCCTCGAACAGAACCCCGGCCAGGACTGGCAGACGCTGCTCGGCACCGTCGCGATCGCCGCAGACACCAACCCTGACCTCGAACCTTTCGACGACGAAGCCACCGGGAACAGCGATGACGAGCTGGCCACCTTCCGCCTCTGACCGCGCCACCCGCGCCAAGCCGCAGCCGCCGAGCAGCGGCTCCGGCGCATACGAGCTGCTGCACCCAGCGATCCAGCAGTGGATCTACCGCAAGGGCTGGCGGCGCCTGCACCAAGCGCAAGAACACGCCGTACGCCCCATCCTGGCTGGCAACACCGACGTCATCGTCGCCGCAGCGACCGCCGGTGGCAAAACCGAAGCCGCCTGGCTGCCGATCTGCTCCGCGCTACTCACCCAGGCCGAGCCAGGCCCGCGCCGACCAGCCGGCATCCGAGCCCTATACATCGGGCCGCTCAAAGCTCTCATCAACGACCAATACGAGCGCCTAGGTGAACTCTGCTCCGACGTCGACCTGCCCGTACACCGCTGGCACGGCGACGTCGCCGCCTCCGCCAAAACGCAACTACGCCGCACCCCCGACGGCATCGTCCTGATCACCCCCGAGTCCATCGAAGCGCTCTTCGTCCAACACGGGCCACAGATCCCGACCATGTTCGCCGGCCTGCGCTACATCGTCATCGACGAACTGCACTCATTCCTCGGCACCGAACGCGGCGCACAACTGCAGTCACTACAACACCGCATCGAACTCGCCCTACGCCGCCGCGTACCACGCATCGGCCTGTCCGCGACCCTCGGCGACTTCAGCACCGCCGCCGACTTCCTCCGACCCGGCCACGGACCCCAAGTCGAGATCATCCGAGCTGTCGACACCGGCGCCCAGGTCAGCTTGCAAGTCCGTGGCTACACCTACGCCGCACCCACCGGCCACACCGCCCCGACGCGCGCCGACCGGCCCGCCATCGCCGAACACCTCGTCCGGACCCTCCGCGGCACCAACAACCTGATCTTCGCCAACACCCGGCAAGACGTCGAGACCTACACCGAACTGCTCAACCGCATCTGCATCGACGACGGCAAACCACAAGAATTCTTACCCCACCACGGCAGCCTCGCCAAAGACCTCCGCGAACACGCCGAAGCCCGGCTCAAAGACGGCACCACCCCCGTCACCGCCGTCTGCACCTCGACCTTGGAGATGGGAGTCGACATCGGCTCCGTCGCCTCCGTCGCCCAAATCGGCCCCCCACCCAGCGTCGCCGCCCTCCGCCAACGCCTCGGCCGCTCCGGACGCCGCGACGACACCAACGCCGTCCTACGCGTCTACATCTCCGAACCCGCCACCACCGACGCCACCCCACCCACCGAACGGCTACGCACCGACCTGTTCCAAACCGTCGCCGCCATCGAAATGCTGCTCGCCGGCGACTACGAAACTCCCACTACCACCGATCTGCACCTGTCGACCTTGATCCAGCAGATCCTGTCGCTGCTTGCTCAGCACAGTGGCGTCAACGCCCAGCAGCTGCACAACGCACTGTGCGGGCACGGCCCCTTCCGCAACGTCAACCCCTCGGTCTTCGCCGACCTGCTACGCACCATGGGTGAACGCGACCTGCTCATGCAGGACGACAGCGGCCAGCTGCTGCCGGCCGCCACCGGCGAGAAGCTGATCAACCACCACGCCTTCGCCGCAGCCTTCCACACCCCCACCGAATACACGCTTATCGCTGGCGGTAACACCATCGGCACGCTACGGGCCGACCCGGAAATTGTGCCAGGCTACCGGCTCGTATTCGCGGGACGACGCTGGCAGGTCCAACGCGTCGACGACCACGCCCGGATCATCGAACTCATCCCCACGCGCGGCGGCAACGCGCCGAAATTCTCCAGCGGCCGCAGCGAAGTCACCGACGAGGTCCGCCAAACCATGCACGCCCTCTACTGCTCGCAGGTCTTACCCAGTTACCTCGACGACGCCGCGCGCGCCCTATTCCTTGATGGCCGGCACGCCTTCCATCAACAAGGCCACACCACCACCAGGATCATCCGGTGGGGCACCGACACCCTGCTGTTCCCCTGGCGCGGCGATCGGATCATGAACACCATCGGTGCCGCGCTCAGCATCCGAGGTCTGGAGACCACCGCGGACGGCCACGCACTCGTCGTGCTAGCAACCACGCCCACACAGCTATACGACGCCTTGCGCGATCTGGCCGCTACACCGCCGCCTGACCCGGTCGAGCTCGCCCGCGCGATGGACCGCAAACACCGCGACAAGTACGACCATTACCTCAGCAACGACCTTCTCAACCGTGGATATGCGGCTAGTGTCATGGATGTTCACCGCGGCTGGGAGGCGCTCGCCGAAATCGCTGCAACACCCATCACGCGATGACATAAATACCGCAAAGTGGCTGACAGAGCTCATTGTCGTAAAGAGCGCGAACGCCCAACTGTTCGCCTGTGCCGAGTCAGTGGGCGCCGACGTCCGGACCAAGGTCGTCAACAATAGGCCATACCCCATCACTTTGGAGCTATCGGCACGCCCGAAGTCGAGCCAACTCGTCTTCGAACGCACCGTGAACGTCACGTTCGCGCCGACCGCCACGATGCTGGCGGACACCGGCAGGCCGATCGTCGCCGGTTAGGGCAACTCGGCACCCCAAGTCACGGAAGGAACCGACGTACAGGAAGGTCGAGCCAAGCTGCATTCACCAACGCGTGGAAGGATCCACCGTGCAGGTTGATCCGATATTGCGCATATCCTCAGTAATCTACTTCCATGGATGACTCAAACTCAAACCCCGTCCCGATTGTGCGGGCGGGGTCTATGGTGAGCCCTGCGCGCACCAGCCAGGAGGTCTGGGACGGGCTGTGCACTGCATACGGCCTCGATCCGGACGGTTACGATGCGGACATCGTCAGCCTGGTAAGGGAAGAGCTGGAGCTGCCCGTTGGCGACATCAGCACGCTCCTTGTCCGCCATTCTGTACCCGTCGAGCAACTTTTGAACGTCGTGCTGCGCAGTTTCCTGCCGCTCGCGACCATGCTCAGCGATCTCCTGTGTATGTTCGAGCAGGCAGAGGCCACCTGCTCGGACCGAGAAAATTTCGTCATCGCATATGACTTCGGCACCGGGGACGACGGCCTGCTTCCGTTCAGCCTCGACACCTTCCGAACCTGGGTCAGCGCTGCCGTCTCGGCTGCCTCGATCGCGCGAATACCACGCTGGACGCTAGACCAGCTCGAGCTCCTACGGAATATCGTCATCCGACGCAATTTCGACCACGAGCGCCCGCTGTCAGCAGCAGCCGCTCGGTGGAGCAGGGAGTACGACCGAGGGGAATGGCCCCGTTCGTTGCCTGCAGTCGTCTCAACTGGGCACAGTGAGCTGGACCGGCAACTACGCGCGGCTAGGTCCATGGTCTCCGCCTTCGTCGAAACATGCCGACGACTCAGCGCGGACCGACCATCGCTGCAGCGGCTGAACGACCAGTCGCTACAACTCCCCGATCAACCCCAAGGGGAGATGCCGTCGGTCGGCGCGTTCGTCTACTACGACGGCGATCGTTGGCCAGAAACAATCATCCAAGGCATCGACCGGTTGACCGCGACACATCGGGCTGATGGCCGACCCGACGCCCCTACGCTCGTCGATCAGCTCGCTGAAGCCACACGGCCTCGCGAAGTCGTCGAGGTCGAGCGGCTGCTCACCTCGATCGAGGAGGTACTGAGCCTGCCTGCCTGGAAGAGGCGCCACGAGCTCTACGCGGCGTGGACACTGACATTGATTGTTGACGCCGCTGGACCAAAATTGACCACAATGCATCCGACGCCAGACGGCAAGTTGAGCTTCTCCTTCTCAGGAAGTCACGTCGCGACCATCACGACACCGCAGCACGGCGCGGTACTCGTGATGGCCGAGCTACGCTCGTCCCTGGCATCACCCGTCGGCACGGGCCGCAAGTCCCGCATCCAGCCCGACTATGTGCTTGTCACACCGCCCATCACAGCGGCATCCAGCGCGGTCGCGGTGGTCGAGTGCAAGCAGTACCGTCGCGCCAGTGCAGGCAACTTCAGCGCGGCGCTACGTGACTACGCTGCCGGTCATCCCGGTGCTCGGGTGCTGCTGGCCAACTACGGGCCAGCGCGGGACGAGATCCTGGACCGCGTGCCGCTTCCCGATCGCGACCGCTGCGTGCTACTGGAGCATCTCCGTCCAGACGAGCCGGCACAGCGGCTGCGACTGCGTGCCGAGTTGAGACACATCCTCGGGCTGAATGCCGAGTCGGCAGGTGCCGATCCGTCAGAGCCACTCGCCGATACTGGTGACGCGTGGGCGACGGTCCAGCTGACTTGGGACAATGAGCCAGCAGACCTGGATCTGCGCGCGCATGGCTATGACAACGATCATGACACCAGCCCTACGTGGACGGTATCGTTCGAAAATCGCGGTTCGCTCGAGGTGCAACCATTCGCCCAGCTCGATCGTGACGTCACCGAGGGATGGGGTCCGGAGACCATCACGATGGCTAAGGCTGCGGCGCTGGACATCGTCGTCAAGCAGTACAGCAACAGCGGTACCCTGGCTGGCAGCGGAGCACAGGTGCGGATCATCACTCCCACTACCGACGCCCTGCTGGTCTACCCGCCCGGCGGTGACAGGTATGCCCGCGATTGGCACGTCGCCCACGTGCGACCAGACGGCTCTGTAGTCACCGGCTAGCGACGTCTCGGTTTCGCAGACTCGGGCTCGAGCCGATGCCCGTGGCCCAATCCGTCGAGAGTCGGGGTTCTTCTGGAACCCAACACCTGACACTCCAAATACCTGAGTACGCATTTGGAGCGTTAGCGAGGGTGGCGTTTGCTTTGCAGGCTGGAGCAGCAGGTCCGCAGGGCCAGCTCAAATTACCGGCGACTCTCGCGGCGACGCGCGGACCGTGGACCGCGCCCATCGTCTGTAGTTGGGCCACGCTTAGAGCCGGGTGTTCGTTGTGCCACATCAGTTCCGTGTGTCGCGACCGCCGTCGGCCACTGGTGCCCCGTGTCACCCGTTCCAATTACCCACCGTAGCTGGCCGTCTCGCAACAAGGCTCAATGAGCCGCAGCTTCTCCGCGGAACCGCTACAATATGTAACACGTCGGGTCATATCGAACGTGGATTGTCTTCATGCAGGGTGATCAAGGTGACGCAATTCGGCGACCTATGCGAGTTCGACTATGGCCGGGCGTTGCCGCACCATTCCACGTCAGTCGCTAGGTTTCGACACATTGTGACAAGAGAAGCGTGGCGACGAGAGCAGTCATGACAAACAGCGAAAATTCCATGGTCGATGGCTATTATCGCAGTCCTCGAAACTTCACTCTATTTGTGAGTGCCGCTTATCCCCGCTGGAGATCACCGCAGCGAGGGGCCCTGGGCGTACTACTCTCACACTGGTCGTTGCCGCGACGCCCACCTGCTTTGGTCTCATTGCCAACGGGGACCGGCAAAACCGCAGTGGCGCTCGCGGCCGCGCATCTAGTCCAACCACGACGCGTCCTGGTTGTTGTTCCCGGAAAAGAGCTTCGCCATCAGGCAAAGATCGCTTTTGAAACACAGTCGGCACTTCGTAGTATAGGTGCGCTGTCCGGCGACACGAATCCGAGATCGATCCAGCTCACAGGTCTCGTTCGCGACTGGTCCGCAGTTCAGGATGCCGACGTTGTGGTCAGCCTGCCACACTCGATCAGTCCCACATACTATCCGAACGACGCCCTTCCACCGCGAGAACTGTTCGACTTGTTGATCTTCGACGAAGCGCATCACGTGCCATCTCGTAGCTGGAAAGCCATCTTGGACTATTTCGCATACGATCATGCACTTCTACTCACCGCGACCCCCAGCCGTCGCGATGGCCAGCGATTGCCCGGAGAACACATCTACCACTATCCGTTGCGCCAGGCACTTAGAGACGGTCTATACAATCAGGTACGTCCGCGATTTCTCGATCTAAAGGCGCACGAGACACAGGACATAGTCGATCAACGGCTGGCCGAACAAGTTGTGCAGATCGCGTCAGAGGACAGTCACCAAACCAGCACCATTCTCATTCGGGCCATGACCGTTGAGCGGGCAGAAACCCTTGCGGCCATATACCGCCAGCGCGGGCTTAGCGTGTCTGTCTTACACAGTGCGCTGAGCGCGCGCACACGTGACCTGCTATCCAGGAGAATTCGCTCTGGCGAGTGCCGCGCGGTCGCCGTCGTCAACATGCTCGGTGAGGGTTTCGACCTTCCTAGCCTGCGCATCTTGGCGTACCACGACAAGCACCGGTCGCTTCCAGCGACGATTCAGCTCATCGGACGGCTGGTCCGGGTCGATGAACGGTTCCCGCAATCCTCGGTAGTAGTCGCGGCACGAAACACGGAAGCATATCCACAATTGCAACGTGCCGTGCGCGAGCTATACGCCGAGGATGCGGACTGGGCTGAGGCCCTTCCGCAATTTATCGACGACGAGATCACCAAAGCTAAGGCGAATCGGGAATATGCGCAGGAATTCGCTGTGCCCCCGCCAGACCTGTCGGTCGAGTTCCTAACCCCGCTGTGCCGCGCCATCGTACTCGAGGTCGATCCTGCGCGAAAGTACCAACCACCATTCATTGCCGGAGTCATACCCGAACGCCTAAGGGTGGGGCAAAGGCTACGTGGACAGACCATCTTCTACAGCAGTGTTAACCCAACGAAAACCACCCTCATGTTGGTCACCACCGCGGTGGATCGCCCCAGGTGGCACGCGCGTGACCCAGGCTTGGATACGTCCACCTTCGAACTGCACCTCATAACCTGGCGAGCGGGCAAGCCTGGACAGCCGCACTTGATGCTCATAAACAGTCCTGATCGCGCGGTCGTACGCGAACTGATGACCGCAGTTGGTGCAACCGACGTCGTGAGACCTGCAGACCCCCGTCGCATGCAAGGCGCGTTCGACGCACTCGAGCGGAGGTCGGTGTCGTCAGTCGGCGTGAGGAACACCTATCAGGGCGGACGAGGTGTGCCAACATATGCCATGTTCGCTGGCAGCGGCGTCGATCGAGGCCTGCGTGACGCAGACACCGGCCGACGAGCATTGGGCCACACGCTGGCCCAGATTAGCTCTCCTAGCGGTATCTATAGCGCTGGCGTATCTGCGGCAAATGGCAAGTACTGGGAAACCCGTTACGTCTCATTGAACGAGTACGAAGACTTTGCCACCGATCTGGCCTCGCGCTACTGGCACCCGAGCCAGTCGGGCGCCGGGCCACTGCTACCCCACGTCACCAGAGGGAGCCGGCTTGAGTGGTTCCCGAACGCAGACCTGTTACTGATCGAGATCAACCCCAAGCTGATCGGACAAGGGTGGACGACCCCCTACGGCCCGCTAGAGGATTTAGACCTCGGGGCCGACCTCACTTATCCTAGAACGGATCAGATTCTCCCGATCCGCGCTGTACGTCCCACGGATCCCCAAACCGTTCTGTGGCGGGGTTATCAAGACCACGATGGCCGGTTCCACGCAAACGGTGCGGACGTGACGGTCCAGCTCGCGTCGACGTCAATTTCGCTCCATGAGCTGCTGACCAGTCGACCGCCGAACATATACTTCATCGACGGAAGTGCTGTTCACGGATCCACGTTCTACCAGGCGAGGGAACCCTCTAACGATCTTCCACCACTGGAGTACGTAACCTGGTCGTGGGCGAACGTTGACATCACCTCTGAGACGCGAGACACCGCCAAGAACAAGAACGTCGGTAGATCAGTCCACGAGGAACTAGAGAACTACCTCACGGCACAACCGAAGCGAACACAACGCTGGATTCTGTGCAACGACGGAAAGGGGGAGATCGCCGATTACCTAGTAATCGAAGTCGATCCCGGGCCGCGCGTCACGGTCTCATTGTGGCACGCCAAAGCAGCCAGCAAAAATTTACCCGCCGTACGCGTGAACGACCTTCAGGTGGTAACACAGCAGGCAATCAAAAGCCGACGATACATTACGGACACCGCCCTCTGGACGAGGGTCGGCGCACGCCTCCTGGGCGACGAGCCGCCCAAGATGATCGTTGTAGAAGGTGATCCTGAGAGTCTCCTTGCCCTGTGCGGAAGGAGACATGATCACGCCGGGCCGAACTTTGCCAAGAACGCACCGGTGGTGCAGGGCCGAATTGGCATCGTGCAGCCAGGACTGATGATGTCAAAGCTCCGTGCCGAACTTCGCACTCCCAAGCCGAACATCCCCGCGCGTCAGATCCGGGAATTCCTCACGGTTCTACATGACGCGACGTCCTCTATTTGTGACATCACGCTGCTGACTAGCTGAATGGTCATAGGATCGTCAGCGGAGCATTAGATTGCCCATACCTGCGCAGTCTGTGCATCAAAGTAGCGAACGCGGAGCGACAAACCATTAGCCCTCGACCGTGCCTCTATCCGCTCGCCAGCACGCAAGGGGTTGTCGTACCCGTCGCCTCCTGGACTGCCATAGACGCTTATGTACAGCTCAATGAGTTGCGGGTTGTTGTCAAGCAAATCGATTACGTGTTTGTCGGCCTCCGAGAACGAGAAACCGTAGATGAAGAGCGAACCATTTAGGTCACGCAAGCGATCATAGCAATATTTCAAATATGGGCTCTGTGAGATGCGATGCAATTTCTCTTCACTTTTTCCCTCGGTCACAACAAGTGGATAGACGTTAGCTTCAAGATTTCTGCGTATCTGATCTACGAGCAACTGCCCTGGAGCGTATCTCAGCTTCCATAGCTCATGGAATTTGGCATATAGATGCAATGCGCCGTGAAGATAGAACACATTTTGGTCTTTGGCGGCGTCTGGTGAGTGCCAGATGAGACCTGAGCCATCGTCTGCGTTCCTAAATCCGTCACGGTAAGTTGCCAGGCCGGCAGCATCGACAATAGCCCAGTAAAGAAGCAAGTCATAGTTGACAGTGAAGATATTGGCAAACTCGCTAAGGAATCTTCTTGCAAAGCCATACTGCGTGGCATTAACGCGAGTAGCGCTGTCGGGGTGGCGCTTTGCGAGCACCCGAGGAAGCGCTGTTCGGATCACGTTGGCATCATTTCCAAGATTTCTTCGAAAATCAGCATCGGACAACTTGTAGACTTCGGCAAGCTTCTCAGCTACATGCAGATGTTCGATAATCGTTTCAAAATCGTGAGTCCCAAAGGCGTTGAACAATGGTTCCTTGCCCACTGTCAAATCCCGCAGATCAGCTTCGTCAAATAGGCTTTGGTACCCGAAAATGTCTCTATCCCAGGCCATGCTGAAGCCATTTCCCAGAAAGAGGCTACATTCATTGGCACGTCCCCGGCTCTCGGCGAGCGCATCAGAGAACCGCAGCACTTGATCTGCACTGCCCACATGGAAAACGTACCGCCCTGGGCTAGCTCGTGCGCGGAAGATTGCAGCTTCCATGTCTTTCGTGGCGATCCATCGTGGCCTGTCGCGCGACGTGCCGGTTTCCGATCAGCGGTGCCTGTCGTCAAACCACCGCCTCTTCCAAGATCCCGGGACTGGAGCGCAAGGGTTTCCGGGAGCTGGCCCGCTTCGCCCGGCGTGGTGGCCCTCACCGCAGGGCGTCCGCCACGTGCGGCCGAAGGCGCTGCGCCGTCGCAGTCCTCCCTTCGGAAGATCAAACAGCAGGATCCCGTCAGCCCTGGGGGTTGCTCAAGAGGGCGTACCGGGCCGATGCGGCGAGCCATGCCTGCGCCCTGTCGAAGGTCCAGCCGCGGTCGCCGACAAGGGTGAACCATGCCGGCTGACCAAGGTAGAACCACATCAGGTCCAGCGCTTCGGCCCGGTCAATGCCGGAGGCGAGCCCGCCCAGGGTCGCGAGCCGATCGACGATGGTGGTCAGCGCGTCGAGGTACGACTGGATTCCCGCGTCCAGTACCTCGCGCGCCACGGTTTCGCCGGGTGCGTGTCGCAGCAGCCCGTACAGGATGTCCCAGTGCCGTTCATGGGCCCGGCGGGTGCCTTCGGCGGTGAGGTCGATGACGAGGCCGGGTTCCTGCGCCGTCGCCACGGCGGCGAGCGTCTCACCGACACTTGGGTCGTTGACGGCCGGCTGGATCAGTGCGGACAGGATGGCTGCCTTGCCGCCGGCGCTGGCGTACACGGTGGGGACGGCGACCCGAGCAGCCTTGGCGATATCACTCACCGTTACCGCGGAGTAGCCAGCCTCGAGAAACAGGGCCCGAGCACTGGACAGGATCGCCGCGTGGGTCGCCGAAGCGGCGTCGACGCGTCGAGGAGAGTGATAACTGCTGGCCATCGCGCTGTAGTCTAGCCCACACTGTGGCCCCTTCTATTGAGTAAAGGGCCCTATAGCGAACTAGCCTCGGCCTCATGATGACCGCACAGGAGCCACGTTCCGTCATCGAGACGCGGCTCACCCATGACATGCACCGCCGGGCGACGACACTGCTGGCCGACGCCGCCACCCGACCCGGAGCCGAGTGCGCCGCCCTTACCGAACTTCGCGACTTCCTGGTGGCGACCCTGCACCACCATCACGAGAGCGAGGACAACGATCTCTGGCCACTGATCGAGGCTGTAGCGCCCGATGCCGCCGCACCGCTGGGCGACCTGCGTGGCGAGCACGACGCCCTGGACGCCGCATTGGATGCGCTGGAAGCTGCACCGGTGTCGACAGACGGAGACCGACGCGAGCTGGCGACGGCCGCGGCCGCCGTACGGGACCTCGTCCACACCCATCTGGAACACGAGGAGCCCGTGCTCTTCCCGGCACTGCGTGCACACATGTCGACGCAGGCATGGGCGGCCTTCGCCCAGCGGGTCATCGGGAGCACTCCACCGGCGGGCGCGAGCCTGATCGTCGGCTTCTTCGACGAGGTCGGCAGCCCGGAGGAGGTCGAGCTGATCCTCTCCGCGCTACCCGAGCCCGCGCAGCAGGCTGTACCCGCCATGCGGGCACACTCCACGGCGGTGCTCGCCACTCTGCGCACGGCCCGAGCCTGACTCGAGCCACACGGGCTTCGGGCTCCACAAGGTCCACCGTGCGGTCACTCTGATTGCGGTGCCGGCTTGGCGCCGGCCGCATGTTCGTCGAAATGGGACGTGACGTGCTCGTACCGGATCAGGGTGCCCGCGTTCGGACGGTGGGATAACGCTCTTCTCAGGCGTGCGCCGCACCCCGGGATGGGATGCCGCGGCCCTGGCTCTTTCCCCAACCTGCCCCAACGCACCCCCTCCGTGCGCCGTTGCGACCCGTCGCGCATCAGCGCACCTGAACGAAAGAACAATCACCATGCGCATCCTGCTGTCCAGCACGCCGGCGTACGGCCACATCCTCCCGCTGCTGCCGCTGGCCCGAGCATTCCGCGACCGCGGTGACAGCGTCGCCCTGATCACCGCCGAGGCCATGGCACCGGTCGTCGCCGGCGAAGACATCGAATTCCTGCCCGCGGGCCCTGACTCGCTCGCGGCGGTGGCGGAGGTGCTGCGGACCACCGGACACGACCTCTGGCAGGGCGTCACCGTGGAGGCCGAGGCGGAGTTCTTCGCCGGAGCACGCCTCGACCTGGGCATCAACGAAGCGGTCGCCGCGGCACGCGCCTGGCGGCCGGACCTGATCGTCGCCGAGCACCTCGACTTCGTCGGCCCGATGACCGGTGCGATCTGCGGCGTGCCCGTCGCCTCGCTCGCCTACGGTCCCGCCCTGCAGCCCGAGTCGGTCGACGCCACCGCGGCCCGCGCCCGACGCCGGTACGAGGCACGCGGGCTGGCGTACGAGCCCGCGCGCTGGTACCTGGACACCTGCCCGCCCGCCCTGCAGCACCCGGGCTGGAAGGCTCCCGACAGCCGGATCACCCTGCGGCCCGAGGCGCACCGGAATCCCGGGCCGATGCCGCCCGCACCGGCCGAGCGTGGCGACCGTCGACCGCGCGTCCTGCTGAGTTTCGGGACCGTGTACGCCTCGCCGCAGCTCATCAACCCGCTGCTGCGCGAACTGCTGACCCAGGATGTCGACGTGCGTGTCACCCACAACTCGGCCACGCCGGACGAGTTCGACGTCGACCCCGCCGTGGCCGACAGGTTCGAGCTCGTCGCCTTCACGCCGCACGCCGAGCTGGTGCGCGACGTTGACGTGGTGCTCACGCACGGCGGCGCGGGCACCGTGCTCGGCACCCTGGCCGAGGCCCTTCCGATGGTCGTCGTGCCGCTGGCCGCCGACCAGCCCATTCAGTCCGAACGCGTGGCCGCCGCGGGCGCGGGGATCGGCTTCCCGATGGGCGAAGCCGACCCGCGCGCGGTGGCCGAGGCGGTCCGCCGGGTGCTGGCAGAGCCCGGCTACAAGTCCGTCGCCGCGCAGATCGCCGCGCAGATCGCCGGCTACGGCGCTCCCGCCGACGTCGCCGAGCACCTGGCGACCGCCCTCGCGCGGTGACGGCGCGCGGCCGGGTCCGCCACCGCCGTCAACCGGCGTGATCTGGCGGGATGGTGGGCCGACGCGTTCGGAGGTCGGCCCACCGTCCCGCGTGCTGCGGCCCGGTCCTACCGACCGGGGCCGCAGCCGGACGCCCGCCGAGGGCGGTCGGCGCGTAGCCGCCCACGCCATAGACGGTCAGCGGGCATCCGCCAAGCGCCGGCTGTCGTCGGCACCCGCTGCCTGGAGTCGGGTTCATGGGTTTTGCCATCGTCCGGCGCGTTCGGCGGTGAGTGGTTTGGAGTACAGGTAGCCCTGGCCGTAGCGGCAGCCGGCGGCACGTAGCAGGTCACGTTCCGCAGGCTGTTCGATGCCTTCGGCGACGACCTCCAGGTGCATGGTCTCGGCCAGCTTGATGATGCCGGCGACGAAGTCGGCCTGCTGGTTGGACGTGGTGATGGTGGAGACGAACACCCGGTCGAGTTTGAGGACGTCCAGTGGCATGTGACGCAGGTAGTTCAACGCGGAGTAGCCGGTGCCGAAGTCGTCGATGGCCATGCGCACCCCGGTCCGCCGTAGCTTGCCGAGGTCGTGCCAGACCTGTTCGTCGTCGGCGAGCAGCAGGCTCTCGGTGATCTCCAGCATCAGCCGGTCCGCGGGCAGTGCCGCGTCGGCGAGCGTCTGCCGTACGGCGTCGGCGAAGCCTTCGGCGTGGAACTGCCGGACGGACACGTTTACGCTGACATACGGTGCCGTCCGGGCGTTCGTGTGCCACGTGGCGGCAGTGGCGACGGCCTCCCGCAGCACCCAGGTGCCGATCGCGAGGATGGTGTCGGACTCCTCGGCGATGTCGATGAAATCCGCGGGTCCGAGCCGCCCCCGGGTGGGATGGTTCCACCGCACCAGTGCCTCGAACCCGACGGTGACGGCGTCGGCGAGCCGGACGATCGGCTGGTATTCCAGGAACAGTTGCCCGTCGGCTGCGGCCCGCTCCAATTCGGAGCGCAACTGCATACGCTGCACGGCGTGCGCGCCGAGGCTGGCGTCGTAGCGGCGCCAGCAACCCTTGCCCTCGGCTTTGGCGGCGTACAGCGCCAGGTCCGCCTGGCGTAGCAGGTCCACGGCGTTGGCGGCATCGGCGGTACAGGACACGCCGATGCTGGCCCGGCCCGGCAGCGGCCGGCCGTCGAGGGTGAACGGCCGGTCGAGCGCGGTGACGAGGTGCTGTGCGGTTGTCTCGATGGTGCTGATGTCGGGTGCGCCCTCGACGAGGACGGCGAACTCGTCGCCGCCGAGCCGGGCGGGGGTGTCGTGCGGGGGCAGTGTGGCCGACAGGCGTTTTGCCACGTCGCGCAGGAGGCGGTCACCTGTTTCGTGGCCGAGCGTATCGTTGACGATCTTGAAGTCGTCGAGGTCGACGAACAGCACCCCGGCGAGCAGGCCCGACATGCGGGCCTGGTCGATCGCCTCCTGCAACCGGGAGCGGAACGCGACCCTGTTGGCCAGGCCGGTCAGCGAGTCGTGGTAGGCCAGGTAGGTCAGTCTGCGTTGCAGCCGCCGCTGCTCGGTGACGTCGCGCAGGGTGACCACGATGCCGGCGACCGCCGGTTCCCCGCTCAGGTCCTGACACACCGCCTCGACCTGGACTCGCGCGCCGTCGCCGGCCATGACCCAGTCCGACGGCTGCGGGGTGTCGACCTCGGCGCTGGTGAGCTGCTCTCGAGCGGTCTCCTGGCACTCCGGTGCGACCAGGTCGAGCAGGGGCCGACCGAGCGGCGTCACCGGGCCGAACAGGCGGGCGGCGGACGGGCTGGCGTAACGCACCCGCCAGCTACCAGGCTCGACGATGAGGATCACATCCGCGGCGTTCTGCACCAGCGCTCGGAAGTACTGCTCACTGTCACGTCGGGTGATCTCCGCGGTGAGGCTGAGGCGCTCCAGCGCCTGAGCTGCGGACGAGGCCAGGGTCTGCACGGGCGCCTCGAGCACTTCGAGCTGCCGTCCGGACGATCGCAGGATCACCATCCCGAGGTCGGCGTCGGCTGGCCCACGCTCGTCCAGGCGCAGCGGGCACAGCAGCGCGGACGTGGCAGGCCCGGTCGGCAGGCCGATGTCCGTCGGCAGTGCACCGCTCGCCACGATCGGCACGTCGGGTGCGTCACGCGGGGTGAACACGTCATGGTGGCCGCCATCGTTGATGATCACCTCGACGGTGTGGGGGGTGTTGCCCGCCAGACGTTCGACCGCGTCCTGCAGCGCGGCGCGCACCGCCGGCACGTCGCGGGCCGAGGCCAGCTGTGCGCTCGCGGCCCGCACGATCTCCGCGCGGTCGGAATGGCGGCGGTGGTCGGCGAGGAGACCGAACAGCCGTATCGCGAACAGCAACGCGGTGATGCCGGCGGCGACGCCGATGGCCGACGCATGCGGCACCCGGCCGCGTGCCGCCTCGAACACCAGCAGGGCCTGCGGCAGCAGGCAGGCCGCCAGCAGCGACACCTGCCGGCCGATGCACACCTCGGCCGACACCACCCGGGCCGGTCGGGTGAGCTCTGCCATCGAGGGGTGAAGCGCAGCGGCCGCCCAGCCGCCGTAACACAGCAGCCAGGCGACCCTGGCCGGCCAGCTCGCCTGGCCGTGGCCGTGCAGCTGCTCGGTCCCGTACGCGGTGTCTGCGACCAATAGCCCGACCGCGCCGACGCACAGCAACACCACAGCGGGGCTGAACCCGTGCACGATGACCAACCGCGCCACGATCGCCAGCACCAGCAGGTCCCCGACCGGATATGCCACGATCAGGACACGCTGGAGCAGGGACAGGCCGGGGTCGAACAGGTGCGGAGAGATCAGGAAGACCCAAGAGAGCAGACCCAGGCCACCGAGGATGACCATGGCGTCCACCGGCAACAGCGGCACGCGTGTTCGGGCCACGTTGCGCGAGAGCCCGAACATCCCGGCGACCAGCGGCGGGTACATCCCGAGATAGAAGACGTCCGCCACCGACGGATACGGCCCGTCAACCTCGCCCGCGTAGGTGAGGAGGTCGTATATGGCCTCCCCCGCGATCGACAGGAACACCCCGGCGGCGATCAGCAGCCAGGGCCAGGTCCGCGCCGGACGGTTGCGCCGCACCCCGACCACGATCGCCGCAACACTGATCAGGCCGATCGAGGTCCAGATGACGTCGGCGACCCGGTCCGGCACCCAGAACACCGCCACCGAGCCGGCGAACCACACCAGCGTGTAGATCACCAGCGGCACGGTCAACACCCGCCTCGCCATCTGCCCAGCCGACCCGCAATCGGATAGGCACCGGCCGCTACCTCGGCAAACACTCAGATGACCATAACTTGACCCGGTCGTATCGCAGGCCACTTCCGTCACGGTCGCGCACGACTCGCCCATCCACGACGGCTGGCGTCGGCAACCGCCGGGCGCACGCCGGCCAAGGCCGCACCCCTCACCCGGCGTCGCTCGTCGCGCCAAGCACGGCGGGGTCGGGCCAGTGCTCCGGGTCCGTGAGGGACAGCTGAGGGTGCGCGCCGGCAGCGTTCAGGGCCATGAGCAGGTCATTCGGCGCTGAATGGACCAGCGCCTCACACATCGGCGTCCAGCCGCGCCGACTACGGGCGTTGACGTCCAGACCTTCGGCGAGCAGACGTGGCAGCAGTTCCTCGTGCTCGAACAGATGGATCCGGTGCAGCAGTGTCCGGCCTTGGCCGTCGCGTACCTGCGGGTTCATGCCCGCGTCGAGTAGCGCGAGCACCACTCTGCTGCCGCCGTGTTCCATCCGCCGCCACAGATCATGGCGGTAGTCCCGCAGGCGTCTCGGCGCGGCGTCGTTGCCGTCACGCCAGGCTTGTTCGGCCTCGAAGCAGCCGCGCATCGGCGCGCCGAGAACGCGAAGAGTGTGCTCACGCCGCCGCTCGACCTCGTCATGGTGGAGCAGTTCGACAGACCCGTCCCGCAGGCTGATCCAGTGCCACTGCCGGCCACAGCGCACGCGGATCCGCTCGTCCTGCCAGAACCCGGCAGGAACGATCGAGAAGTCCGAGGCGGGTCGGGTCTCGGCAGGGTCCGTGGCAGGGAACAGGGCCGCCCGTACCAGGGGATGCAGTTCCTCGACGCCGATCCGGTCGTGCCGGAGCAGTTCCACGTCGGCCGGGGGCCGTAGCAACTCAGGGTGCAGGCAGATCTCGGGGCCGATCGCGTCCGGCTGCGTCGCAGCCGCGTCGCACCGGGTGATCCGGTGATGACCGCCGGGGGCCGCCTCCAGACGCACCTTCCCCTGGTCGTACCGCCCCGGGCGGCCCTCGTGGCCCCGTAGCCAGCACGACCCGCGGCCGACCTGTTCCTCGACTCGGCGCAGCTCGCGAAGCGCAAACTGCGGGTCGGCGCAATGCAGCATGGCGAGGTCGTGAGGTGCCCAGTAGCCGTTCGCCGACTCGTCGATCACCCAACCCGCCGCGGCCCACGCTCGCGGCGGCCCGGCCGGCCGGTCGACGTGCGACCTGCCGCACGTTCCGCACCGCCCGGCAAGTGGAGGTTCATGGGGCGCGACGAGCTTGGGCGGCTCGGCCGTCTGCGCCATGTACCGCAGCTCGCCCACCCTGCGGAAGTCCCACAGGTACGGCGCGAGCGGGTAGATCGGCCCCTCCCCCAGGTCACCGACACGCACCGTCTGCAGAGTAAGCCGCTGCGAACCGGTCACCCAGTCCGGCGACCGGACGACGAGCACCACGCTGTCCCGGGTCACCGGTCCGTCCGGAGCGAGGATGTATGTCAGTCCGGTGGCCAGCCCCGCCGTCCCACTCAGTGACCGCGGCAGATGCCAGCGGAGCAGATCGGGCGCGAACCCAGCCAGCAGATCCGCGACCGGGCCGGCATCGTCGAACCCGACCGTGACCCGGGCCGCCTCGCACGCAGCCCGCCAGTCACCGCGCTTGCGCGCCTGGGCACACTCGACGACCATCCACTCGGGAACCGCGTACCGTCGAACCAACCGCCGGATGCCCAGCCTGTCGGACAGTCCGCCCACCATGCCACACCTCCGTGTCGTCGCCCAGCGCCGAAGCTCGCCGGCGACCGGAACGCGACGACCGCGAGCCGCTGGCATCGCCGCGGCGGATCATACGAGTACGCACCGATACTTCGAGGCGCGAGTGACTTGGCTGGGCCAGAGGGGCACCTGCGCTGGACGTCGGACCGCGTGGCGGTGGTGAAACCCAGGGTTCATCGTTCGCATAGGGTTTGGGGTAAAAGATCCGGTATCTCCCGTTTCTTGCTAACGTGCGATCCAGGCCTCGTAACGCGAGTGTCCTGTAGGCGCGGCCACGGGGGCAGCATGACCGACTTACGCTATCGGATGATCATGGCGCTGAACGCGATCGACCTGGGCAACCCACTGTGCGAGCAAGTGGCGTCCGTATGCGCCGAAATCTCGGAGCAGTACTGCGCCGAGCTGCACATCGCCTCCGAGGTCGAGCAGATCATGCTTTCCCACGACCCGCTCGCAGGCTCCGGCCGTACCCCGGGCGACGGAACCGGCACCACGGCCAGGATGCCCGCATGAGCGCGGCACGGGCCAGCTTGACGCCTTCGGTGGACGTGCGCCGGGCCGGGGACCGTTTCTGGACCAGGCTCGGCTGGCTGGACTCGAAGCACTCGTTCTCGTTCTCGCGCCACTACGATCCCCAGAACACCCACCACGGGCTGCTGCTGGTCAACAACGACGACATCGTGCACGCCGGGACCGGCTTCGAGACACACCCCCACGAGGACATGGAGATCGTCACGTGGGTGCTCGCCGGGTCGCTGGTCCACCAGGACTCCACCGGCCACTCGGGGATCATCTATCCGGGCCTGGCGCAGCGGATGAGTGCCGGCACCGGGATCCTGCATTCGGAGAAGAACGACTCGTGGCGGCTGGACCACACCACGCCACACCGCGACCCCGTGCACTTCGTCCAGATGTGGGTGGTGCCCGACGAGGACGGCGTCACCCCTGGCTACGAACAGCAGGAGATCCCGGACGAACAACTACGCGCCAACCTGGTCGCGGTGGCCTCGGGCATGGACAAGCACGCCGACAGCGCCGCGATCCGCATCCGCAACCGCCATGCCGCCCTGTACGCGGCACGTCTCGCTCCCGGTGAGACCGTCCCGTGCCCGCAGGCGCCGTTCGTGCACCTGTTCGTCGCGCGAGGAAAGGTCAGCCTGGAGGGCAGCGGCGAGTTGTCCACCGGGGACGCCGTGCGGATGACGGCGACCGGCGGTCAGCAGATCACCGCCGTCGAGGATTCGGAAGTCCTGATCTGGGAGATGCACGCCGCGGTGCGCATGGGCTGAACCGCCCGGATCCGCGATCATCGTCGTCCGTCCGGCCCGCCTGCGGTGAGCCGGACGGACGTCACCGCGGTTCAGCTGCCGGCGCACACCGCCCTGGCCGCCGCGAGGATCTGGTCGGTGACCGCGTCGGGGTGGGAGATCAGCGTCAGGCGCGATCCGCCGGGAACCGCTTTGACCTGGGAATTCGCGCGTTTTGCCATGGCCATCTGCGACTCCGGCGTGATGATCTTGTCATCGCCGCCGATGACGTACCACGACGGGATCGTCATCCAGGCCGCCTGCGCGCTCGGGGTCGAGAATGCCGTCTTGGTCGCCGGACGCTGACTTGCCCAGAGCACCTCGACCAGCTGCTCGGGCAGGTCAGGGGCGAACGACTCAACGAAGACGTCCTCCAGCAGGTACAGGTCGGCATCACCCTCGGGCGCGTTCGGGTACGGGACCGCGTCGAACAGCGTGTCAGGGTCGGCGTTCAGGACCGAAGTCTGCCCGCTGGTCTGCGCGCTGGTCTCGCCCACCGCGGGTGCGCTGGCGTCGACGTACACCAGCTGCTTGACGGCATCGATGCCGGCGGCCGCGTTGCTGATCACCGACCCGCCGTAGGAGTGCCCGACGAGCACGATCGGACCGGACAGGGTCTTGAGGAAGTCCGCGACCGACGCGGCGTCACCGGTGAGTCCGCGCAACGGGTTGGCGACGGCCCGGGCCACGTACCTGGCATTCTGCAGTCTCTGCACCTCGCCGCTCCAGCTGGAGGCGTCGGCGAACGCGCCGTGGACCAGCACCACCGTCGGCTTGACGCAATCGGCCCCGGCCGGAATCGGACCCCCGCCGTCCGAGCGTGACGGCCAGCCGCGAAGTCCGGACCCGGATGCCTGCGCCGGCGCGCTGCCCAGCCCGGTGACGGCCATCGCCATCACGGTCAGCGCGGCAAGCCAACTGGCGCGGCCACCGTCGATCGAAACCATCTTCATCGGACCCCGTTTCGTAAGTGGCACAGCGCCGTCCGCAGCGGACCGCAATCAGCCCGGAAGGCTGCCATGACCGAATGGTGATTCCGAATGCAGACTAACCAGCAGCAATCGGAGCCGGATGGTGAATCGACCGTGACAGTGGTGCGCTACGTCGCAGGTGGGCCGGCGGGGCTGCCCCCATCCGGCTTCTCCGACATTTCTCGAGCCGCCGAGCATATGCTGTTCTGCGGTGGTTGCCTGGGTGTCGCCGAGGGGTGCCGGGATGGCTGGTCGGTCAGCGGGCAGCGGTTCAGAGCCCGTAGCGCGGTCTCTACCACGGCCGGACGGGCCCGCTGCGGATGTGCCGTGTTCGGCGGCGCTTCCCGTGGGAGTCCTGCCGGCGGACTTCGAGGCCGACTATGTCAGCGGGGCTGTCGCACCGTTCTTGTTGAGCAGCGAGTTCGCCGGGGAGACGCCCATGCTCCCCATGATCGATCTCGCATTGACCAAAGAGAACGCCCTGGCCAGCCATCTCTGGGGCCTGCTCTACGACGGCTGGACGGCCGACTCCGACGGGCAGGGCGTCTCTGTCTTCACTCAGGCCTACGAGCGCCGCGGCCCGCACAACGCCCGCAAGAGAATCTTCATGTCGGCGACCACACCGGACCTGATCGACACCCGATACCGCGACAGACTCCGGCGCTTCCACGAGCTGCTGCTCGCCGACGACCACGCCGGCGAGCCCATGATGCGGCGCTTCCTCGACCTGTACTACGAGCTCTTCTGGGAGCTGCACGTCGGCGCGAGCGGCGAGCCGCTGCCCGCCGAGGTCCGCCGGTTCACCGCGGACTTCACCACGGTGCTGGGCTTCTGGTTCCCGACCTCGGAAACCGTGCACCGGGCGTACATGCGGGCACGCGCCGACCGGGCCGCACTCATGACCTGGCTCGACGCCCGCGTCCAGGCGCTCGTCGACGGCACCACGCCCGACCCCGAGAACACTCTCGTCCACTACTGGCTCAAGAACGGCGAGCTGGGCGAGAACTTCAGCCGCGACGACCTCCTGATCGAGTGCCTGCACGATCTGATGGCATTTCCCCAGTGGGCGACGATGGTGCACCACGTGGCGAGCAGACTGGAACCGACGCACGGAGACGCCGACGCGCGGTCCTGGTTCGACAGGACCATGCGGGCCGGGCCGGACGAGGCCGACGGCGGCCCGTTCACCCGCCTGGACCGGCTGGTGATGGAGCTGTTTCGGACGATATCCCCGAACCCCGGGAGCCTGTCGACGCTGCGGCGCAAGCAGGCACTGCTGGGCGGAGGTTTCAGCGGTGTCGTGACGCCGCACGTCGCGGCGAACACCGACCCTCGGCACTGGGCCGACCCGGCGGAGTTCGACCCCGACCGCTATCGGACGGCCCCGACGAGCGCGGACAGTGACGACGCGAGGTGCCGCCAGGCCGGGCTGGCGCGCTGCCCGTTCCCGAAGGAGGCGTTCGCCGTCCGGGACGGCCGCGCGGTGCGGCTGGTCAACTCCGGGTACGGCGCGGTCTACAGCGAGGTCGACGGGACGCCGCATCCGGTGTGCGACACGGCGGGCTATGCGGCGTTCGGGTTCGGCTACCGGCGCTGTCCCGCCGAGCATCTGTCGGTCGAGTTCATCAAGGAGTTCCTGCGCAAGGTCTGGCAGGACGGGATCTCGTTCGTGCGGCTCGACCTCGAAACTCCGGAGCGGGTGCCCGTGAACCCGGGGGCGGTCGCCGACGACATCACCTTCCGCCTGCCGGCCTGACCAGTACCGGTGGAAACCGCTTCACCTTCGGCACATACATTTCCGGCATCACCAGTTCCGAGCGGGCCCGCACCCGCACGGACGGATATCGGGAGTTTCGGAATGAGTTCCACCAGCCTGGGCGGCGGCACCATCCCGCCGGTCGGCCACGAGTCCACCGTCGACAGGGTGCAGGCCGGTCACGTCGTCATCTCGTACGCCCCTGACGATGCGGGGCATGTCGAAGCCGTCCGGGACCTGTGGATCCTGCTGCGCGCGGCAGGTGTCGACGCGAGGCTGGCGACCACATCGGGCGGCTCGCCCGCCGAGCTCCGGCTCGCCGCCGCCGTCGTCGTGGTCGGCTCGCCGGTCTACCGGGAGGTCGCTGCCGCGGAGCCGGTCGGCGATCACACGCAGCTGTGGCAGGCGGCCCGGTCGATCGAGGACCTGGCCGGCGGTGACGAGAAGTCCGCTGCCGTACTGCCGGTGGTGCTGCCCGGCGGCACGGTGGGTCACCTGCCGGCGTTCCTGTCCGCGCACACCGCTCCCCTGTTCCGGCTGCGCACGCTGAGCCGGCGCGGCGTCGCGGCCCTGGTCGCCGCGCTTCACGAGCGCTGCGGGTCGGCGGATCCGACGCCGCGCCACGAGTTGCGCCTGGCCGTGAGCGTGGCGGACGGCAGGGTCCGCTGCGCCACGACGCTGTCCGGGACGCTGCTGTGCGAGCGGAACGAGTTGCTGCCGTTCGGCCGGGACGAGGTGTGGTCGCTACTGGACCTACCCGACGCGCAGACGCGGCTGGCGCGGCTGGGTCAGCGGCTGTCCGAGGCGCTGTTCGACGCCGACTGCCTCGACCAGCTCACCACCCTGGTCACGAAGTCCACCGAGGGCACCGTCGTCGACGTCGTCATCGAAGCCGACGGTTCGGCGCACGAGCTTCCGTTCGAGCTGATCCAGCTCACCGACCAGCAGGTCCTGGCCACCGTCGACGGCGTACGCCTGACGCGGACCGTCACCGGCGTGCCGGCCCGGGCTCTTGCCCCGTCGCCGGGTCCGCTGAAGATCCTCGTCGCGGTCGGGGCACCGGAGGTCACCGAGAACCCGGCGCTGGACGTGGAGGCCGAGATGCAGGCCATCGTCGGCGTCGTCGGTGGCCTGGGCCGGGCCGAGGTGACGATCCTGGAGACGGCTGGGCCGCAGGAGATCGCCGAGGCGTTGCGGCACGACGCGTACCACGTGTTGCACCTGTCCGCGCACGGTTCTCCGTACGGGGTGGAGTTGGAGGACCGCGACGGCAACGCGGTCGACGTGCAGGCCGAGGACCTGGTGCGGGCGCTGCGCCGCGGCGGCCGGGCGCTGCCGCTGATCGTGCTGTCCAGCTGCGGGGGCGCGTCGGATGCGGATGCGGGCCTGGCGGTGACCCTGCTCCGGCACGGCGCCGAGCGGGTCATCGCGATGCAGACCACGGTCACCGACGTGTACGCGACCGGGCTGATCACCGGCGTCTACCGTTCGCTCGCCGAGCAGAACACCTCGGTCGCCGAGGCGCTGGCCGAGGCGAGGTCGGCGCTGTTCGACGACGCGCAGGGCACCCGGACGCCGCAGCGGCCCGAGTATGCGGTGGCGGCGCTGTTCGCGGCCGGGGACGGCCCGCTGTGGGACGCCGCGATCGCGCCTGAGCCCTTGAGTAACCCGACTGAACTGCCCGGGGGCGCGGATGTGCGCGACCTGTCGCTGGGCGAGCTGGTCGGCCGGCGCGGACTGCTGCGCACCGTGTCGCGGGTGCTGCGTGACGAGGTCCCGTCCGGCGGCAGGTCACCGCTGGTCAACGGCGTGATGTTGACCGGCGCGGCCGGAATCGGCAAGACCGCCCTGGCGGGCCGCGTGGTCAACCGGTTGCGGGACGATGTCGACGACCCGTGGGCGATCGTCGTGCAGCAGGGCCTGTGGAATCCGGAGCAGCTCATCGCCGACCTCGCCGGAACCGGCGTCGACGGCCACGGCGACCAGGCCCACGCCCTGGCGGCGATCACGGCCGCGCTGCGTACGCGGCGGCTGCTGATCGTGTTCGACGACTTCGAGCAGAACCTCACCACGGGCGGCGCAGGCTTCGTCGACCCCGGATTCGAGCAGGTCTTCACGGCGCTGTGCGAGGCTGCGGAGCGCGGCAAGATCCTGGTGGCGAGCCGCTACCCGGTGCCGGTCGAGGTGCCGCTGCTGCGGGCCGAGGTGCCGCCGCTGGGCGACGCCGAGCTGCGCCGGATGCTGCTGCGACTGCCCGCGTTGCGCGAACTGTCCCCCGCCGACCGCGAGACGGTGCTGCAGGTCGCGGGTGGGCATCCGCGGCTGCTGGAGTTCGTCGACGCGCTGCTGCGCGGCGGCACCCGGGCCCGGCTGCCCGAGGTCACCGCACGGCTGCGCAGGCTGGCCAGGCAGGAGCAGGTGACGCTCGCCCGCTCGGCCGGCGCCGCCGAGGCGACCCGGCAGGCGGTGGCTCTGGCGGCCCGCGACATGCTCCTCGACGACCTGCTCGGCCTGCTGTCCGAGGGGGAACGGGAGACGCTGCTGCAGGTCGCGGTGTGCCGGGTGGAGCTGTCGCCGGGCGACCTCGCGTTCGCGGTGCGGGGCCGGGAGGCGTCCGCTGAGGAGCACGCCGCGACGGCGGGACACGTCTCCCGGCTGCGGGACCTCACCCTGCTCACCGGCGGCGAAGCGGTCGCCGTGGAGCCGTGGCTGCGGGAGGCCCTGACGCCGTTGCAGGGCGTGCAGCGCCTCGACCGGCATGAGCGAGCCGCGGCCATGTGCCGGCGCATCGCCGCCGAGGGCCGGGCCGACTTCGCGACCCTCACCGAGGCCGTACGCCATCTCGCCTCCGCCGGTCGGTTCGACGAGCTGGCGGAGTTCGCCGATGCCACCCTGCCCAGCCTCGGCGGGCAACTCACCGTGGCGGCGTTCCTCGGCGACGTCACCCCGGCCCTGCCCGACGGCCACGGCGCATACCCGGCGCTGCTCAGCCGGGAACGGGACGCGCTGGAAGCCACCGGCGCCACCACCGCGGCCGCGGCCAAGGGCGAGGAACTCGTCGCACGGGCAGCCCAGGCGGTCGACGCCGCGCCGCAGGACCCGGCGGCCCTGCTCGGGCTCAGCGCGGCGCTGGACGGGCAGGCGCGGCTCCTGCACCGGCTCGGCGACACTCCTCAAGCGCGGACCTATTACGAGCAGGCCCTCGCCATAGATCTCGGGCTGTCCCAAGCCGACCCGGACGACGTGCCGTACCAGCGCAACCTGGCCCTGAGCCTGGAGAAGGTCGCGCGGCTGGCCCTGGACAGCGCCGACACCGGTGCGGCACTGGACGCGGCCCGGCAGGCCCTGCAGATCCGGCAGCGCCTGGCCGACGCCGAACCCGGCGAGCCCGCGCTGCAGCGCGACCTCAGCGCGTCCCTGGACACCCACGCCGAGGGCCTGCGCGCCGCCGGCGACACCGCCGCAGCCCGGGGCCTGATCGAGCAGGCCATGCAGATCCGGCGGAAGCTGGTGGAGGCCGACGAGGGCAACGCGGTCCTGCTCGACGACCTGCTCGACAGCCTCGGCGACCTCGCCGACCTCCTCGGATTCTCCGGCCCGGACACCGAACCAGCCCGGCAGCTGACCGCGGAGGCCGCGTCGGTCGCGACCGCACTCGTCGAGGCTGACCCGAGCAGCGTCGCGTTCCGGCGCAAGCTGCTCGCCTCCCACTGGCGGCTGGGTGCCATGGACCTCGCCGCCGCGGACCTGTCCTGCGCGCAGGAGCATTTCGTGAGCGCGCTGGCGCTGGCCCAGCAATTGGCCGACACGGACGTGGACAGCATCGACGCGCAGCGCGACCTGGGCACGACCTGGCAGCGCATGGCCGACTACGCCCTCGCGAACGGCCGGCCGGAGGAAGTCCGCGGCCACCTCGAACGGGCCCTGGAGGTCGCGCAGGGCCTGGTCCACCGGCTGCCCCGGCACAGCCGCCTACACCAGGACCTGGCCGAATCCTGCCTGCGCCTGGGTGACTGGATGCGCGACCTGGGCGACCCGGTGGCAGCCCGCACCCTGTTCCGGCAGGCGCTGGCCAGCCGTCGGCGCCAGGCCGCGCTCGACCCCGGCGACGCCGGGGCCTTGTGGGGCCAGGCCGAGGTGCATGCGCGCCTGGCGGAGCTGGCGCAGACGGTCGGGCATCCCAGCCGGACACGAAAGCACTGGCAGGACGCGCTCACGCTCGCCGAGCAGGCGCACACGGCGGCGCCGACCGATGCCGGGCGGGAGCAGGTGGCGCTGTATCAGGAGCGGCTCGACGCCATGCCGGTGCGTTGATCGAACGGGCTGCCCGCCGAAGGCGAACCGAACGCGGGCAGCCCGCACCGAGTTCACGCCATGCACCCGTCGGCCCAGTCCGGTCTGTGGAGACTCGCGCGCCACTGGGCGCTGAGGCCGGTTACTGAGAAATGCTCAAGGCGATGGCGAGGTCCAGCGGCTTGTGGGTGTTGTCGTTCCACGCTTTGATCGCCAGGTCAGACGGGCTGGGCACGTTCAGGACGTCGCGCAGCGTCTGCACGAACCGGGACGTGGTGGCGTCGTACTGCGCCGAGGTGGCGGGCCAGGGCAGTTCGAGGTGCCAGTTCGTGTAATGCGGCACGTCCGGTGGGCTCCAGCCGAGTGCGACCAGCGCCGCGTACTGCTGCTCCGGCACCGGCGGCGCATGGACCGGGCCGGTAATCGCCTCGGTAAGCAGCAGGCGCGGGGTCTGCGCGAACTGCACGCCGCCGACGCCATACACCAGGACCACGATGTCTTCGTCGGCGAGGTCGGCCAGGTCGCGGCGCAGCCGGCCGGCGAAGTCGTTCCAGTCGCTCATAGGGCGCTCATGTCCAGGTTGCGCCCCTCTTCGAAGTACTTGCGCTCGGCCCAGTGGGCGCCGACCCCCACGGTGGTGCGGGTGATCCGCACGACGCAGTCGGGCCGGTGCCACACCTGCGAGGGCGTCTTGCCCGGGTGCGACTCCTCGGCGGGGCCGAACACCGACTCGGCCGCGGCAATCACCTCGACGAAGCTGTCGTTGATCGGGGCGGCGTCCTCGTCGACGGCCGGCCAGTGGTTGATGCCCGAGAACTGGATGTCGAGGTCGCGGACCCGCCCGCGCGAGATGTTGATCATCTGGAACGGTTTGTCGAGATCCCAGGCCGCTCGGGCGACGATCGGGCCGTTGGGGACCGATTCGACGGTCGTCCAGCGCAGGCGCGTCATGAGCGCGGGGACCTCGTCGCCCGACCAGGTCCACTGCCAGTCGCGGACGACGGTCAGCGTCGCGAGCACGGCGGCGGGGTCGGCGGTCCTGAAATCGGTCACTGCTGCTCCTCGGGTTCGTACCCGACCAAGTTTATGCTGTCGGCGCGCAGCCGGTCCGGGTCGAGCGTGGCCTGCTGCACCATGATCCTGCCATCGGGCCGGCCACGTACGACCAGGCACTCCAGCCGGCCCGCGGTGAGCAGTTCGTGCATGGCCCTGGCGAGGTCGGGATTGGCCGCCATCACCGGTTGCAGGTAGACGTCGATGGCCAGCACGCCGCGCACGTACTCTGGCGACGTCTGCTGCGAGTTGATCATCGGTCCGCCGGGGTTGGCCGGGTCGGGCACCCACCGGGTGCCCAGCTCAGCTCCGGCGCCCTTCTCCTCGATGAGGACCACGACCGGCGGGTCCCCCGCACTGACCAGGACCCGGTCGAACGTGGCAGGCCTGCCCGGCTCGTCGACACCTCCGGTGACCAGGGTGCTTCCCGGATACAGCTGCTCGGTGACGTAGTCGCCGGCGAGCAGGCCGAGCCGTTCGCTGGCGCGAACCAGTTCCTTGCAGACGTCGTGGTAGTCGGTCAGCGCCTGCTGGAGGGCGATCCTCTCGGCCGGGGACAACACCCGCGTCATCACCCGCCAGAACTCGTCGGTGTTCTGGTTCTCGGACCCGAACGTATTGCGGTCGACGGTGAACCCGGCGGCGGTGATCTGCGGGATCAGCGGCACCACCTGCGTGGTCCAGATCGTCTCCTTCTGCTTGCTGGTCTGCTGGTGGGCGGTGACCCCCGCGGCGAACGCGGCCCCGGCCTCGGTGGTGGTGTCCACCGGCAGGGCGACGGCGTTGGGCAGGTCACTGCCCACCACGCCTTCGGGTGGCAGCTTGTTGTCGTCGGTGTAGAAGCGGTTGTTGCCGTCGAGCAGCCGGCCGTCGTCGCTGCGGTGGGTGCCGATCGGGTCGCCGGGAAAGTGGTCGAGCCCGTCGGCGCCGCGCATCAGCTCGCGGCGCTGGGTCCGGCCGTCCATCTGCCCGGTCGGGGTGAGGTCGTCGCGGGTGTAGCGCGGCACGTCCGGCGCGGTGGGCAGGGTGGTGCCCGGGGTGGCCGGCGCGGGGCTGCTGTGGTCCGGGGCGGGTGCCCAGTGACCCGGTGGCGCGTCGGCGACGGTGAGGGGGCGTAGCTGCGGGTCGAGGGCGAGCCCGTCCATGCGGGTGACGCCGTCGGTGAACGGCGGCCGGCCAAGCCTGGTGCCGCCGTCGTAGTAGCGGATCTCGCCGTCGTGGTTGATGACGTTGATGACGTGCGCGGTGCCGTCGCTGCGCTGGAAGCACACAATGCCCTGCGCGCCTGGCTGGCTCAGGCTCAGTTCGAGCTGATCGAAGCCCGCGGTGACCGCGGCCGCCGCCAGGCGGGGGTTCAGTGTGCGCAGATCCGGCGTGAGCTGTTGGAAGTCGGTGCCCAGGACCTGTTGTATGCGCAGGTGCCCGTCTGGCGGTGGCGGCGGGATGCTGCCGTCGGGCGTCGGGGTGCGTCCGGCGGCGACCCGGGGCAGGCCGGCGTAGGTCGACGCGAAGGCCAGCGCCCGGTCGACGCAGGCGGTCGCGCGGGTCGGGTCGTCCTGTGGGGACACGGGGTCGAACGCTGCGCCCCAGCCGTTGTCCGGTGACACGTGGGGCTGGAAGGAGCCGTCGGGGTTGCGGGGCAGCGACGCCTCCAAGTCGCGCTGCTGCGCCACCGTCGGCATGGTGTGACCGTCGGGCTCGCCGTACTGCCGGCTGTCTTCGATTCCCGGTGGCGGGCCGTCGGTGGGTTGCGCGGCCGGGTCGAGGCCGCCGGGTGCGGGGGTGTCGCGGTCCTGGGTGGCCTGCAGCGCGTCGGTGAGTATCTGCTGGCGCTGCCGCACGTCGGGGCCGGCCTCGACGTCGGTGTCCGGGTCGGCACGCCGGTCGTTGTAGAGCGACTGGACGGAGGTTTCGGCACGTAGGCGCACCCGGGCCAGGTCGACCACTCGGCCGCCGAGGTTGCTCGGGCTGAGCGTGTCGCGGTGTGTGGCCATCCAGTGCATGGCCGCGGTGATCCTCGCGGCGCGGTCGAGTCTGGCCGCGTCCTTGTCCGACAGCTGCGTGCCGTCGGTCGTGGGCGTCGTGCCTGCGGGGTGGGTGCTGGTGGGACCGCCCGGCACTGGGCCAGCCGTGGCCGGGGTTGCCGTGGCGGGGGTTGCCGGCGAGGGCGTGGCGGTCGTCGCGGCGCCGACCGGTGTGCTGCCGATCGTCGGAGTGCCGGCAGAGGGGCTGCCGGTCGTCGGTGTGCCGGTCGAAGAACTCGTGTTCGTCGGCGTGCTGGCCGTCAGCCCCGTGCCGGCGGGGCTCGCCGCGGTCGTGCCGGCGGTGGTGTGGCTGGTCGATGCAGTCGTGCTGGTGGCCGCGGTCGGTGTCGGGCCCGGGGAGCTCGGCCGGGTGTCGGTCGAGGCTGCGGTGATCCCGCCAGGGTTCGTCGCGGTGCTGGTGGAGACGTTCGTGGTGATGCTCGGGCTCGTCGAGGTGCCCGGCGACGGCAGGGATGTCGAGGCTGAGACCGGCGTGCCTGCCGAAGCGGTCAACCCACCGGTGGCCTGCGTCGGCACGCCCGCAAGCGAGGCGGGACCACGGGTCGTCGTCGCGGAACTGGCCGATGTACCGGTGGTGGACCCCGACTGCGCTGCCCCCGCCTGCTGGCCGGGCGCGGACTGGTTGGCCGCCTGCACGTTGGCGGCGGCCTGCTGCGTCGCCGCCTGCTGGGCGGGCGCGGACTGGTTGGCCGCCTGCACGTTGGCGGCGGCCTGCTGCGTCGCCGCCTGCTGGGCGGTCGCGGCCTGCTGCGCGGCCTGCTGGCCGGGCGGTGGTGCGGTCGCGTCGACGGCGGTGGCCGCGTCGATGCGCAGCGGTCCCGCCGTGGTGGCGTCGATGCCGAACCCCGCGGCGACCGGTGGCGCGATACCGCTCAGCGAAGGCCCCTGCACGGGGCCGCCGCCGTACGACGCTGTGGTGGACGGATGCTGGGTGTTACCGGTGTTCGTGCTGGTCGTGACGGCGGGCTGCTGGCTGGGGGGTGCGCTGCGGGTATCGGCCTGGTTGCCGAGCGGCTGTCCGCCGGTGCCGGCAGGATCCGCGGTCAGCCCGCTCTGCAGGGTCTGGCTGTTGCCGGCCAACTGGTTGAGGTTCTGGACCTGCGAGTTGATGTTCGCGGTGAGGTTGTCCAGGCCGCTGGTGCCCTGCCCGAGCATGCTGGAACGCGCCCCGGACGTGGCCGCCATGCCGACGTCGTCCAGGCCGGGGACATTGCCGGTGGCGAGGTTGCCCGCCACGTCGCCGGCCACTTCGGCAAGCACGTCGTTGCGCATGTTGCGGACGAAGCCGCCGCCCGGCCCGAGTTTGAGGTTCACGCCCGCGGCCGCGAACCCGCCCGCGAAGCCCGCGACCCCGGACATGCCGATGGCCATGCCGTCGAGGCCGTCGCGATGCCCGTCGGCGATCTGCGCGCTCTGGATGGCGGTCTCGGTGACCAGCTCCTCCAGTGCCTCCTTGGCACCCTCTTTGATCATCTTTTTGAGGGCGGCCTTGGTGAGCTCCTTCATGCCCTTCTCGGCGAGCTCCTTGAGCAGCTTCTTGATGATCTGCCGGATGGTGTACTGGGTGGCCATCTGCAGCACCGGGATGCCTGCCGATGCCGCGCCGAAGGTGCAGAACGCCGCCACGATGAGCGCGATGACCTCGATGACGAACAGGACCAGCTCGATCCAGAACTCGATCTTCGCGGCCTGGATGTCCTGGCCGGCGGCCTCGACGACCTGGCCCATCACGTCCAGGATCGAGATCAGTTGCGGCAGCGCAGAGTCCGCGGTCGCGCCGAGCTGATCCCAGCTGAGCTTGACCGCCTCGCCGAGCTGGGTCTGGGTGCCGCCTGCCGCCGATACGGCGTCGGTCACATAGGCGGCGGCGTCCTGCAGTGGGCCGGATGCCCGGTCGGCGGCCTTGAACCACTCGTCGGCGAGATCCCAGATGATCTCCTCGTTGCCATCGGGCCAGTCGGCGCCGATGACCCACTCCAGCAGTGGCCGCACCTCCGAGGGCACATGCAGCAGCTCCATCGGATTCGGGATCGGGGAAGGCAGTACAGACACGGCTCCACCGTTCCTATGAACTGTGCATGAGTTGCACAGGCTCGGTCGTGTGCCCCGAACGGTGTTGGGCAGACTGGTCGCCCGCTTTCGGGTCGCAGTCCGGTGACGGGCATCGTGTGCGCGGTCCGGGAATGCGGCGGCGGGGTCCCTCACCCCCAGGCACGTCCGGTCCGGCCTGGACGCTCCGATGCCCCATCCGATCGCTCTGGTCGGGTGGGGGCGGTGGCGTCCGTCGCCGGGCCTTGTGTCCCTGGGCGCGTCGTCCGATCACGATGCTCGCAGCGTCATGCCGGGTGATCTTCTTGGTAGGGGTGTTTAGGGGCTTGTGCCAGTGTTCGGCGCCCCACTTCGAGGTGTAGGCAGGGTCGACCGCCACGATGGTGATACCGGTCTGGTCGGCCATCGAGACGAGCCTGGCCCGTAGCCTGCCGGTCGGGAAACGCGAGATGAGCCGGCGGAACCGCTTCCTACGCCCGTGCTTCTCTCGGGTCTTCTCAGCAGCGAAGTCCAGGTCCTCCACTGCGATCGCTTTCACGCCGCACGTTTTGGCCCAGTGCAGTAGCCGGGTGAGGGCGTGGCGGACCTGCGCGTCGCGGTGATCGGCGGTGCCGGACAGGTCGTAGCCGAACCGGCGCGGTGCACCGGTCGGGTTGCCGTGGGCGTCCAGGTGCCAGGCGGCCAGGTGGTCGTCGTTGGCGTCCACGCCGACACACCCCGCGACCAGAGCAGCCGCCAGACCGACGGTGGGGGCGGGCGCGTACTGCCACGACGCGGTCAGATACCACCTGTCGCGCTGCGGGTCGAAACTGATCCGGTATGCCACGGCCCGGTCGGCGGCGATCCGGTCGGCCCACTGCTGCCCGCGGTGGGCGAAGCCGACACGACAGGTGAGCAGGTAGCGGCCGTGCGGGGCGTTGGCCAGATCGGCCAGCGGCGCGGGCAGTTTCATTGACAGCTGGCCGTCATCGGTGACGCGGATCGTCTCGTTGCCGAACCTTTTGCCGGACTCGCCGTCTGCGGACAGGAACCAGCGTGCGGCCTGCCACCGCTGCCGCCACTGCGGCTCGGTCAGTCCGGCCTCTGCGAGATGATGGCGAGTGTTTAGCAGCCGTCGACCGCCACGGACCACGCGGACCCGGCCGCTGTCGTAGTCAGCGACCGCGGCCGCGTGCCGGGCTGTCAGACATGCCAGACGTCGTGCTTTGGCGTGCCACTCCTGCCGCGACCGGTACCCGCCCGGCGTGCGTTTGGTGCCCTTCTGCCCGAGCGGCTGGGACAGGCGGTGGGCCAGCATGTCGATACCGGCCTGCAGGCCCTGCACGTGCGCGGCCAGACCACGGCGCGCCAGCGCCCACTGATCGTGGGTGGCCTTGGTGATCGACCCGGCCCACCGCGACGACGACAGGCCCGTCAACTCCCGCTTGCGCTGCGCCCACCGGTCGCTGTCGTGGCCGAGCCCGTCAGCACAACGCTGTTTGAGATCACCGGCGGCCAGAGAGCCCAGGTGCGCACCCACCACCCGCAGCACCATCTCGTCCTGGGCCGTGAGGTTCTTCAGACGGGTCCGGATCGCTACTCCCGACGGACCTGGCACCACGAACGGCGCGGCGATCGGGCGCAGATCAGCCATGAACAGCGGCCTTCAACCCGCAGCGAGCACGGAAATCTACCAACCGGCACATGCGCGCACAGCAGGACTCCCACACCACAACCGTCACGAACCGCACCCTAACATCCACCCACATACATGCATAAACAGGTATACACAGTTAGCCAGCAGCAGTTCACAACCCTCCTGACCGGACCTCGGCACCGCAGCCGAGTCTGCAAACTACCGCACGGGCAGTCACCGCGCAGGCCTCGTTCTGTGCAGTGCGGCACAGTGACCAATGTGTGCAGTTAGACGGAATAATCCTGTGTGCCTGGTACATCCGGGGGCGGTCAGGCGTTTGCGGCCACGGTAACCTCGCCCGGTGAGTGTGTTCACCCGACGCGATGCCGAACAGGTCGCCACCGGCCTGGCACGGTCCAGCAGCAACCCCGCCGGGCCGCTGTGGCGTGGCTGGGTGCAGGAGTTCCCCGACGCCTTCGTCGTCTGGGCCACCCCGGCCGCCGACCAGCAGGCCGCACCCGGCTCCGGCGCGAAGGTCCTGATCGAGCGGGAGACCGGGGCGGAGGCCGTCTTCGGCTCGATCGCCGCCGAGCAGGCCCACGACCAGTGGCGTCGCGATCCCGCCCGGCGTGGCGTACGCCGCGCCGTCGGCGCCGTGCAGCGGCTGGGCCGCGCCGGCGGCCTGGACACCTCACTGACCGTCAGCGCAGTCCTGGCCTTCGACGACGGCCGCACCGTGACCGCGGTCGGTTCCAAAGTCGACGCCGAACCGGTGCACCACCCCCTGGTCGCGGCCTGGCTGCGCGCGCAGCCCGGCGGCATGAAGACCCGCGGCCAGTCCCGGCACGCCGAACTGATCGTGCTGTCGGACTGGCTGCTGCGCGCCGACGCCACCCGCGCCGCCACGGGACTGCCGCCGACCAGCCTCGAACAGGCCCGCACCGAACTCGGCCAGGCCCGCGTGCAGCTCAACCACCTGCGCGACGGGGCGATCCCGCAGCCTGCAGCCGCGACGCCGTGCGCGGGCTGCCTGCGCGCCTGGGTCGACTTCGGCCTGCTCGACGGTGCCCTGCTGCACCTCACCGACCCCGTCACCCCGCACCCCCGCAACGAACTGCCCGGCACCCGGTTCCCGGCGCTGGTCACGGCGGCGCTCAACGAGGCCGGCTGGGGGGCGTTCCCCGACCCGGCCGACCGCCTCAGCCTGGCCGAAGCCGTCATCGAGCAGATCGCCGACGAGACCGGCCTGTCCCCACTGGCGCCGGTCCGCCAGATCTTCGCCGAGTTCGGCCCGTCGCTGCTGATGACCGTGCGCGGCCGCGGCGCCCAGAACTGGATCACCCCGTACCGCATCGGCCACGACGGCCTCACCGGCGTCCGTGACGTGCTCACCGACCTGGGCCGCCGCCTGGGCCGGGCGGTGTTCCCGATCGGCCTCGACGACGACGGCGCGGTGCTCGCTGTCGACGCCGACGGCCGCGTGTTCGCCGCGGACCAGGGCGGGGAATGGTGCTACGGCCACGGGTTCGACGTCGCCGTGACCGCGCTGACGCTGGGACAGTCACCGGACCGCGTACGCGAGGACGGCACGATGGAACTGACCGGACTCGGAGGCCTCTGACCGCCATGCGCTACGCCGACAGAAACGCCAACCCGGACCTGATGGCCCGCTTCGACGAGGTCTACGAGCGCTACACGAAACTGCGCGGCGGCCTGGGCACGCTGCAGGCCAAGCTCAAGGACGTGAACGCCACCGCGAGCAGCCCGACCCGGCTGGTGACGGTGAAGGTCGGCCCGCAGGGCCAGCTGATCGAACTCGTCATCCACGACGACGCCTACCGCCGGTATCCGGCCCGCGAGCTCTCGTCGCTGATCCTGGGGCTCACCCGGACCGCGGCCGCGGAGGCCGCCGAGAAGATGCAGCAACTGCTGGGCGAGTTCATGCCGGCGGGCACCGGCGCGGCGGAGTTCGTGCGCACCGGAGACTTCGATTCGCTGCTCAGCCGCACCGACGAGACGCTCGGCAAGCCCACCGCGGCGGGCCGCGATGACTGACGAGCGCGCGATCCAGATCGACAGCGACGCCACGACGCAGGCCGGCAAGCGCATCGTGTTCGCCGGGGAGGACCTGGCCGACCTGCACCGCGACATCGGGCGGATGATCCGCCAGCTGTCGGCCGGCCCACCGTGGAGCATGGACAAGATCGGCAAGCAGGTCGAGGTCGGGGACGGCGCCGAGAACAAGGGCTACCGGGTCAACGAGGAAGAGGTCCTCAAGGCCTGGGCCACCGTCGCGCAGGCGATCCAGAACCTCGGCGTCAACGTCCAGAACGCCGTGGCCAACATCGTCAACGCCGACGTCGTCAGCTCGGTCAACGTCGAGTCGGTGCGCCAGCCCGGGACCAACACCAGCCGCCTGTGAGGGCGTGGCCCGCAGGGCGGGGACCCTCGGCGGGCGTCGCCGGATCATCGAGCTGGTAGCCGCGCCTGCGGACGGTTCGTGTGTCAGTTTTCAGAGATCGGCGTGCCGCATCGCCCGAATCTGGACAATTAGTCAGGCATGAAGTCGGCCTACCGAAAAGCAGGAGATGATCATTGGTGCTCCGGACATCCGTGCGCATCGGCGCCGCGGTAGCAGTGCTGCTACTCGGCTCCTGCGCCACGCGCCCCGAGCATGCCGGGCAGTCCGAAGCCTCCGTCGGTCACGCGGGTCCGACTGCGAGCGCCGCTCTCGACACGTGCGGTCCCTACGCGCCCTTCGACGCCGCGAAGTTCGCCAAAGCCACGGTCGTCGACAACGAGTGGTTCCCCCTGGTCCCCGGCACCCAGATGATCTACGACGGGCGGTCCGTCCAGGACGGCACGCCCGTCGCCCACCACGAGGAATTCACCGTCACCGGCCTGACGAAAGTCGTCAACGGAGTGCGCACGGTGGTGGTGATCGACAGGGACCTCCACGACGGCAAACTCGACGAGCAGGAACTGTCCTTCTTCGCCCAGGACGACGACGGCAACGTGTGGAACATGGGCGAATACCCGGAGGACTACGAGGACGGCAGGTTCACCGGCGCGCCTGACGCCTGGATCAACGCGGCGGCCGGCGCGCAAGCCGGCGTACAGATGACCGCGCACCCGCAACCAGCCACCCCCGCGTACCGGCAGGGATACGTCCCGGCGATCAAGTTCCTCGACTGCGCCCAGCCCCTGCAGGTCGGGCAGAAGGTATGCGACGCCACCACGTGCTACCCCGACACGTTGCTCGTCGACGAGTGGAGCCCACTCGACCCCGGCAGCGGCCACCAGCACAAGTTCTACGCCGCCAGGGTCGGAACCGTGAAGGTCTCCGCGGTGGACGACCCCGAGGCCGAGACGCTGCGGTTGACCGTCAAGAAGACGCTGGACCCGGCGCAGCTTCACGAGGTCGATACCGTGGCCAGGCTGATGGACACGCGCGCCTACCGCAACGCGCCGGCAGCCTACGCCGCAACCGAACCGGCGAGCTGACCACGGCGATCACATGGATCGCGGCGGGGTGCACCTGAACGGTGACCAGACCGTATGGGTCAGCACCCGGTGCGACCGAGGCGCGTGAGACCGTCGGCCCAGCGGAACGCTCCAGCTCATAGCTGACACGGCGAGCGTCACCGTGGGGCTGGCGCCTCAGATCGCAGATCCCGGGCTGCATGTCCGGCCTGGGCGGACTGCGATTCGGGCACCGGGATCGGTCGGCCCAGGGGCCGGCCTTCCTACTCGAACCGCCGGCGCTGCTCGGCTTTCGTGGGACATGATGGTAGCTGCGCTATCCCGATGGAGGTGCGAGATGATCGCAACTGTCCTGAGCGCTGTCATGATGTTTTCACAGGTAGCCGCGTCGCCGCCAAGGGCCGCCGACCCCATCACCGAGTGCCACCAGTTGTTTCCTGGCGATGATTCCTACAACAGGCAGCACGAATGGCAATGCGTGCTCAACGCCTGTCCGTGGCTGAACCCGAATAATCCGTATGCAGGTGATGGCTGGTATTACTGCCAGCACCCGGACGGAGATCTCGGGCCGTCCGCCGTGCAGGCACCCGACCCTGTCGGCCCGACCGGCGAGGGCTGGACCTTCGCCAACCCGCGGACCGGGGATACCTGGTACGGAAATCCGGAGTGGGCTTGCTCGAACTCCCCGCCTCCGCCCAGGTGGGTATGTCTCGGAACAGACGACTGAGCCCAGACTCCGCTCTTGGGCAATCAGCGGCCCAGCTCACCCGCCCCGGGGTGCCGCATCGGTGTACCTGGTCCAGTCGCCGCGGGACGAGCCGCTGGCGTCACACATAGCGCGTGACCTTCAGCTGCACCTCGTAATGGTATGACGAGCCCAGAAAGCCCGCGTCGTGGTCGATCTTCCAGGTGAGAATCTCGGTTTCGGGGCCGAGAACCGGAATGTCGTTGTCGTACTGGCCGAGCTCGTCATCAGCGTCGAAGCTGCGGATCCCCTCGACGATCATTGCGATGTCGCCGGCGGCACTTGCCGCCTTTCCCCCGGCGCCGACCTTGCCATTGACCTTGGCGAGGCGGCCGCCGATGGCGGAGGTGAGTTGCGCCGTGTCGCTCCAGTCCTGCGAGTCGCTGTCCTCGTCGTAGGCGACGGCGGAGATGTGCACTGCGTCCACACCGGCGGCGGGTCCGTCGAAGAAGACTTTGCCCTGGTCGAAGTCGTGCCAGGCACCGTCGCTGGCGATCTCGATGGGTGGGGCGACGTTGCCCCATGCGGCCGCCGGCGCGTACTGCGTTGCGGGCAGGCTGGCCCCGCCAAGCACGTAGAACTCGTCGTCACCCAGGTCATCTTCGGTGGCGGTGCTCATCACCTTCACCAGTTCCACGCGGACCTTCGCCGGCGGCGCGGGAGATGGGGCAGCCGTGTTCTCGTCGTCGTCACTGCCTGAACAAGAGGCGATACCGACGCTGGTGGCGACAACGACGACCACGCCACCGATGATCAGTCCCAGAGGAATTCGCACGCTTATCAGTTTCATCGATGAATGAGGTCGGCAATGTCCTCTGTTTCGTCACGCTAAAGCGACCAGTCGGCACCTAAGTGTGACGACTTCTCCAGCGAACACACCGACATTGCCTTCGAAGCGAGAAATTGTGGCGGCAGACGCCGACTCCACGGGCCGGAATAGCGCCGGCTGGTTCCCCGTCCCCGAGTTTCACGACTTTGCAGGAGTGTCATCGGCGGAGTCAGGGCTTCTGCAGCCACCTCGACGTTCGGCGGAAGGATCTGTCCCTCCCGGCCCCCGCCGTGATCACGCGGAGGCCGGGACCGCACCGGGAGTTCGGCCCCGGTTACTCGTGGACGAGCCAGTTGTCGTTGGCGTGGAGGATGTTGAAGCTGAGCGCCGGGCACTTGTACGCGCTGGGGTTGGGGCTGGCCGACGGCATCCAGGTGGAGTTGCCGGTGCCGGCCGGAATCCAGGTGCTGCCCGACAGGACGGTGATGGAGCTGCCCTCGAAGGCCACTCCGGCGGCGGCGATGTCGTCGCAGATGTAGGTGCGCCCGGCCGGGTTGGTGTTGGAGTAGAACTCGAACATGTCCCAGCCCTGCTGCCAGCCGCTGCGGTCCGTGCCCGAGCTGGTGTACATGGTGTCCCACGCCGCCGTGCTGTAGTTGTAGAGCGTGGCCGTCCAGGTGTTGGTCGCGGCGTTGGTCTGCCGGATGCGAACCGTGTATGCCTGGCGGCCGTTGACGGTGGTGGCGTACTTCGCGAGGAACGTGCTGTTGATGTTCATGGTGACGGCCGGCGCCCCGGGTCCGCACCAGTTCCAGGCCCACACCTGTGCGTACGTGCGGGTGTGCACCGTGACGACCTCGATGCAGGAGCCGTGCGGCGGCTTCATGGTCGGCGAGTAGAGGTAGTCGGCGGCGTTGCTGAGCCGGAAGTTCGGGTTCAGCGTGTGTGTGGCGGTCATGCCGGTCCAGGTGGCCGAGGGGAAGACGCCCCACCAGTTGTGCAGCTGGGCTGCAGCGGCCGTCATGTTCTGCGCGGATTGGCGGCGCAGCGTGGTGGCATCGCGGAAGGCGTCGGCGGCGTCGCCGGCGGCGGCGACCGCGGCGGCGCCGCGCAGGGCACCGCTGACCTGGCGCACTTCCGAGTCGGGGGCCGCGCTCGCGGCGGGGACTGCGGAAAGCCCGATGAGGACCGTCATGGCCACGGTGAGCACAGCGAAGCGGGGGGTACGCATCGCAATCCGTCCTTTCGTGGGGGTCGGGAAGCTGCCTGGCGGGAGTGTCAACAGGCGTGGCAACTACAGTTGTGCTATCTGTTGATTGTCAGTGGACAGAGGCCCCTGTCAATAGACAAGTGCAGATGTGTCACATTGCGGGAGTGGAGGCTGGCGAGGTGTCGGACAGTGTTGGGGCTCGCCTGCTCGCGGCCCGAACCGCACGAGGGCTCTCGCAGCGTCGGCTGGCCGAACCTGCGTACACGCCCGCCTACGTCTCGGCCGTGGAACTGGGCCACCGTCGCCCGTCAGCGGAGGCGCTGCGGTTCTTCGCCGAACGCCTCGGCATCGACGACGACGAACTCGCTACCGGCATCCCGGCCGGACTCGCCGCGGAGCTGCGGCTGCACCTGACCGAGGCGCGACGGCACTGGTCCGCCGGAGCGCCCGCCGTCGCCGTCGCCGCGTACCGGCAGGTGCACGAGCGGGCCAGCGCGGCGGGCCTCACCGAGTTGGTCGGCCTCGCGCTGCAGGGCCTCGGGCGATGCGCACAGCAGGCCGGGGAACTGACCCAGGCCATCGCGCACTACTCCGCCGCCGAACGAGAACTGGCAGAACATCCGCTGCCGACGCGGGTCCCGTCGATCGTGGGGCAGGCCACCTGCCACGCCCTGGCCGGCCGCCTGCGTGAAGCCGTCTTCCTGCTGACCAGCACCATCGACGCCCTCGAACGGGCCGACCTGACCGATCCCGACGCCGTCCTGCTGCTTCACAGCGGCCTGGTCAGCCCCTATACCCAGCTCGGGCTGCACGCGGACGCGGCACGCGCGGCCGAAGTCGCGATCGCGCTGGCACCGCGCGTGTCCGATCCGGAACGGGTGGCAGCCATGCATATCCGCGTCGCCGCCACCTACCTCACCCAGGGCAAGCCCTCGCTCGCGGAGGCGTCGCTGGCCAAGGCGCACGACCTCTACAGCCGGCTCGACCTGCGCACCGAACTCGGCTACTGCCGTTGGTCCCTCGGCTACACCCATGCCCGCACCGGGAAGCTGGACGAGGCGGCCCGGGAGTTCGCGGCCGCCCGGGAGGTGCTGGTCGCCGCCGGAGCGGCCTTCCAGGTGTTGCGGCTCGACTGCGAGATCGCCGACGTGCTGCGTCGGCAAGGCCATCCGCACGAGGCGAAGATCCTGCTGAACAACACCTTGGCCGCCATCGACCCGGCCGACGATCTCATGGCCGTCTCGGACATCCACCGCCAGCTCGGCCTTCTCCTGGTCACCGAAGGCGACGCGGTCACGGCCGAAAACCACTACCGCGCGGCGGTCGCGCTGCTGGAACAGGCCGACGCCGCATTGGAACTCGCGGTCACCTGTCGACTGCTCGGCGATCTCCTGAGCCACCTCGGACGACATGCGGAGGCAACCGCCGTCTACCGCACCGGACTGCTGGCGACCGAGGGAGCCTCACCGCCCCTGCTGGGCACCGACCGACCTGCCGCGTCACTTCACGCCAACCAGTAGGACCAAGCGCAGGTCAGGTCGTTCCCAGGGGGCCGGTAGTCGCGCGCTTCGCGGCAGATTCGGACGTCTCTCGCCATGCCGGCACCGGCATGGTCTGGTCGCGCGCGCCGGGATCAGCTATCGATGACGTCGCAGCGGCGACTTGTCCCCCACGAGCCAGAGATGACCGTACGGATCGAAGAAGCCGCCTTGCCGGTGCGTGCCCCATGGCGCCGTGTGGTCGCGCACGGGATCGTGGTAGTCGGCTCCGGCCTCAGCGGCACCGCCGACCACGGCGTCCGGGTCATCGACGAACACTTCTATCCGTGTTGTGGTGCTACCAAGCACCGTTGGGCATTGCCACCCATTGTTCTCGGGCTCGGCGATGAAGAACGGCGCGCCTTGAAGCTCCAAGCCGATGACGGAGCCGAGGTTCCACAGCTCGGTGGCGCCGAGGGCCTGCTGGTACCAGGCGGACGCCCCCGCGGCGTCCGGCACCGCGAGCATAACGGAGATAACGGTCATGAGCCGGAGCGTAGTCCGCCGGGCGGCCCTGAAGGCCGCCCGGTGACGGTGGACATTCGGCGCATTCGCTCAGCCGGGGACGCTGTTTGGCGGGGCGCAGTTGTTCGGCGTGTTGCGCTTGACCCGGGTGTTATCCAGCGTGGCGGTGCCGGACGTTTCTCGTTACCGCGCGCCGTTCAGCTTGGTGTCGAGGGCGGCCTCGCGCAGGTCCCTGCGGGAGTTGATGGCAAGCTTCGCGAAGACCTTGCGCAGGTGCCACTCCACGGTGCGGGGACTGATGAACAGCTCGGCGCCGATCTCCTGGTTGGTGCGCCCGTCGCGGGCACGGGAGGCGATCAGGGCCTCCTGGGGCGTGAGGTCTGAAACCGTGTCCGCCGAGCGCCTACGGACCGCCTCGCCGGTGGCGAGCAGCTCGTTTCGGGCGCGTTCACCGAACGCTTCGGCGCCCATGGCCGTGAGCATGTCGTGAGCGCGGCGGAGGTGCTCTCGGGCGTCCTGCCGGCGGTTCTCACGGCGCAGCCACTCGCCGTACACCAGGTGTGCCCTCGCCAGGTGCGCGTACATCCGGCAGTGCCCGAACCGGTCGATCGCCTCGCGGTAGAGTTCCTCGGCTGGCGGACCTTCGCTCAGCAGCGCCCGCGAGCGGGCCTCGCTGCCCAACGCCCACTGCGTGCCGCTTGCCTGGGTTCGCTCCGCGAGCTGCTCCAGCGCCTGTTCGCCGACATCGCGCCGCCCTTCGCGCGCGGCGGCCTCCACCAGTTCCGTCAGCGTCCACGACCTGGCCACGAGAACGTCCCCGGTGATGGCGCGCTCGGCGGCCGCCAGTGCCGACGAGTAACGGCCCAGCCCGTTGTCCAGCACCGCGGCGGCGTATTCCGTCAGCACCAGAGCGCTGCCTTCGCCCCGGGGGGACGCGTCCTGGATGCCGAGCCGGGTCAGCTGGGCAGTGGTCTGCTGGTCTCCCCGCCAGGCGGCCAGCATCAGTGGGGAGTACGGCGGGGGTGACACCCGGATGGCGGCGTCGAGCGCGACGGACTCGTCGTTGAACGCGGCCGCGGCGGTGAAGTCCCCGGCCTGGATGTGGTAGCTGGCGAGATAGTCCAGCGCCACGGGGAGCATGCTCAGCGTGCCCGTTTGCCGGGCCACCCGAACTTCGCGTTCCAGCAGGTTCAGCCACGCCGTGTCCTCCCACAGCTCCATCGCCACCAGCGAACAGGCGAGGCAGACCAGGGTGAGGCCGGTATGGCCGGCGCCGGACACCTCCAACGCCCGCCGCAGGGTGGGCACCGCCTGCGGGAATCCCTGCGTGAACTGCGTCGAGAGCCCGTCGAGGAGGAGATCGGCGGCCTGTTGCGAGCCCGGTTCGACCGGCACCGTCCGGGCTGCGGCGGCGACGGCGCGCACGCCGACCTCGGGTTGCGGCTGTCCGGTGCCGGTGCACATGGCGGCCAGCAACGCCTCAAGGTACGTCTCCCGGGCCATCGCCGCGTCCAGTGGGGCGAGTCGCCGCGCGGCCTGCAGCAGCAGGTCCGGCGCGTCGCTGCCACGGCTGCGGTAGAACACCAGCTGCGCACGCAGGCGTTCGCACCGGGCCTGCTGCAGCCGGTCAAGCGGACTCAGCTGCGCCATGGCCAGCAGGTCCTTGGCCGCGGCCGGAGCGCCTGCCTCGCCCGCGGCCTGCGCGGCGGCCAGGGCGCGTTCTCCTCGACGGCGCAGGTCGGGCGTGAGCTCGGCGGCCCGTTGCAGGAAGGCCGCGGCGGCCGCGGCGCCACCACGGGACCTGGCGCGCTGCGCCGAGTGCTCCAGCTCCTGGGCGACCGACTCCTCCGGCACCGCCGTCGCCGCCGCGAGATGCCAGGCACGCCGGTCGGGGTCGGTCCGGCGGTCGGTCGCCTCGGCCAGCGCCAGGTGCGCCTGTCGGCGTTGCGCCGGTGCGGCGGAGCGATACACGGCGGAGCGCACCAGGGGGTGGGCGAAGCGCACCCGGGCGCCCACCGTGATCAGCCCAGCTGCCTCCGCGGGCGCCGCGGCGTCGGCAGGCAGGGCCAGCCGGGATGCGGCACGGCGCAGCAGGGCTGGATCGCCGAGGGGTTCGGCGGCTGCCACCAGCAGCAGCTGTCGGGTCTGTGGGGCAAGGCCGTCGAAGCGCCGCAGGTAGCCCCGCTCGATCCGGCTGGTCCGACTGATCGGCGGCCGGCCACCGGGCAGGTCGTATCCTCCGGCCAGTTCCGGCGGAGTCAGCTCGCCTGGCAGTTCCAGCAAGGCCAGCGGGTTGCCGCGGGCTTCGGCGAGGATCCGCTCACGTATCCGCTCATCGAGCGGTCCGGGCACCACCGATGCCAACAGTGTGCGCGCGTCCCGGTCGCCGAGACCCCCGACCACCAGTTCCGGCAGCCCCGCCAGCTCGATCTCGCCGGGCCGGTACTCGCTGTCGTTCTGCTGGTAGCCGTCGTCGTGCACGCGCACCGCGAAGACCAGGCCGATCGGGTCGGCCGCCAGCCGCCGCGCGGCGAAGGCCAGGGCCTGCGCTGATGCCCTATCGAGCCACTGGAAGTCGTCGACCAGACACAGCAGTGGTCGATCAGCGGCCACTTCGGACAGCAGGGTCAGCGTCGCCAGACCGACCAGCAGCCGGTCGGGAGGAGCCCTCTCGTCGAGTCCGAACGCGCCACGGAGCGCATCACGCTGCGGTTCGGGCAGGCGGTCCAGGCGATCCAGCATCGGCGCGCAGAGTTGCTGCAGGCTCGCGTACGCCAGCTCGATCTCCGACTCCACGCCCGATACGCGGTATGTTCGCAGGGCCGAAGCTTTTTCTGCCAGATAGTCCAGCAGCGCGGTCTTGCCCACGCCGGACTCGCCACGCAGCACGACAGTAGCGCCCCTGTCCTGCTTCACCTCACTCAAGAGCCGGTCGAGCACCTCGCACTCGGCGCGACGACCATACAGCGCTCGGCCCGCAGTCATGTCGAATGTCTCCTATGCGGAGCGACCGACCGGGGCCCTTTGCCGAGGAGCACCGGCTCGGCAGCCCTGACCTCCGATTTCTCCGCCGCCACCAGCGTAGTACCAGTGACCGGGCCGTCGAGCGGGAACCGCGTTCGGTCTCCGCGAAGACCACGCCTCTACCAGAGGTTTCATGGAGAATCGACGTCCGGCTGGCGCCCGAGGTGATATCCCAGGCGCAGTTCGTAGTCGCCCGGCTGGTTGCGTCCGGCAGCGCTGGCGGCGGGCAGCCTGCGCTTGGATCCCGGCCAGCCGAAGGACGAGAGGTAGAGGTCATAGGAGGACTTCAGATCGTCCGCGGACGGAAGGGTATACCTGTTGACCTGCTGTTTCACCGCGGCGATCGATTCCTTGTCGAACGAGGAGATCCGCCTGGCGAGGTCGTCGACCAGCGAGTCGAGCTCCCCGTCGGGGACCGTGCGGTTGACCCATCCGTACCGTTCGGCCAGCTCGCCCGGGTAGTCGTCGCTGGACAGGGCGACCTCCAGGGCACGCGCGCGGCCGAGCAGCAGCGGCAGGTGCTCCAGACCGCCGCCGCCGGGCAGGTTGCCGTTGGCGGTCTCAGGCTGGCCGAACAGTGCCCCTACGCTGGCGAAGCGCATGTCCATCGCCTGGGTCAGTTCGCTGCCCACGCCTCTGACCCGTCCCCGGATCTTCGCGATCGAGACGACGGGCAGGCGCGACAGGCGCGTGCTGGCGTCGATCAGCAGCGGGTAGCCGCTCGCCCCGAGCTCCCTGGGCGTCTCGGCGACCCGAGAGGTGTCGTAGTGGTTGAGGAAGTAGTCCGGGTTCCCCGATTCGAACACCACCACACGCAGCTCCGAATCGACCGCCAGCTGGTCGACCAGACGCGGGAGCTCGGTGAGCGTCTCCGGGGAGACCAGGTTGATCGGGGGGTTGTCGAACGTGATCCGCCACAGTCTCCTGGTCTCGGCCACTACGGAAAAGTGGGTCCACGGTTTCACAAAGTTCGCCTCCTTGTCCGCCCGGCCCGGAAACCGTTCACTACCGGCACTCCTCCATCATCCCGGCCCGACGGGAGTAATTTGCACCAGACCATCTTGAAACACAATAATTCTGGCCTCCATGAGACGCGCCCCGCCTGGGGATCCTGCCTCAGCCCCCCACGTCCCGATAGCCGGGCAGGAGCCAGCGGGGGCGCCAGCCGAGCCACCCGCCGACGATCCAGACGAGTTCGAGAGCGAACCCGACGGCCACGACCGCGAACCCGACGCTGCGCCACGAGTAAAGATCCACCGGGGCGACGAGCGCGAGCAGGCCGGCCAGGTGGCCGAGCACGCCCAGGTCGTAGGTCAGCTTCGCCCGGACCATGTACCTGCCCTGTAGCCGATGGTCGAGGCGTTGCACGTCATGCGCGCGTGCCACGACTTCCGGGTCCGTGGCGTCGTCTCCGAGCCACGCCAGCCTGTCCGTCGGCGTCGCGGAGTACTGCAGCGCGATGGTGGTGAACTGCAGGCAGAAGACGAACAGGATCGCGCCCACCGCGAACGCCACCATCGCCAGTCCCGCGAACCTCGGCGGCTCGTCACCGGTCGCGAGCAGAGCCAGGGTCGCCAGGGCGAACCCGGCCAGGACCGGCGCGGTGACGGTGCCCATCGAGCGGATCGCGTCGACGGAGCCGAGCGGGTAGCGCACGACCCAGTGTGGCTTCTGCTGCATCTGCGTGGCGGCGGCACCAGGTTCATCGGCGGGCACGGTTGGTCCGTTCTTCGCCGTCGTCGCGGCTGCGGCAGAACACCATGTGCTTCGGTGGCCGGCTCTTGCACTCCGGGCAGATGTCCGGTTCAGGCGCCGAGCCACGGAAGTCGTCCGGCGCAGCGTCGTCGCGGTCGTTCTCGGTCATCGTCCTCCTTGACATCTCCACGCCGGCCGTTGGTCGGCGGGCCCGCTAGGGTCCGAGGTGCACGAACGTGGCCCACAGGATCGGACCGAACCGCCGCTCGTGCGCCGTGCCGGGCAACTGCTCCAGCCGCCCGCGGAGTAGTCGCACGCCGTCGTGCAGGGCGTGTGCGGCGGCGCCGGGCCCGGCGCCCTGTTCGACGATCCGGGCGTAGAAGGTGTCCGTGACTTCGAGCGACAGCCGGTCGGACACCACCCACATGTTCGCCAAGACGTGCGCGAATCCCACGGTCTGCAGCGCTCCGGCGATGTGCATCGCTTCGTCGGCCAGCAGCACTTGACCGCGAACCGTGTCGCAGGCGCCCAGGAACGCCAGCTGAGCGTCCGGCAGCCGAAGACCTGCCACGTCGGCGATGGAGACAGCGCCCTTGTCGCGGCTGTCGACGGTGATCAGCTCGCCGGTGTCCGGACGGAACGGATCCTGGACGCCGTGTCCGGCGAAGTGCAGCCACTGGTGGCGGGGAAGCTGGGCCAGCACGTTGGCGCGCGTCGCCTGCGCGCCGCTCAGCACGGACACCGTACCCAGCCGGCGGCGGACCACCTCGACCTCGTCGGCCGCTCGCGGAATCTCAGGCCAGCCTGCTGCCCGCGGTACGGCGACCGCCAGCACCCGCGGTGCGCCGTCGCGGGCACCCGGCCGGGACGACGCACGTGCACCGGCGCTGATGAGGCTGCGCACCGTCGGCGTGTAGGACGACACGACGCGGTCGATCGTGGCCGCGGCCGGCGCGAAACTGCCCAGTGCCCCTCCGGCTCGCCCACTGGAGCCGAAGGTGTGGGGGTGGCGGCCGGCTGCGTGCAGGGGCAGGAACGTGAGCAGGCCGGTGGGACACCACCAGACCCGCGGCCAGTGCTGCCCGCGTCCGGGCGCCCCCGTGAATCCGAGTGCGTCGAGAACCGGCTCGATCGTGCTGTGCCACAGCCAGATGAGGATCGACGTGATGGCAGCGGCCGCCTGGTCGCGTTCGGCGGGCGGCTGGTTGGTGTCGCGCACGGTTTCGAGGCAGCCGAGGAATTGGATCACCTGCCTGATCAGCGTGTCCGACTGCAGGCGCGGCAGCTTCACGACCTCGACGGCTCCGCCTCGCAGGATCAGAGCATCGCAGCGGTGCCGGCTGACGTTGAGGACCACCACAGGGTGGCAGCGAAGGGCACCGAGCAGGTCATCGGCTCGCGGCGCGCGCAGGAAGTCGACGAACCCGTCGATTGCCCGTATCTGTTCGACGATGCGGTCGCGTTCACCGGCGGCACGTCTGCGCTGCTCCATCAGCGCGGAGACGACCTCCTCGGGGAGGTTCATGTCGTCGCCGGCGGGCTTCGCATCGAGTTCGCGGGTCAGTTGCTCGAAACGGTCGGCGAGGTCCGGGGCGGTCTCGTGCAGCGCCGCGAGCGTCGACTGGACGGCCAGCGACTGGCCGTGCAGTACGCCGCGGCCGTGTTCGAGTAGTTCGAGTGCGCGACGCGGCTGGCCGGCGTTCAGCGCGCATGCCGCGGCGTCGGAGGCCAGGCCGAAGAACCGGCTCAGCGCGTGCGCCCGGTCGGCGCGGTACAGCGCGGCGACGGCGGTCGCGTTGAGCAGGTCCACCGCACGGCCGTAGGCCTGCGTGGCCGCGGTCCAGTCGCCGGTGAACGCGGCGAGTTCGGCGATCGTGACCGCGGCGCGCACGCGCGAGTCCGACGATGCCGTGGGCATCGACAGGATCTGCTCGAAGATCTCGGTCGCTTCGGCGCCGGCGGCGGCATCCGCCCTCCGCCTGGCGATCTCGCCCAGGTGGACGCCGAGATTGCGCAGCACACGCACGCGGTCGACGTGGCCTGGCGCCGTCATCTCGACGGCACGCCGCAGCAGCCGCCCTGCCTCATCCCATGCGTCTTCGCCGGCACCGGGACGGTCGGTCACGACAGCGGCCAGGTTCACGGTGGCCAGGCGGCCGGCGATGTCGTCACACGAGACAGCCAGGATCGCGCGGAACAGCGATTCGGCTTCCTCCAGCGCAGGTAGGTGGGCCGAGTGCTTGAACTGCTCGTGCAGGGCGATGGCCAGATTATTTCGGATGGTGCGCCGGTGCTCGGCGTATCCGGTCTGCGCCCGGTCCGCCCGCCGCAGCTCGGCTATCGCGAACTCCAGGAACCTCTCCGGTTGCCCGGCGATGTCGCTGTGCCGGGAGCGTTCGAGCAGAGCTCCGCCGTACACCGAGCGGGCCATGGGCAGGAAGGGATCATCCTCGCCGAACATCCGCACGCCGCGGTCGAAGGCACTGATGGCGTTGTCGAGGGTGGCCAGCTCCGGCGACAGTGCGAAACGCTGCATCAGCATGTTGCCGAGGTTGATCAGCTGACCCGCCTCGTTGATGCCGCCTTCGGCACCGATCGCCACGACCGTCTGAAAGATCTCCAGCGCCCTGTCCAGTTGCGTCAGCTCACCGGTGAACTTGAACCGGGCGTAGACGGCGTTGCCCATCTCGTTGAGGTATCCCGCGTACCGCACATGCTCCGGCGGGGTGCCGAGCACCGCGGCGGCCAGCACGATCTCGGCCTCGGTGAGCCGTTCCGGATCTCGCTCGACCTCGGCCCGCCTCGTCAGGATCGACCCCAGTTTGGCCAGGTACATGGCACTGTCCGGGTCGGTCGACGTGCCGTCGGTCGCGCGTCGCGCCCAGTCCTCGGCCTCGTGCAGCAACTCGATGTCCGAGCGGGCCTCGTACGCTTCGTGCAGGGCACCGGCCAGGTGATACATCGCCAGTGCCTGCTGCGCGGGCGCTGCCAGGTCAGCGGTGACCACGTCACGGCACACGGCGACCGCTTCGTCCAAGACCCGGACATCGCCGTCACGCTGGTACCGGTATGACAGCACGGACGTCAGCCCGGACACGATCACGCTGCGCGCCGGGTCATCGTGTGGCACCAACTCGAGCGCCCGCCGCAACGCCGCCTCCGCACGATCGAGGTCGGCCAGTGACGTCGTTCGTTCGTAGCGGTCGGCGTAGGCGTTCGCAAGATTGTTCAGGTACAGGTGGCGACAGCCTTCCTCCGGTGTCATGCAGGCGGCTGTCAAAGCCGGGATGGCTTCCTCAAGGTCCACCTCGGCGCCGGTGAGTTCGTGCCGGCGGCGCAGAGCCCGCCCGAGCTCACTGAGGACGAGGCACTGCCGGGCGCTGCCGGCGGGCAGTCCGAACGCCGCCTGCCGGAGGCGCTCGATCGCCTGACTCAGCTGATCGAGTTGCTGCGTGCCCTGGAAGTCCTCGAGCAGCCGCAGGCCCTGCTGGGCCATCGCCGTCGCCGACACGTGGCTGAGGTCCGGTTGCACCATGCGCGGCCTACTCGCCTCCGTCGTCCCAGGGCGTGACCTTGTCGCCCGGTTCCCAGAGGAAGCTGTCCGGCCCCGTGAGCAGATCGTGAATCTTGGTGACGGATCGCCTCAGCGAATCGTGGCACTCGGGACTCCACGCCCACAGGAAGTCGATGATCAGATCGGGCATGTTGAGATAGAACTCGCCCTCGCGGTCGTTGCTGCCGAACTCGGCCAGGAAACGAGCCTTTGCCGCGTGATCGCCTGCTTGCTCGAAGTAGGCGATGGCGCTGCCCGCGGTGAGCATCCGGGAGACCCTGTCGATGAGGTGGACGAAGTTCTCGGGCGTCTCGGGCTTGCCGGTGGCCTGAAGGATGTTCTGATAGAAGTCCGGGAACAGAATAGGTATGTCCCGCGGTCCCACCTGAGACTCCAGCAGATATCTGTCGATGACGCCCGCCAGGCGGTTGGCTTCCTCCCTGGCTCCGATCTCCACCATGATCCCCGGACCGTCGATGAAGGTGACGAAGGTGCCATTCGACATCGAGGCCAGGCGGGTCCGGGAAATACGTTCGCGCTCCACGACGCGGTCAAGCCGCCCACGCGCCACGATGAACAACCTCTTGCTGGTGACCACGACGACTTCACCCTTGCGGGAGTCGACCGCCAGCGCCAGCAGCAGCTCACCGTCGCGGAGCCCGCTTCGAACAGCTTCCTGCTGCTTGGCCAGGTTCTTCTTCGCCCGCGGACTCGTCGTAATCAATTTCGCGAGCAGATCCGCCTCGACGACCGGATCAGGACCGAATAATCCCACGCGGCAACCTCAATCGCACTGGTGAAGTTTCACAACGGATCGATATCGGCAGCCTTGCATGCGTAGCATCGAGTGACATCGTCGTATCGGGCCGTTCGAGCCGCCCCGTCGGTGTCGCATCAGGCATGATCCGACAATAAAACAGCCTGATCACCGCCGCGCCCGGCACCCCGCTCCGGCCGTTCGAGGATTCCGGACAAGACTTCTGGCTGGGCGCTCCAGTACGCACCCAGCCAGAAGGCCATCATTCAGGGTTCCGCTTCGGCGGCGTCCGTCGCCGCTCCCAGCGGGCGGTGCGGCTGTCTCACCGCGCAGCAGATCGTCTCGAAGATGTTCCGGCGGGCCGGCACGTACCGTGAGGTGTCGCCCTCCCCCGCTATCCTTCCGCAGGATTCGGTCTCAGGTTAGAAGCGGCGGCGATGAACGATTTCTCGGCAGCCAAACTCGATCTCCTCGACGCTTCCCGCCGTGATGTGCTGGCCGCGCTCGGCTCGGACACCACGCCGCAGGGCAGGACGCTGCTGTCGGCATGGCGGGCCGCGCGACGCTCGACAGCCGATGGCCCAGAAAACCTGTGGCAGGCCGCGTTGATGGTCGAGCTGCTGCGCCGTGGGGAGAAGGTCGCGGCGCGGCAGCTGGGCACCCGCCGGCCCGCATCGTGGCTACCGAGCTGGGCGGCTGGTCCGCCGCTGAACCTGGGCTTGCAGCACATCTACCAGCTGGACCACCTGATCGCCGCGACCACGGTGGCGTCAGTCGATGGGCGGCAGGTCGGGTTGTGCTTCGACCAGGACGGGGTTGTCCATACGATCGACATGCTCGAAGGCACGGTCCAGGCCCGCCAGATGAGCGACGGCGAACAGGACTTCTACCGCGATGCCACGTTCGCGGACCTTGACGGGCAGCAGATCATCGCCGCGGTCACCGAGCAACAAGCGCTCGTGTGGGCTACCGCCACTGGCGACCTGCTCACTGCCACCGATCCCGACGACATCCCCCGACCCGCGGGCCACCTCACCTCGGTCGCCGTCGGACACGTCGCCGGCACCGGCGTCGCGCTCGCCGGCACCCGGGAGGGATACCTGCTGCTGTGGAGCGTCCCGGACGGGCAACGCATCGCGAAGTTCAACGACGGGCACTCCTGCTACGTCTCGAGCATCGCGATCAGCACCGACGGGCCGCCGATAGCGGTGACAGGCAGCGGAGGCGAAGCCGCCACCGTGTGCTTCTGGGACCTGGCCACCCGGCAACAGATCGGGCAGCCCCGCCCCACCGCGAACATCAGCCAAGTCGGCTGGACCCGGCTGGCAGACCAGCCGCACGCGGTGACCGTCGATGAGCGCGGCCTGCTGCAACTGTGGCTCCCGCAACAGCCCGAACCAGTGTCGTCCTACCCAACCGGGGTCGCTTCTGTTGGCGGCCTGGCCTGCACCGTGGTCGAAGAGCGGCCTGTCGCCGTCCTGTCCAGCGGCGGACGAGTCCGTCTCGTGGACCTGCTCACCGGCCTGCCAGCCGGCGACACGATGACCGACTTCACGCAGGACGCGTCACACGTCGCCGTGAGCCCACCGAACACCTCGACCAGGTCCATCATCGCCGTCCAAGGTTCGAGCACTGAAGGCCGCGTCAACATCCTCGACCTGAACCCCGCTCCAACCGGCGACGGTCCCACCGCAGGCAGCGACGTGAGCAGCGGCAGCAAGGCGCCCGTCTACCTCGACGCCGACATCGTGACCGTCGGCGGCCGGCAGATCATCGCCGTGATCGGCGACGATGCCACACTGCGCCTTCACGACGTCAGCGACGGCGAGCAGGCAGGCCGGCCGCTGACCGTCTCCGCCATGAGAACCCCCTACGGGGTCCGCCTGCGATGCCTGACCCTGGACAGCCGGCCTGTCGGCATCTCCGCCACCCCAGGCCCATTCACTGCTCTCTACCTTGACGATGGAAGCCATCTGGCCCTGCCTGACCAGGGCCCGCAACGCGCCGCCCTCGCCGGCCTTGCCTGTGACGCCTCAGGCACCACCAAGATCGTTGTACTCAGCGACCAATGGGGCTCGATGATCGCCTGGGACCTGCAAACCATGCGCCTGCTGGGCCACCGACCCAGCAAGAAGCCCGGCTCCAACGCCTGCCTGGCAGTGACCGCCATCGAAGGCCGCACAACCATCCTGAGCGCAAGCAGAAAGGGCAAGCTGCGCCGATGGGAGACCGACCTGACCGCCCACGCCGCCCCAATCGCAGCCCACCGCGGCCCCATCACCGCGATAGACACCCTCGACATCGACGGCCGCCCGACAGCCGTCACCGTCGGCGACGACGGCCAGACAGCCGCATGGGACCTGCACACTGGCGAGCGCCGCGGGCCGAAGTTGCGCCATCCTGCCCCGGTCAACGCGCTACTAGCCACCACGTTCGGCGGCATCCCCACCGCGATCACCGCCTGCGAAGACCGCACCCTGCGCATTTGGAGCCTGCTCGACGGAAAGATCCTCGACACCATCCCGACGCCCCGCCCAGTCAGGCGCATCTTCGCCACAGCCGCCGACGATCTGGTGCTCCTCGATCCCGAAGGACTCACCTGTCTCGGCGGCCGCCAGCACGCCTGACGAACCAGCACCGTAGACAAGGTCTTCGCCGTTCTCACCCCGGCAGCTATCCTCGCCACAAGCCTCGCGACATCACATGAGGTCGAAGGAGCGTCGCCTCCTCCCACCTATTGAGCGAGGCGCCCGAAACGCGGCCTGCAAACGCCGCTGAAAAGCGAAAACAGCTCCGGAGATGAAGTCGCTGGAGTCTCCGGGGCGAGTTGAACCCCAACTACATGATCAGGATGGCTGCTGACCTGCAGTTGTGCTGATCGCCCTTGGAACCGGGAGTACCGCGACCCGAATCGCCGATCGGGCGGCCAGGCACTACCAAATACCGCAGGCGCCCGCCGTGTCAGCATTCGGCTGACTCGTCACCCGGGGACAGCTCGCCGGTCCGCACCGGCTTGCCGCAGGCGCGGCAGCAGACCTCGGCGACGAACACCTGCCCGCAGACGTCGTGGATGAAGTCGACCTCGGGCACATCGACGTCGCGGTACGTGTCTCCCCATCGCTTGAGCACCAGAATGACCTGGCCCAGGTCTTTCCCCTTCTGGGTGAGTTCGTATCCCGCGGTCGCGTCGTGCTCGGCGAGCCGAGCCCGCAGGATGCCGGACTCGGTGAGCTTGCGCAGCCTGGCGGCCAGGACGTCCCTGGGTGCGCCCACGGACCGCAGGATCTCGGTATAGCGGGAGGCGCCGAACGCGAGCGCTCGCACGATGTGCAGCGACCATCTGTCGTTGACCACGTCCAGCGCGACACCCAGAGCGTCACGAGTCGGTTTGGTTTTCAAACCGTCCGTGCTAGGCTTCGAGCTTGCCTGGTTTGACATTCAAACCACACTACCCGGGGAAGTGAACATGTCCTCATCACCTGATCCGACTGCCGACACCGACAAACCCATCCTCACACAGCACCGGGCCTGGACCTCCCTGGTGCTCACCGGCCTGGTCATCGGCGCAGCCTTCATCGCCGTCTATGTCGGGCTGCAACGCGACCCCGAGCCCAGCCGGCTGCCGATCGCGGTGGTAGGCGAGCAACTGGCGAGCGCCGCCCGGACCGGTTTCGCCGACGCCGTCGCCGTCACCCCCGTCACGAGCATCGAGGACGGCCGGGCCCTGGTCCGCTCAGGCGAAGCCATCGCCGTGCTCGACGCCACCTCCCCGACGACCCTCGGACTCGATTACGCCGGTGCCAGCGGGGTCAGCGAAAGCGGCGCCGCACGTCAACTCGTCGCGGGCCTGGCAACGCACGTCGGAGCGACCGTCCAGGAGTACGACATCGTGCCGCTGACCAGCTACGACAGCCGAGGGCTGTCGGCCTTCTACGTGGTGTTCGGCGTGACCCTCTCGTCATTCGTCCTCGCGCAGGGCCTCACCGCAGCCGTCACGAAGGTGCGCCTGCGCCACCGGCTCTACGCCATGGGCGGATTCGCGATAGCGATCGGCCTGGTCGCGGCCACCATCGCCGGTCCCGTCTACGGCTCGCTGACAGCCCCGTTCCCACTGCTCGCGCTCTCACTGATCCTCCTGTCGGCAGCCAGCGCCTTCACGACCAAAGCCCTAGGCGCCTGGCTCGGCCCGGCCGGCATCGGTCTGGCCGTACTCACCCTCACCACGATCGGCAACGCGACCAGCGGCGCGGCGATCGGATTCGACCTACTGCCGGGATGGGCCCAAGCGATCTCTGCGAAGCTCCCGCCCGGCGCGGCCGTGCGAGCGGTCAACAAGTTCGGCTACTTCGACGGATCCCATACGGCAGCGCCGCTCGCCATCCTCGCCGTCTGGTTCCTGGCAGGCCTCGCCCTCGTGCTGCTGCGACAGCGCACCGAGCAGCAACGCAGGCCGGCGCTGCCGACGTTCGCTTGAGAGGTGCGAATGCGTCGTGGAAGACCGTCGAGGCGCGTGCCGGCGCGATCGGCCGGGCCCGCAGAGCCCGGCCGATCCACCTGACCCTGTCGAGCCGCAGGCTGAGGCGACTCCGTGCGGAGGTCGACAAATGCCGTCACCAGGCGCTGCGCGCTAGCGAAGCAAGAACCGGATCAGCCGAGAGCTGGGCCCATGCGGCTCAGTACTGCGTGAGTTCCCACGGTTGAACCAGGTCGGTGTCCGGCAGGGCCGTCTGGCCGAGCATGCTCCCGTACGACAGGCCGCGCCGTGGCGGGCGGAGCGCTGCGCTGGTTCGCGTGCCGAGCTGGCGAGCTGCCTCGGCGAGCACGATGCCGCTGAGGAGGCGGTAGCGGCCAGGTTCGCCCGGCACGGCGACGCGGGCGAACTCGGCGTCCGACGGAGGCTCCCACCCGTCGCCGTCTGGGATGACGAGCACAGTGCCGGTGCCGGTCAGCTCGGTGCGGTGCAGGGCAGGCCCGTCGACGTCTGGTGCGCAGACGACGACCCGGCTGCCGTGCGGGGGCGACCATGCGTCGCCGGCCGGCACGACGCGCAGCGGGTTGCGGTGGCTGCGAGCGGCGGCTCGGGCCTCGTTGCGGACCGGACGCGGCGTGCCGAACCACACCTTCTCGCGGTCGTCGACCGTGACGGTCTGCCAGCCGAACGCGGCTGCCGAACGCAGTGAGCTTCCGGCCTCGACGTGGTCGCGCGGCGCGGCGAGCAGTATGGCTGGGCGGTGCGACTCGGGGCGCGGGGCGCGTGCCTGGCGGCGGCCGTTCGCGTCGAGCAGGTAGTACAGGGCCACGGCCGCCGCGGTAGCCACGTTGAGGGTGTTCACGCTGCGGCCCGGCATCGGGATCTGCACTGTCTTCGCTGCCCCGCGCAGGACGTCGGGCCGGATGCCGCGGCGCTCGTTGCCGACCACGATGGATGCTCCGACGTGCAGCGGCCCGGCACGGTACACCGACTCGGCCCCTGGCGTGTTGTCCACGGCGACGAGCGGGCCTGGGCCGCCGAGCAGCGCAGCGGTATCCACAGTGGACAAACTCGGAAGCTGTTCGCCGAGACCACGGCTGTCGCGGAAGGTGCACGGTACCGCAAACATCCGCGCGGCTTCGGCAAGGGCCTGCGCATTGGCGGGGTTCTCCACACCATCGCCGACCAGGCGAGCGCGCGGGCTCACCACTGTGCCGCCCAGGCGTGCCGTGCGCGCACGGCGTACGCGTCCGCGCGGCGTTCATGGTCGGCGGTGCGCATCGCACGGGTGCGGTGCTTGCGGGCGGCGTGCTGGATCACGTGGTGGCCGATCTCGTGCATGAGGCCGTCGAAGAGCATGAAGTCGCGCAGGCTGTTACCGGGCCAGTCGACCCTGGTGCCGGCCTGGCTGGTCACGACCCGGGCGCCGGCGCGCCGCAGGCGTGCGGTAGCCACGTCGGTGAGCCGACCGAACAGATCCCACGGGGGCGCGGGCTGCTCGAACAGCAGCACGAGCCCTGGCACGCGCAGCGCCGCGACAGCCGGACCGGTGCCGGCCGCCGGCTGCTGCCGCAGCTCGATACCACGCAGGCCGTAGGCCGCAGTGGGCCCGAAGAAGGTCAGCACCTCAACGATGGCGGCCGGGTCGGCTGGATGCACGAACCCGCGTCGCGGCGGGCAGACTCGTACGGGTACGGGTGCCCCGGCCCGACGGCTGGCGCGCATCGGGTACGGGTCGGTGTGCAGGCTACGGCTCAACGGCGCTCACCAGAAGTATGTATCAGCGCAGCCGCACAGCACGCCACCCGGTTTCCGCCATCTCCACGCCAGCAAGCGCCCGCTCATCGGCCAGTTTCGTGTTCACGCCGGGCGGAAGGCACGCTGATCAACCCCACGGAGAGTGGCAGATCCGGTCGTCCTACTCGGAGACCCGAGCAAGCCGTGATCAACAACTGGCGCCGGTTCTCACGAACGCTGATCTGCTGCTTTCATGATCGTGGCGGTCGGACGGCACGGTGATCGTCCGTCGCCGTCCGACCCGCTTGGCTACTGACCGCCGTAACCTCGTGAGGCCGTTGAGTGTGCCCCGCTTCGGGGCATCCCCTCTCATACCCAGCAGGCGCCTTCGCCACGCTGGTGCTCCTAGCGCAGTTCGACGTTGACGTCGCTATCCCTGACCGATGCCCGGACGGGCCACCTCGGTCGCGCTCTTGTGCAGACGGCCTTTCGGTCAGACTGGCTCTTCAGTCGTTCGTGTGGGTCACGAACGGCCGGGGAGCGGCAGCCGGCTGCCAGCTCGTCGCGTAGGGTCGGGTCGTGATCGAGCCTGTGCCGATGCGCTGGCAACTCCTCGACGAGTACACCGGCAGCCTCGGCGACCCGGACCGTATCGTCGCCCACTGCTCGGACGTGCAGGGACTCTTCGTCGATCCCCCGCCCCGGCGGTATGAGCAATACACGCTGCTCGGCTGCCGGCCCACGGGTCGGTTGGCGGCGGCGATCGGCCGGAACGGCTATGGAAACTCGCTGGGCAACATCGTCCTGGACAGCAAGCATGATCCTGACCGGACGCTGCCGCCCGGCTGCGACTGCGCAACGACCCGGTGCAGCTGCATGGAGGAACTTCTCGACGTCACCGTGCTGGGCTGCCGCCCCTCCGCGCACGGCGACGGCCTGGTCGACATCGACCTGAAGGGCTTGGTCCGCCACGAACCGAGGTACACCGGCCGCACACTGGCCCAGCGTCCGGACGCGATCGGCTTCCACATGACCAGCCCAGACGATGACGACGACCTGGGCGAGTGCCTCGACATCAGCGGCCTGTTCGTCGAGCGGCCCGACCCTTCCTATCCCCCTGCGATCCTGGTGGGCTGCCGTCCCGAACCGCCTCTGCACACCGCATTGGCTGCCCTTGCCGGCGGTGGCTCCGCCCGGCGCCGCCGGGTTACGGCATCCCTGCTGGCTGTGGAAGCAGACGGGACAGTCGTTTCGACGCTCTCACGTGGCATCTTCGCCATGGTGACGGGAGTCCGGCCGTCATCCATCGGCGGCGGCCTGGTGGACGTCATGTTCGACGGTCCGGTCGCCGAGCCGCTTCCCGCCCGCGCGAGAGAGATCTGGGATCTCTGGCACGCGGGCGGCCCTGCCGAGCGCAACGCCTGGGCGGGTTACGACCGCGCATTGCGGCACGAGTGGGCTGGTGCCGCCCTCGCACACCACCGCCGCCGGACGTCAGACCGTGCCGCGCAGCAGGTATACCACCTCGACGGGCGGTTCGTCACCGACCTCGACGGCTTCTACTGCGCGATCGGCGAAGCGGTCAACGGCCCCGGCGGCTACTTCGGCTGGAACCTGGACGCCCTGCACGACTGCTTGACCGGTGGGTGGGGCGCGCGAACGCCGTTCACGCTCGTGTGGCACGACGCGCAGGTAGCCAAGCGACACCTGGTGCCCGGCTACGACCGGCAGCGTTGGGCCACCGCAGTGACCATGGAGTATCTGCTGGGAATGCTCAGCGAGCACGGAGTCGAGGTGGAGCTGCGCTGATGCGGCTCGGGCGACCGACTGCACCGTTACGACGACGTCACCGCTGCCCCAGCGCCCCGCGGTCGGCCATGCTGCACAATCCTCTCGTGGATGTCGCTGATCTTCTCCGGCAAGCCTGCCGGACTGTGCCCGGCGCCGCCGCCACCGAGGCGGGCATGACAGTGCGCGACGTGCACGAGTACCTGGGCTACCGCGAGTGGGAGATCGCGCTGGACATCCTCGCCGAACTCGGCGACGACTGACCTGCTGCGCGACTGCGCCCGCCGTGGGATGCGCGCCCCGGTCCTGGCCGTCGGTGACGGCGCGCTGGGGTTCTGGGCGGCGCTGCGGGAGGTGTTCCCCGGTACCCGTGAGCAGCGCGACTGGTTCCACAAGACCGCCAACGTCCTGGCGGCGCTACCCAAGTCCGCACACCCCGGCGCCAAGGCCGCCCTCGCAGAGATCTGGGACGCGGAGGACAAGCGCCGCGCCCAGGCCGCGGCCAAGAGGTTCGCCGCCGCCTACGGGATCAAGTTCGCCAAGGCGACCGCGAAGATCACCGACGATCTGGAGGTGCTGCTCACGTACTACGACTACCCAGCCGAGCACTGGGTGCACCTGCGCACCTCCAACCCGATCGAGTCGACGTTCGCCACCGTCAGGCATCGCACCCGCGTCACCAAAGGCCCCGGCAGCCGCGCCGCGGGCCTGGCCATGGCGTTCAAGCTCATCGAGTCCGCCCAGGACCGGTGGCGGGCGGTCAACGCACCCCACCTGGTCGCCCTCGTCCGCGCCGGAGCCCGGTTCGAGGCCGGCAAGCTCGTCGGACGCTACGAGCAGGCGGCGGCGTGACGACCAACCATGACAGCGACCAGCGTGACGTCCGGCTGCAGATCCACGCCGTCGAGCTGGCCACCGCCGACCAGCTGATCGCCATCGTCAGGTGCGTGGCCGGACCCGCTCGGCTCGGTACGCGGTTCCAGCGCATCGGCCACGCAGACCAGGCGATCGACCTCGCGCTCACGAAGATCGAGGTCTACCACGCGCCCGTTGACGAACTCGCCCTCGGCTGGACCGCCATGGTCACCCTCACCGGCACCGGGGCAAAGACCGTCTATCCCGGCCTGATCATCGAGGGCGGCCACCTCAGGACGTGATTGCGGGGCCACCGATCCACAGGTATTGACAATTCCTCGACGTCATACCGTAAGTGATCTTTGCTGTCACCGTTATCACCGCTTTCCCCACAGAACGGTGACAGATATTCGGGGTCTTGACCTGCCGTGGCAGCGGCACCTCGGGGCGTTGTCACCGTGCCATCGCGGGCTCTTCGCTCTGTCGGTGCCCGCCGCGAGCCCGTATCGCAGCTAGAAGCCTCGCAGCATCCCGCCGCAACTGCTCTACCTCTCTTCTTCTGCCTGATGCATATCCGCGCTCTCGCGGCCGGCAAGCCGGTTGCGTACTACACCGCTACCCTGGAAGCGCACCGCGACCAGCCAGTGGTCTCCCGCTGGCCGTAGGCCGGTGGACACCACACGCCCGGACAGCCACCGGTCCCGCCGACGCGCCCTCGGATCGTACGGTTCAGGCAAGGTCGTGTGCCGGAAGCGGAACTTCTTCGGCGACCGGCGAGGTATGGATCTCCCCAGCTACATACTGCCCAGCCGCATCGCCAGCCTTCCTCCGCCAGTACGCCAAGTTGTTTCGGGTGTTGTGGGTGTGCAGGTGGTCGGGTCCCAGAACCCGCAGCTGGTCAGTCAGCAGCTGCTCCAACGCGGCGGCGGCCCCAGTCGCATCACCAGCCACCCCCCGCCAGTTAGCCGCGTTGCCGCGGGTAGTCAGGGTCTGCGGGTGGTCGGGTCCCAGAACCCGCAGCCGGTCGATCAGCAACGGCTCCAACGCGGCGACGGCCCCAATCGCATCACCAGCCCGCCCTCGCCAGGATGCCGCGTTGGCGCGAGTGGTCAGAGTGCCAGGGTGATCGGGCCCCAGAACCCGAAGCTGATCAGTCAGCAACTCCTCGAACGCGGCGACGGCCGCAACCGCCCCACCGGCCCGCCCTCGCCAGGATGCCGCGTTGGCGCGAGTGGTCAGAGTGTCAGGGTGATCGGGCCCCAGAACCCGCAGCTGGTCAGTCAGCAGCTCCTCGAACGCGGCGACGGCACCAACCGCATCACCACCCACCCCCCGCCAGTAGGCCGCGTTGCTGCGGGTGGTCAGAGTGTCAGGGTGATCGGGCCCCAGAACCCGCAGCCGGTCGGTCAGCAGCTCCTCGAACGCGGCGACGGCCGCAACCGAATCACCAGCCTCCGCCCGCCAGTGGGCCGCATTGGCGCGAGTGGTGAAGGTGTGCGGGTGGTCGGGTCCCAGTACCCGAATGAAGTCGGTCAGCAGCTCCTCAAACGCGGCGACGGCCGCAACCGCATCACCACCCACCCCCCGCCATATCGGCGACAGCGGTAGCCCCACCTTCTGCGGGCTCGGGCTGTGCACAGGTGCGGCCGGACTCGCGTTTGACTGGCGTGAGGCAGAAGCCGACCGAACGATCGGGCGGCTTCTGCCCCACGGCCCGGCTAGGGCTGGGCGAGCGCGGTGATCTCGGCTGGGGTGAGCACCCGCTGGTACAGTGCGAGGTCGTCGAGGGCGCCGACGAGCCGCCCACCTTCGGCTGAGACGCCGATGGTCATGCCGGGCGTGGACGCGACGTTGGTCGTCGCACCGCTCTGCGCGGTGAGGACGCCGTTCACGTACAGCTGCATACGGCCCCAGCCTGCGTTCCAGACGGCGGCAAGGTGCGTCCACTGCCCGATCGGCGCGCTGGGTGAGCCGATCGAGGTGGAGCTGCCCTTGAAGACCCAGCTGTCGTTGCTCTTCTGATACTTGAGCGCGAACGCGTTGAAGTCGCCGAGTGGCTGGCTCATCAGCACCCCGTCGGCTGCCTTGCTGCCGAGCTTCACCCACGCGGAGACGGTGTACGAGCGATCGGCGAACAGGCCGGTCGGCCGGACGTCGAGGATGTGGTTGCCAGTGAGGGCGAGCGCGCTGTAGCCGGCGCCGTGCCGGTCAGCGGTCAGGTGCAGGACGCTGTTGTCGTTGCAGACCTTCGGGTCCTGCTTGCACCCGTCGATCTCACGCGGCCATGCGTCGCGCATAAACCAGGACTCGTCTCCGGGGTCGCCGGAGAAGGTCCACCGGCCGACGACCGGGTCGGCGAGCTGCGCGACCTCGGCGTCCGGCACGGCGCGGTCGTAGGCGCGCACGTCGGTGATGGCTCCGGACCAGGCGTCGCCGGTCTGCGACCGGCCGATGCGCAGCGCGTCGGGCGCGGGTCCGGCGGCGGCTAGGGCGCCGATCTCGGTGGCCTGCTGGAGCTGCCACTTTCCGTCGACGTACAGCAGCAGGCGGCCCCATCCCTTGTTCCACACCCCGGTCAGGTGCGTCCACGTGCCCAAGGTCGGTGCTGCGCTCGACACGACGGACACGGGTGTGCCGTTGGTGTCGCGCACAGTGAAGATCCACCTGTCCGTGGCGGCGTCGTAGCCGAGCCGCACGGTGCTCAGGGTGGCGCCGTCCTGGCTGACGACGACCTTGTCCTGGCCGCGGGTCGACATCGAGACCCAGGCGGAGACGGTGAAGGAGTTGGCGGTGTTCAGCACGGCTGCCGTGGTCTTGGCCTGGGTGCTGCCCCCGTCCCCGAGGAAGGCGGAGGCGGCGGGCGTACGCCCTGGCGCGCCCAGCGCCGGTCCGGTGACGGTGGCGTGCTGGCCGCGTCCCGAGGCGTCGGTCGCCACGCCGCCGGCGGTTCCGGCGTTCCACCAGTCGTCGAGCCGCCACCAGCCGACGGGTGAGGTGGTCGGCCGGGACCAGCTGGACAGCACCGCGCTCAGCGCGTGGTAGGCGGGTTTGGGATTCATCGAAGCGTCGAGCAGGGTCGCGGCCCCCCAGCTCGGGAACTCGCTGCTGGGATACCAGGAGTGTGCGTCGGTGAAGCCCCATGTCGTGACCGATGTGCACGCCGGCGCCAGCGACAGGCACGTCTTGGCGGCCTGCCCGTAGACCTCGGCCTGCTGGGCCAGTTCGTCGCTGTCGGCCAGCATCGGCACCCGCACGTCGAGTTCGGTGATCGCGACTTCGAGGCCGAGGGCGGCGAAGCGGCGCATCGTGTCCTCAAGGCCGGAGAGTCGGCTCGACACTGGAGCGTGCGTCTGGAACCCGATCCCGTCGATCGGCACCCCGGCCGCGATCAGATCCTTGACCAGGTTGTACAGTCCGCGCGCTTTGGCGCTGCCCCACTCGGCGCCGTATTCGTTGAGGTAGAGCTTCGCATCGGGGTCCGCTTCGCGGGCCCAGTGGAACGCGTTTCTGATGTATTCCTGCGGGTCGCCCGGTGCCGAGGCGTTCAACGCCCAGAAGCCGGTCTTCGCATCGGTGCGCAGCGAACCGTTCTCGGCCAGTGGTTCGTTGACGACGTTCCACATCGAGACTCGGTTCCTGTACCTGCCGACCACGCTTTCGATGTGCCGGCGGTGCAGGTCTTTCAGCGCCTCCGGGCCGATGACGCCGGCCGCCACGTCCCTGGTGAGCCATGACGGCAGGTCGGTGTGCCAGGTGAGAGTGTGACCCCTGACCTGCTGGCCGTGGCTCTCCGCGAAGGCCACGAGCTGGTCGGTGTCGTCGAAGTTCGGCCCCTGGAGTTGAGAAGGCTGCAGGTGCCCCCAGATGAACTCGGTCTCCGGGACGAGCAGACCGAGTTGCGCGCCCGCCCAGTCGCGGTAGCCGGTGTCGGCGGCCAACTGCTGCTGGGATACCGCGGAGCCGAACGCTATGCCGCGTGCCTGGGCGAGCTGTCGCAACGTCGGCTGGTCAGCAGCGGCCGGGGGCGAGCCGACGACCAGTGTCGAAGCCTGCAGCAGCGTCACCAGCGCAGCCGCGCTCCATCTTCTCATGTGGACCCCCGTGTGGATCATCAATGGAATGTCCACGGATCATAGGTCTTGGAGACGGATCGGCGCTGACCCGGCAGGGTCGCGGCAGGAGCTTGACACCGGCCTCGATGCCGGGCGGACCGGCGTTGACATCCTTCGATTCGCTTGCCCGGCTTGGTCAGGGCTGACCGCCGCCGGTGGCGTTCAGCTGTGCGATCGGCTGTTCGCACGGTCCCGCAAACCGCAACAACAACGAGCATCCCAGCACCACACGGACCAAACACCGCCACCCCGTACTCGGCTACGGCTACCTGACACCGCCCTCGACGACCACTCGCGGCTGGCGTACACCGAGATGCTGGCCGACGAGACCCGCGAGACCGCAACTGCTTTCTGGCAGCGAGCCCATGCCTGGTTCACCGGCCAGGGCATCACCGTGCGCCACGTGATCTCCGACCACGGCAGCTGCTACCGATCCCGGCTGTGGCGCGACACTCTCACCACAGCTGGGATCACGGTCGAAAGACCCGCCCTTACCGGCCCCAGACCAACTACCCGTCGGAGACATCCCCGCGCAAAGCATTGTCGGCCTGGCTGCACATGTACAACCATCACCGAGCACACACAGCACTCGGCGGCCGCCTATCATCAAGCCGTGTCCCCAACCTCACGGGGCAGAACAGCTAGCCGAGCAGCCTTGCCGCGGCACCGCCGATTCGAGATGATTCCTCCGCCGACTTCTGGAGGACTTCGTGGCGCCGAGAAGCGAACGATCAAGCACGGGGTTCGGCGCCTTTCTCGTCGGTACCTCGATGGGCCTGTACACCAACCTGCTCACCGCCAATCCGGACTCGTGGCCGGCGCCGATTCGGCCTGTCGCCGACCACGCATGGGCGCTAGCGACCGCAACCCTTTTCGGCGTCGGCACCCATGCAGCTGTGCGTCGCTATTACCAGCGGGTTCCGCGGCCGCCTTGGAGCGGCGATAATCCCTATCCGGCTTTGGAGGCATTCACCGAGGAGCGGGCGGCGGTCTTTTTTGGGCGCAGTGATGAAGTCCATGAGCTCGCGGCCCGGACCATGGACAAGACACCAGAACGAAGGTTCATTCCGGTGGTGGGCCCTTCGGGCGCCGGCAAATCTTCGCTGGTCCTTGCCGGCGCCCTCCCGCTACTCGCGCGTCAGCGGGGTTGGCGGATCGTTGAGCCGATCACTCCGGGAACGGCGCCGGTCGACGCCCTTGCGGGGGCTTTGACAGCGCCGAATCCGGGCACGCCGTTGGCGAAGGCGTCACTGGCTCGAGAACTCGCCGCTGAAGCTGAGGGCGCGGTGGCTGCTTTCAGCGCTGGCCGCATGATGCCTCGTCCCACGACCTTCGTAATGTGCCTTGAGCGTTTGCGAGCTAGTGCTGGCCGGATCGTTCTTGTGGTCGACCAGCTCGAAGAAGCGGTGACGTCGGCGGCAAAGGAAGACCGGCACAAGTTCGTGGCGCTCCTGGAGGCCGCAGTGCGCCACACACCTCGACTTCTCGTCCTATGCACCTTGCGCTCAGAGTTCCTTGGTCATTTTCAGCAAGGCCCTGGATCGAGCATGTTCCGGAATCCGTTCCCAGTTAACGTGATGTCCCCAGCCCGGTTGCGCGAGGTCATCGAGAAACCAGCCATTGCCGCCGGCGTCACACTTGAGGCTGGCTTAACTGATCTGATCATCGCGGAGAATCGCGGAGCTGATGTCCTTCCCCTGCTCAGCTACCTTCTGCATGAACTGTACGCCCGGCACGCGCGCGACAAATTCCTTTCAATTCGGGAATATCGCGACGCCAGTGGTGATGATGGGCCGATTGCGAATCGCGCGGACGCCGCACTGGTCCAAGCGGTCAGTGAGCTTACCTCGCGTGGATGTGTCGACCCCCGTGGCCTTGTACTCGAAACGCTTCTCGGGTTCGTCACCCTAAAAAACACAGAGGACGCCGATGGCGCTGACATCAGGGCGACTCGGAGGCGCCAGCCTTATGCCGAGCTCAGCGAGGAGGCGCAGCTAGTTGTCGATCACTTTGTGGACGCGTACCTGTTGACCAGTCATGAGGTGGCGCGCACCGGGGTAAAGGTCATTGACCTGGCGCACGAGGCACTGTTGCGGCAATGGCAACCGCTTGCGGACCAGATCTCACGGCATGCCGAGATGTTGCTGCGTCGTACGGAGCTGGAGCCACTCGCCAGGGCCTGGGATGCGGTCGACCGTCGAGTCGACTATCTGATCAGTGGCGAGCGCCTCCGGCAGGCTGAGCAGCATGCCACGGGCGCCACAACCCTGGTTAAAGAGTTCCTGACAGCCGCACGAGAATATGAGCGGATGGAGCTCGACCGGCGCGCAGATGCCGCAGCTCGCGAGTCAATGGCGGAGCTGGACCCCGAAGCCGCGGTGCAGCTCGCGAGGGCCGCCTTACTCGAGGTGTCACAGACCCCGATCGCTCGCCATGCGCTCTACGACGCATGGGCAGCCGGGCTACGCGCGGCACTACGCGGTCATGACCACGTGGTGCTGTCAGTGGCCTGGTCCGTCGACGGTCGGCTGGCCAGCGGTAGCGGGGATAGGACGGTGCGGGTTTGGTCTGCTGATGGGCGGTTGTTGCACACATTGATGGGCCATGAGGAGGCGGTGTGGTCGGTGGCGTGGTCTTCGGGCGGCCTGTTGGCCAGCGGTGGCGAAGACCATACGGTGCGAGTGTGGTCTACAGATGGTCAGCTGCTGCACACATTGATGGGCCATGAAGACACGGTGCGGTCGGTGGCGTGGTCTGTCGACGGCCGACTGGCCAGCGGAAGTAAGGACGGCACGATCCGCGTGTGGTCTGCCGACGGTCAACAAATTCATGTTCTGTCCGGCCACGAGAGCTGGGTTTGGTCTGTGGCGTGGTCTGAGGATGGTCTGCTGGCCAGCGGCGGCCAGGACAACACGGTGCGGATATGGTCTGGTGATGGTCAGATGCTGCACACGTTGATGGGTCATGAAGACCCGGTGCGATCGGTGGCCTGGTCCGGAAGTGACCGGCTGGCCAGCGGCAGCGAAGACGGCACGGTGCGGGTGTGGTCTCCCGAAGGCCAAATACTCCATGTCTTGACTGGCCACGACCGCTGGGTGTGGTCTGTGGCGTGGTCTGAGGATGGTCTGCTGGCCAGCGGCGGCGAGGATAGCACCGTGCGGGTCTGGTCTGAGGATGGTCAGACGCTGCACACCGTGGCCAGCCCCGGTGGCTGGGTGCTTGCGGTGGCGTGGGCAGGAAACGGTCTGTTGGCCAGCGGCACCCAGGATCGGATGGTGCGGGTGTGGTCAGTTGATAGACAACTGCTACGCCTGGTGGACATTGGCGGAGGTGCGGTGGGGTCCGTGGCATGGTCCGCGGACGGTCGGCTGGCCACCGGCGCCGACGACAGTTCGGTTCGGGTGTGGTCTGCTGATGGCCAGTTGCTGTGCACCTTGATCGGACCCGTGCACGTAGTGGATATGTTGGCATGGTCTGGGGACGGGCTGCTAGCGACCCTCAGTGCCGAGACATTCGCCGGCGACGACAGTTCGGTGCGGGTGTGGTCTGCCGATGGCCAGTTGTTGTGTGTCGTGACCGGCCACCACGAAGACGTACGGTCGGTGGCCTGGTCCGCAGACGGCCGACTGGCGACCGGCGGGCACGAAGGGCTGGTTCGGGTGTGGTCTGCCGAAGGGCAATTGCTAAGTACCTTGATCAGCCATGATGGTCCGTTGCAGCCCCCCGAGGGAGAACTAGTGCGCCGCTGGCCCGGCTTCAACCGCTGGGTGTGGTCGCTGGCGTGGTCTGTGGACGGGCTGCTGGCGAGCGGCAACGCGGATTCGACGGTTCGAGTGTGGGCAGATGGGCAGGTCCTGCACACTTTGACCGGCCACGAAGGTGCAGTTCGTTCGGTGGCGTGGTCTGCGGATGGGCTGCTATTGGCCAGTGGCGGCGAGGACGGCACCGTGCGGGTGTGGTCTGCCGACGGGCAGCTACAGCGCATTTTGACCGGCCACAATGACGAAATACACAGGGTGGCGTGGTCTGCGGACGGACTGCTGGCCAGCGGCAGCAAGCACGGTACGGTGCAGGTTTGGTCTCGCGACGGGCAGCTGTTGCGTATCTTGACCGGTCACGAGGACCCGATCATTTCGCTGGCATGGGCTCCGAACGGGCTACTTGCCAGCGGCAGTGGCGACGGTACGGTGCTGATGCGGTCAGTGTCGCTACAGTTCGCCGACCTTATCGAGGTCAGTCTTGTCCCATCCTTTCGGAGGCTTTCCTCCGAGGAGCGCCGACGTGCGCTTCTACCACCGCCGCCGTTGGACGACGAAGCCGGCGACGCGGATCAGCGGCACTCGTGACACGAGTCGTGAAACGAACCGGAGCGACCTCGAGTTGGCGTCGGCATGCGGTGCGGCCAGGTTCGGCTACAACCAGTGCCTGCGGCTGGTCAAGCAGGCCTTGGACGGTAAGCAGCGCGGAGCGGTGGGCAAGGTTCCGTGGTCGGGCTTCGACCTGGTCAACGCGTTCAACGCGTGGAAGCGTTCGGCTGATGCGGGCAGGTTGCTGGTGGCCGCCGCCGACGGCACCACCACGGTCCAGACCACCGGCCCGGCCTGGCGGGCCGAGGTGTGCCAGCAGGTGTTCGAGGAGGCCGCGGTCGACCTCGGCCGTGGCCTGAGCGCGTACACGGCATCGCGCAACGGCGACCGTGGGGGTCGCCGGGTTGGGTTCCCCAGGTTCAAGTCCAAAAGCGTGCTCCGCTGTCCTTTCGTATCCGCTGCAGAACCTCGGACAAGGGCCGGGCCAATATCCGCGTCGGTGACCACTCGCCGCGCACCGTGACCCTGCCCGGCCTGGGCACCCTGACGGTCCGTGCGGACACCCGCCGCCTGCGGCGGATGCTCGCCAAAGGACGGGCGAAGATCGTGTCGGCGACGGTCGGTCACCGCGGTGGCCGGTGGACGGTGTCGCTGACCTGCGAAGCCGCCGACCTGCACGATGCCGTCCGGCACCAGCTCGACGCCAGCGGGACCGGTTGGGTGGGCGTCGACCGCGGGCCGGCGGCGTTCGTCGTGGCCGGCCAGGCCGACGGCACCGAAGTCGCACGAGTCGACGACTGGCCACGGCCTTCCCGGGCCGGCATGGCACGTCAGCGTCGCCTGGCCCGCGCCGTCACCCGCAAACAGCGCGGCTCCCGCAACCGCGCCGCGGCCCGGCTGGGCCGCCACCACGCCCGGGTCGCCGCGATCAGGCGCCGTTTCCTGCACAGGGTCTCCAACGAGCTGGTCAAAACCCACGACCGGCTCGCGATCGAGACCCTTACCATCACCGGCATGCTCACCGACCGGCGCCTGGCCGCAGCGGTCGCCGACGCCGCCTGGGGCGAACTCGGCCGGCAACTGTCCTACAAGCAGCAGTGGCGCGGCGGTGATCTCACCCCGGTCGATCGCTGGTACCCGTCGACCAAAACCCGCGCTCCCTGCCGGACGGTGGCCCCGGCCATGCCCCTGAAACAGCGCACGTTCGTCTGCGGGGCATGCGGTTACCAGGCCGACCGGGATCTCAATGCCGCGGTCAACCTCGCCATCTGGGCCGAGCAGCACCACGCTCAGATCCGGGACCTCCACGCAGGGGGCCCGGTCACCAACGCCCGCCGAGGGGAAGGCTCTGGCCCGCGCACACGCGCAGGCGAAACCAGCCCCGATGACGCGGGAACCGCACCGACCCCACCCCGGGCCAGGCGTGGACGCCCGAGAGGGGCGCTGTCTCACAACTCCACCGAGTTATGAAACAGGCCGTAGCAGCAGTAGGAAGGTCGGGTTCACCTGCGTACCGTCCCGGCGGAACTCCGACGGTCCGGACAGGAGCTGAACGTCGCCCGGCTTGGTGTCGGCGATCGCCGTGCGGACGGCTTCCCGGTCCGGTGGCCGGGCCGCGCTGATGGCCACAGGCGACCCGGTGTCGACAGGCCATAGTCCTGCAGGGGGTGTGGCTGAACAACAGCACATCGTCTTCAACCTCGTCGCCTTCGACGCAGGCGAGCACCAGGTCGCCGATCATGAAGGCGCCAACGACACCAGTTCAGATCCCAAACCAGCCATTACCAGTGAAGACTCTGCCTCAGCGAAGTTCGGCTGGAGTACTAATCAGTTAGCTGAGGCACGCGGGCCGGCGGCAAGCTGATTCCGTTCCCCTCATCCGTGGAAGTCGGTGGACATCGACACTCGGTCGAACCTCCCAGCGGCGAGATCGTCGCGGCCGATCACGTAGAAGACGGTGGCGAAGTCGGTCTCGAAGTCCTCGCCGACCTCGGCCTCGCCCAGATAGAACTCGGCCAGCAACATCTCGATGTCCGCAAACCTGACCGGAACGCCCAATCCACCGGTGTTCGCGGTGCCGTAGCCACCGAGGACCAACACGGCGTCGGGCCTGCCGAGGTCCCACACGATGTCGATGTATTCGTCCTCGTCGGATCGATCATAGTTGTACCCGGGGCTGTCGGCGGGATCCCCCGGCAGGCTCCAGTCCGGGTTGGCGTGCAGGAGAAACCGGTCGTACACGGTGAGGCCGGGGCCGGGTGGCTCGGCTTCGATGACCGCAGCTCCGGCCGGCACGTGAATGACGCGACCGACCGTGGAGGTCATGGCCGGCGCGGAGAAGAACAGCAGGGTGCCGTCAGCGGGAAGATCGAGGTCCGTCGAGCCATGGGGGATCGCGGCTAGGTCGAGCGTAGCCAGGTGAACCATGCCCTCGGGCCAGGCAACCGTGGCGGGCAGCGCCGGGCGGCCACCGAAATATCCGACCACCGGGCCGGACTCATCACGGCTCAGGTACAGGCAGGGGCGCGCGAATCGCAGCCACCACTCGATGGCGTCGTGCGGCATCTCCTCCTGCTGGGCGGCAGTCCGGAAGGCATCCAGCATGATCATGTGTGACATGATCCCAGGACCTCGCCGACGATTGCAGGCGGGTACGGCATGCCCCTCCTGACTCCTGACCAGCGATCACCCGCGCCCCACGGACGCATATCGGCGAGTCTGCCGATGCTGGATACGCGGAGGATGCACTGGGCGTATCCGTGCCCCTGTGCTGCGACAGCTTGACTACGTCGTCGCACAGGCGTTCGGCCGGTGGGAAGCCAGTGGCTCGTCCCACGGGGTTGGTCGTGTAATCCGGTGATTCTGGCGGTCGGTGCGGCAGGCTTTGCTGCGCCTGTTTCTCGGGTTGCAGAGGTGGCTATGGCTCGTCCGCCGGAAGTGTTCGTACGGCCGATCACGATGGCCGAGGGTCAGCGGCTACAGCGGATCGGGCGCACCGCGAAGGACGCTGCGGCGCATCCTGAACGACCGCCTCGGCGTCCCACACGGTCTCACGCAGCAGCCGCTGCATCCGCGAGAACCGCTCGTGCCCGGCCCCCTCGGCCAACTGCCAGCAGTTCTTTCTGTCGACTGCCGCCATCAGCGACCGTACGAAGTCCCTGACCGCCAGCCGCGGCTCGACCCGCGTGAACCGGACCGCGATCCGAGCCATCACCTCGTCGACCACCCGCGACGCGGCAGGCCCTACGCTGTGCGCATCGGCCACCATTTTACTTGTCGGCTTGTCCACAGCATTCGATGTTCAGGCGGTGGCCGCCCACGCACATCTGGGCAGCTCAGAGCCCGGACCCGGCACTGGCGTACTAGCGTTGAGTGACGTAGAACTGTGACATGACCGCCACGCATCGCGAGCCCATTCCGTACGATGCCCGCCATGACCATCGACCAGCCGACCATTCGGGTCCGTAGCCTGACGCCGGCTTTGCTCGGCGTCGCCGTATTAATGCAGGTACTCGCTACGCGCTTGCCTGACCGGCCGGTGCCTTGGGGAATCCTGCTCGAGCTGGCGTCGCTGCTTGCTGCGGCAGTGTTTCTGGGCTTGGCCATATTGCGGCCCAACGGATCGGTCGCCCGGTTCGCCATGCGCGACGGTGCGTTCGTGACATCGTCACGGATGTGGCGCCACATGACGTGGTTCTGGATGTTCGCCGGTGGCTCGCTGGTAACCGGATCGCTGCTGGACGGCGCGGCCGAGGGCACCGACTGGCTCGACGCGGCCCTCGGCATGCCGGTGTTGCTGGTGGTCCTGCTCTACCTTGTCCTTACCGCGCTTGATCTGCCGCGGCTGGAGCTGACGCCGGAAGGCATACGGCTGGCCCACCTGCGTACTACTACGGTGCCCTGGGCGGCGCTACGACCGGGGACTCCGCTGCGACCGCACCCCAACGCCCGGACGCTCCAGTTGATCTCAGAGCTGCCCGAACTGCTGCCGCAACACCTTCGCGACAGCCGCATGATCGATCTCGGTTGGGACGTTCATCCGTGGCTTCTCGCCGACGCCATTCGCTGGTACGTCGACCATCCCGGGCATCGCGCCTCCATCGGCACCCAGGCCGAACTTGACCGCCTGCACGCCGCCGTCTGAATCCGCAGCTCAACTGGTGAACCAGGACTGCCGTACTAGCTTCGTTCCCCACGTAACTTCGGCAGGAAACCAAGTGGCGACTTGTGACACATTCCAGTATGTGCTCGTCACCGCAGGCGAATCCGGATTACCGTCCCACGTCAGCACCGATTGCACGTAGTAGTCATGGTGGGTTGGCCCCGCCGCCGATCTGAGGGTGCAGTCCTCCCAGGTGTAGTTGCCTTTCCCGAGTCTGATTTCCCGAAGCAATCCAAACCTAGATGTGACGTTGCCGGAGAAGAAGTACTCCCACTGGTACAGGCCCTTATCCAACGTGATGCTTCGACTGTGGCAGTACGCCGCATCGGTTGAGAATATGTTGGTGCTGAGATTGGTGGCCGTCGCGGCCGCTGAGGCCACGCCGGGTGCTGACCCCAGCGCCACTAGCACCATAGCCGAAGCCAGTGCAGCCTTTAGAAAGCCCTTCAATTAAGCCTCTGAGTTAGCTCAATCCTCCGTAAGCGAATACCGCAGACTAATACGCTGCAGGCTCGCCGAAGCGCCAGTGCCGAACGGGCGACTTATCGGCCGACCAGGTAGTGGAAATTACGCCGATGATGTCAGCGCTCACGCAAAATCTCATCCCCGTGCCCCCGTATCGGTCTCATCGGAAGGACCGATTCGATACCTGCACCCATACTGCCGCGTTGGGCGAGCATATAAGTGACCCGACGTGCTTCCAACGAATTTAAGTTGTGACTTAAAATGGCAGGTCAGCATTATTGCGCATCGGTTTGAGGTCACATGCCGCCCTACGCGGCAGCGCTCATCCGTCTACGATGCGCGAATGATGTTTCAGAAGATGATGAGGCAGGTCCTCACGGCTGCAGTGGTTGCCGGTGCGGCCGTGGCCGGAGTCGCTGCCCCGGTGCAGGCTGCGGAACCGACGTGCAACAGCTACGGGCGGGCGTTGCTCGAGCACCAGGAGGACGGCATTTACGTCCCGCTCTACAACAACAACGAAACGTGCAAGCTCACCCCAGGAGATACCAACAACGGCGTGTTGGGTCTGCAGAAGAACCTGAACAGATGTGCCAGGGTGTTCATCAACAACAGCGGCTGGACCGACCTGCAGTTCAGCACGCTCTCTGAGGACCGCGACTTCGGCCCGAACACCAAGGCGGCCCTCATCAAGGCTCAGAAGGCCATCAACCGGGAACTTGGGGTCGGCATTGCCACCGATGGTGGCTATGGGCCGCAGACCCGTAAGTGGCTGGAGTATTTTGACGTGGACGGTGGATGTGGCCAGCTCGCTGGTCAGCCGTGAGCTTCACCGGTGACAAGGGTGGTGGCGGCCATCGACTGCCGCCACCCTCTGTGCATGGAGTCGGCCATGTTCTGTACCGCGGATCATGAATCTCGTTCGTTAGGCGGGTATGGCCCGTGTTGACCTGGGCAATGCCGAGTGGGCTGTGCTGGAGCCGTTGTTGCCGGCGCAGCCCGCTCGTGGCGGTCAATGGCGCGACCACCAGCAGGTCGTCAACGCGATCTGCTGGATCAAGCGGACCGGTTCACCGTGGCGTGACCTGCCGGAACGCTACGGCCCTTGGAAAACCACCGAATCCAGCTACCTGGCGGTGTGGGCGGAGGCTCGTAAGCGCGCCGCCCTCAGTCCGGCGGAGGTTGGGTCGCCGCTGGCAATGCGACCGTATGACCTGCGGCACGCCGCTGACAGAACAGCGCAGCCCGCCGCGATCCAGGTCGCGTTCGACCTGCTCAGTGTGAGCCACGATGATCACGGTGGAAGACCCGCTGGTTATCACGATGTCCATGCCTGACGATTCATGAGTGCAACGGCGCTAGTTTAGGAGGACCTCCGCATCTCGTGCAGCAAGTCTCGTAGAGGGTTGTCGAACTTGCGTTTCCGGGACAGGTACACGTGCCGCAGTAGCAGATTTGCCGCACATAACCCGGCTATGACACCAAGAGACGCCGTCCACCCAACGACGTCGGCCAGACTGGCCGCTGCGTACACGAGAAGCGTCACGCCGAGAGCCAGCATGGGGGAGAGAAGGCAACCAGTCCAGCGGAGGAACTCTCGACGCCCAGTCTCGGAGTCCACGCTGTTGTCGTCGAACAACCTCTCAATTTGCAATTCCAGGCGGCGCATGAACACGAGGATGCCACTGATCCCCAGTGCCAGCACGAAAAGTGTCGCGAAGGCCAACCATGACGGCCCCCAAGGCCACCAACCGAACAGTTCGCCCGTCCACCGAACAATCCCTGTGGCAAGCGCCGCAGAAGCGGCTCCTAAGCCGATGCTCATGTAGATCCGCCTCAGAAGACGCGGCTCCTCCGGTCGATCCAGTACTGTGCGCCAATCCTTGATCGTTGCATGTGTCCTTCGTCGAACGTACAGGACCAGCAACACCATGGCCCCATGAAGATGGCCGAATGCGCGGATGAGATGACGGTCGATTGGATCCAGACGACAAAGGCGCAACAGTGTCTGGAGGTCTTCGGCGATGAGATCGGTGGTCGCGCTGTCGATAGCGGCGTCCAAGAGTGACGACAGCCGCTTTCTTTGCCTGAATAGACGACCCCGCCGAAATACGGTGGCACTTATCGAATCCAGGACCTGCTGCCTGCTCCCATCGTCCATCTTGTCATATGTGAGTGCTCGCCTCGCCGGACCGCGTGCGATGACGGCAGCCAGCCCCAGCCGTGGATCGATCGCTTCCTCGCCCGTGACCGGTTCGACGTGTTCTTCCGCCAGTAGGTAGGAGATTCTGCCCGCGAGCGCGGAGAACTCCTCCGCACTTGCCTCGGCGAAGGGCTCCCATGCCCAGGGCAGCCCTGGGGTGGTGCCTTTCGGTGGTGGGGTGCGACGAAGTTCGTCTTCGATACTGCGATCGCGGAACATGCGTGCCAGGTGCCATGCGGCGACTGGGGCAGCGGGACCGTCGGTCCACACGATCTCCCCTAGGGCATAGGCTGCGCCAGCGGTGCCGATCTGGGCAAGGTCGTGAACATCTTGCTCGTGTCCTTCGACCGCACGTGCCAGGAGGTGAGGAATCGCCTGCTCGCCTACCGAGCGCAACGCAGCACGTGCGTCTGCTTCGACTGCGGTGTCGTGGGCGAGCGAGCGCAGCAATTCGATGGCGCGGGGCTGGCGGGTCGCAGCCAGAGCCTGCATTGCTGCGACCCTTTCCAAGGGTGTGCCATCCCAAGCGGTTGCCGTGAGGTAGCGGTACGTGTCGACACCCCACGGTCGGGGGTCGGCGGCTATCGCCCCCAACGCTGCGATGCGAAGATCGTCGATGGTTCCATCATTCGTGACGCCGAGACCATGGAAGTACCCGACGATGGTGTTCACGACCTCGTCCCGAATCTCCTGGGCTTCCGGAATGCATTCAAGCGCCAGCAGGCGGTCCTGATACGTGGCCGGGTGGTCCGGTGTGCCACTGAAAACGCTCTGGACGACGTCACCGCAGTCGCGATCGATCGCGCCGCACCACAACTTCAGAGTCTCCCGCCACCGACCACGGTTCTCCCTGTAGCGGGCGAGCAGTTCGGCGGGTGCGTCCGCGAGCGCTCGCGCTGCAAGGTACTCCTGAAGCGTCATATGCGGAAACTGGTAGAGCAGATTCTGCTCGTCGATTCGTGCAAGCAGTTCGCTGCGTTCGACGATCTCGTCGAGCATGGCCCGCGGGCTGTCGGCCATCTTGAGGCGCTCCAGTACGGCGGCGATCTGCTCGATCACCTCGTGTTCGTCGATCGCTCGGGCGCCGGATGCTGTGACCTTCTGTGCGGCCAATGCTATCCGCTGCAGCGCGACGCTCTTGTGGGCAGCCCGGAACCTCGCGATGCCGCCGGTTCGACCCATGGTGACGTCACGGCGCAGCATGTGCTCGATGGCGAGCTTGTAGAAGTCCGCGCGAGAGTTGGTCAGCAGTGGGCCCGCGCCGGGGTCGTCCACCTGCAGGTAGGCCATCATGGTGAGGAGCAGGGGCGTGCGTGCCAGCTGGTACAGGGCTGGGCTTGCGTGCAGTTCTGCCATCACCTGCTCAACTCGCTCCCTGATGTTCCCCCGGATCGACTCGTCGGTGGACGGCTGCACCTGGCGACCGTCGTGGCGTCGGAAACGAAACCACTGTCCAAGGAAGCGGCGCATACCGGCGTCGTCGAAACCCGAGATGTGCATCTGGTTTTCGAAGACCGGCTGCAGACGACCGTCATACACCGCGTCGCGGCAGGTGACGACGATCTGGGTGGTGGGGTATCTCTGGGCGAATCCTCGAAGTTCGGCTATCAGCGGATCCCGGTGGCTGTCGACGACTTCGTCCAGTCCGTCAAGCAGCAGACTCAGCCTTCCGGACTGCAGAGCATGCTCTAGCGCGGCGAGCGTCTCCCGGCAGTCACGGCGGGCGAGTTTGTCCAGGACCAGCTGCTCGATTGAGCCGAGTTCGGGCCGTGAGCGATATAGGTGCAGGTCCACGACTACGGGCAACCGATGGAAGTCTTGCGGCCGGCGAGCCCATCGGACGACCCAATACCGAAAGAATATCGACTTTCCGGCACCGGCTGCTCCGAGCACTACCGCACGCGACGCGTCTCGAACGCCGGAGTACAAGTCACGCCGCACTCCATCGACTACATATTGAGTCTGCACATAGGTGTCGTCGATGTCGACTGCCGTGCTCAGGAAGTCGAGCGGCTGGTGTCGGTCGTTCGCCAGAATGGATGATCGATACTGGTTCAGCTTGGCGTGGCGGAAGGCCCTGCTGCGCCACCAGCCATGGGTCTGCTGTGCGGCCAATTGCAGCAGACCGGACACATACTCTTGGATGGCCCAGCCGATTGCGGCCAGGGCTAACAGTCCAAGACCGTAGGGCCATACACTCTGTAGATCCGGCACCCGCAGAGAGTAAGTCCCGGCGTATCGATGCGTCATCGCCCGAAGGGTCAAGCGCGTTGAGCCTGTGGGTGTGCCTTGGTCGCGATCTGTCGGGCGCGGGTGCGCTCGTTCGCCGCCGCCCAGCGGGAACATGGAGGTGCGCGGCAAGCAGTTCCAGCTCGGCCAGCGCGGCCGACCACAACCTACGACCTGCCCTCGGCGGCATTTTGCACAGTCGACACCGTGTGGCCCGGCCCAGCCGGCTCCCCTGGCCGTGGTGCTGGCCGGATGCCTCGCCGTCGGCTATGCGCTGAGCCTGCTCGACGGCGTCGTGCGCGCGGCCCGAACCATGTCGTACCAGCCCACGGGCTGGTACTGGCCGGTGCTGGTCGGCCTGGGCATCGCGGCGGCGGGGATGCTCGGGCGCTGGCTCGGCCGTGTCCTCTCTTCACGGCTGACCGCACCGCTGCCGGCACTCGGCGCTCTGGTGATGGTCGTCGTCTCACAGGTGCTCTGGCACGACAGAGGGCCCGCACTCACAGACTTATTCCTGCTGCTCAGCGAAGACTGGTTCTCGTCGCCGGGCTTTGAATGGCACCCGCACCGCGGCCTGGAGACCGTCACGACCGCTCGACGGCGTTCTCGAACACGGCGACAACGCGGCAACGTGGACGTCCGATCGGTGAGTCCATCGTCATGGGCGGACCGTTCGTGATGAACACCAACCAGGAGATTCAGGATGCCTTCCGCGACTTCCACAGCGGGAAGTTCGGCGTGGAACTCTGCGGCTGGAGTCAGGACGGCTGGCGCGAGCCGTGAATCTGAACGAGTCCGTCGACACCGCGCAGGAAGGTCTCGCAGATCAGGACCGGGTCGAACAGGCAGCCGGCCGCCATGGCCCCGTCCCGCAGCATCACGAAGTGCTGCGCTGCGGGCTCAGCCTTGGTCGACTCGATGCTCGCCATCAGGGTGTTGATCGTGTCGAGGAACCATCGCCGATGAGCGAGGACGGCCTGATGCACGGGATCGGCGGGATCGGGATACTCGGCTACGGCGTTCAGGAAGGCACACCCGCGAAAGCCGGAGGACCGGATGTACTCGGCGATCCCTGCCGCAACGGCCCGGACGGCGTCACTCGCCGAGGTGCTCGCGGCGATAGCCGCTTCCACCTGGCTGCGGATGCCCAGGTCGGCGCTCTCCAGGTGAGCCAGCACCAGGTCTTCCTTGCTGGGAAAGTGCCGGTAGAAGGTGGATCGGGTCACCTGCGACTCGGCGATGATCCGGTCGACGCCGACCGAGTGGATCCCTTCGGCGTAGAAAATCCTGCTCGCCGTGGTCAGCAGCCGTAGCCGTGCCTCGGACGGCCGGGACTCGGTCTCTGTGCGTGCCATGAGCCCACTCTAAACGATAGAACGTTCGGTCTTGACTTCCAGCACCAAGGCCGCCATTGTTGGGGGACGGAACGTTCGGTCTCTCTCTCGTCACTTCGCTGCGAACCCGCTGGTAGCGGGTTTCTGGTTCACCCCCGGAAGGACCACCATGACCACCGAAAAGATCAACATGACCACCGTTGCCTCCCCCGCCATCTCGACGGCGGCGGCTGCCCTGCGGCGGCTGTACTTCGCCCGCTTCGTATTCGCCACCATCTGGGCCGGCGTGACGTTCACGGTCGCCGACGGCCTCAACCCGCTCGCAGTCACGCTGCTCGTGCTCTACCCGCTGGTCGATGTGGCCGCCGCCATCATCGACGCCCGCTCGTCGCGCTCCACGGGATCGCCCACCCTCCTGTACGTCAACGTCGCGGTCAGCCTGCTCGCCGCGGTCGGGCTGGCCGTCGCCGGCTCGTCCGGCATCCCGGAGGTCCTGCGCGTGTGGGGCGCTTGGGCAGTGGTGGCCGGCCTGGTTCAGCTGATCGTGGGCGCCACCCGCCGCAGGATGGGCGGCCAGTGGTCGATGATCATCAGTGGTGGCCTCTCCATGCTCGCCGGCGGGTCGTTCTTCGCGGCTGCCTCCGCGGACAACCCGGCGCTGACCAACGCGATCGGGTACGCGATTCCCGGAGCCGTCTTCTTCCTCATCGCGGCCATCCGACTCGGCCGCGCAGCGAAGGCAAGCTGACATGGAACACATCTCGCACGACAGCGTCATCATCGGCACGGGACCGGTGAGGCAGAACATCACCGATCGGGTCGTGCCGGGTGGTCTGACCGCCGCCGTTCTCGAGCCGTAGCCGGTCGGTGGCGAGCGCCTGCAGATCGAGGGTGACCGCGGCCGGCTGGCCGGGTGCCAGGCCCAGGGCCGCCGGGTCCAGCGCAGCTGGAAGCTCTCCCAGGCGACATGCGCGGCCTGGCGGCATCGCCGGCGTTCGCGACTCTAGGTGGCGCAGGTGGCGTACGCCTCGGCGGCCCAGACGTCGGGGTTGCCGAGCTCGTCCTCGTATCCGGTCACGGCGACCATGTTCGGCCGGATGATCCGAAAGTCGTCGATGACCGAGTGCCCGCGTACGCGCCACAGGTCGCCGCCGACGTGGATGATCTGCGTGCCGGCCGGGCAGGTGACGGTCACCGTCTGCGGGTTCGAGGAGTCCTGCGGCGTGCTCGCCGAGGTCTGCACCATGCCGGGCAGCCCACTGCCGGCGCACACGGCGGTGACCGTGCCAGTGATCGGTGTGACGGCGCCCGGAACGTTGCTGGACTCGACGCTCAGGTAGGCCCGGTTGCGGACGTCGATCTCGATGCCGGTGGCCATCGCCTTGGCCGTAGCCGAGACGGTGTATCCGCTACCGATGATTCGCTGGCCGGCGCATTCTGCGGTGGCCCAGACGAGCGACGGATCGCTGACGGTGACCCGGACATAGCGGAAGCCGGCCGGGGTCGGGATGCACACGTTGGTGACGGTGATGTGCCACGTGCCGGAGTAGCCGTTCGAGTCCTCGGCACCGATCACGACCAGAGCGTTGCGGCCGAGCACGGTGGTCGGCGTGATCTGCCGGATGGTCGCCTGCCCGAGCGCGCCGGTCAAGTACGCTCCGCCGCCGATCGAGACGGTGCCGGTCGGGCAGTAGAGGACCACGGTCTTGGCCGCCGAGCTGTCGGTCGCACTCGTCGACGTCACGTACTGGATTCCCGCAACCGCTTCGGCCGGGCTCTGAATCGTCGCGGCGCCCATGACCGCCGCCACCGTCAGGAAGATTCTCCACTGTTTCATAGCCAAAATGGTTGAACGCCAATGGATTCGCCACAAGTTGCCGCATGGCGAGAAGCTTCATACCGTACGGTAAGCCCTGCCTTCCCGAACAGACAGGTCTACTCCGGGCCACGGGTATGTCGGAGGTCACCGGCATGGCTTCGAGCCTGATCTGCCGAGGTCCGTAGGTCCGAGCCGGTGCCGGGCGTACTTCGTGAATATCGGGGCAGCATAGGCTGTTCCCGTGGCGGATGAGGCTTGGGAAGTCGTGCCGGGTGTCGGGGTCGGTCCGCTTCGATTCGGCACTCATCGTGAGCAGCTACATACATCGCTCGGGCCGTACCGCGCATTTCGTCGGGGCTGGTCAGTGGACCTCACCGATCAGTACCACCGACTCGGCCTCATGCTGACCTGCAATCCGGGCGAGGGCCTGTACCTGATCGAAATGCCCGATCCGAGCTATGTGAGGTGCCACGGCGTGACGCTGGGCGGGTCGGCCGAGCGGGTCGTGGCGGACCTTCGGCGCGCGGGCCTGGCGCTGGAACAGGACGACAGCGGCTGGACCTTTGCCGACGGCACCGTCGCCCTCTATGTCCCCTCCAACGAGCGGGACGCGGTCGTGGAGGCCGTGACGCTTTTCGCGCCGGGACACACCGTGGGTGAGATCGTCACGATCCCGGGTGGTGCGACCCGATCGCCGACGCTGTCGCACGATGTCAAGCCTGGCCACGGCATCGGCCTCATCGCACTCGGCGAACCCCGGGCCGACGTCCGCCAGCGCCTGCATGATGCGATGACGCACATCGGCCCGCCCGGCTCGAGGGAACCAGTCGAGGACATCTTCTGGGAGGACGGTCTCGTCGTGCAGTACGACGATCGCGAGCGGGTCAGCCGCATCCTCGTCGTGAAGGCCGACGCGGTGAGCTACGCCGGCATCAACATCAAGCCCGGCTATACGGTGCCGTACGACTCGGTGCGGCAGACCTTACTGGCCCAAGGGCATCCGATCACGGACCAGGAGCTGGCTCTCGAGCTGGACGGTACGGGCATCCAGCTCTGGCTGGCCAACACCCAAACCGAGTGGCCGCTGCCGGTCAGCGCCGTGGTCATCACCGCGCGAACCGAGTCTCCGGCAAACCAACCGAAGTAACCACGCTCATGGAAAGCCACCCACAGCACCGGGCTAGCGCTCGATCATCTTCATCTGGGCGTCGGTATGGTGGCCGCCTTCGGCCGGGGTCAGGCGGTCCAGGGCGGCGACCTGCTCGGCGGTCAGTGCGACGGCACCGGCGGCGGTGTTCTCCTCCACCCGGTGGACACGCTTGGTGCCGGGGATCGGCACGATGGCGTCACCCTTGGCCAGCAGCCAGGCCAGAGCGACCTGGGCCGGGGTGGCGCCGATCTGATCGGCGACGGCTTGGACCTCGTCGGCTATACGCAGGTTGGCGTCGAGGTTCTCGCCGGTGAAGCGTGGATTGTTCTTGCGGAAGTCGCTGTCGTCCAGGCGCTGGACGTCTTCGGCGGTGCGGATGGTGCCGGTCAGGAACCCGTGCCCGAGCGGCGAGTAGGCGACCAGGCCGATGCCGAGCTCGCGTAGCAGCGGCAGGATCTGTTCCTGGTCTCGGGTCCACAGCGAGTACTCCGACTGCAGTGCGCTGATCGGGTGGACGGCATGGGCGCGGCGAACGGTGTCGGTCCACGCCTCGGACAGGCCGATGTGCCGGATCTTGCCCTGCTGGACGAGTCCGGCCAGCGCCCCGACGGTGTCCTCGATCGGCGTGCCGGGGTCGACCCGGTGCTGGTAGTACAGGTCGATGTGGTCCGTGCCGAGCCGCCGCAGCGAGCCTTCGACGGCGATGCGGATGTTGGCGGGACTGCTGTCGAGGGTCCACGGGCCGCGGCCGTCATGGGCGACGAGCCCGAACTTGGTGGCCAGGACCACCTGGTCCCGGCGGCCTTTCAGGGCGCGGCCGACCAGTTCTTCGTTGGTGTACGGGCCGTAGATCTCGGCGGTGTCGATGAAGGTGACGCCGAGGTCCAGGGCGCGGTGGATGGTGCGGATCGATTCGGCGTCGTCGGTTCCGGCGCCGGTGTAGCCGTGGGACATGCCCATCGCGCCCAGGCCGATCCGGGATACTTCCAGCTTGCCAAGGTGTGCCGTGTGCATGAGGTCTCCTCGCGTATCGACACGGGCCGGATGCGTCAGTCGACGCGCCGCCCGCCGAGCCACTCGACCATCGCCGGGTCTCGGTGGTCGAAGAACATGGACTTGCCGGTGTCCAGGCCCGCGATGCGGGCCATCTCGTCGTCGCCGAGCTCGAAGTCGAAGATGTCCAGGTTCTGGGCCATCCGGTCGGGCCGCACCGACTTGGGAATGACCACGACGTCGCGCTGGATCAGCCAGCGCAGGACGACCTGGGCGACGGATTTGCCGTGCCCGGTGGCGATCGCGGTCAGGGTCGGGTTGGTGAACAGGTCGTTCTTGCCCTCGGCGAACGGACCCCACGACTCGATCTGCACACCGTGCTCGCGCATCAGCTGCTGGTCGGCCTGACGCTGGAAGAACGGGTGCGTCTCGACCTGGTTGACGGCCGGGGTGACGTCGTTGTGCTGGATGAGGTCCACCAGCCGGTCGCCGAAGAAGTTCGACACCCCGATCGCCTTGATCAGACCCTCGCCGTGCAGCTTCTGCATCGCCCGCCACGAGCTGTAGTAGTCGCCCAGCGGCTGGTGGATGAGATACAGGTCGAGGTAGTCCAGGCCCAGGTTGGCCAGCGACTTGTCGAACTCGCGCCGGGCGGTGTCCTCGCCCGTGTGCTGGATCCACAACTTCGTGGTGATGAACAGGTCCTCGCGGGCGATGCCGCCGGCCGCGATCGCCCTCCCGACGGCCTGCTCGTTGCCGTACGACGCGGCGGTGTCGATGGACCGGTAGCCGGCAGCGAGGGCGTCGGTGACTACCTGCTCGGTCTGCTCGTCGGGGACCTGGAAGACACCGAAGCCGAGGATCGGCATCGCCACCCCGTTGTTGAGCGTGATCATGCGGTGCTGTGCTGCCATGACGAATCCTTTCCACCGGTTCGCGACGCGCCCGTCGCCTGCCCTGACTCCACCGAACCTCATCTCCGGCGCGGCAGGCAGTGACGCTCCTGCCCGGTAATGCCAGACCCTCCCTCCGCAACCGGGCCGCGCCGTACGGTCGAAGCCATGGACAACCGCAGCGAGGTACGCGACTTCCTCACCTCTCGCCGCGAGCGCCTGATCCCCGAGCAGGCCGGGGTGCCGTTCTTCGGCGGCCGGCGGCGCGTCAAGGGGCTGCGCCGCGAAGAGGTCGCCATGCTCGCCGGGATGAGCACCGACTACTACACCCGCCTGGAGCGCGGCAACCTCACCGGCGTCTCCCACTCGGTGCTCGACGCCCTGGCCCGTGCCCTGCGACTGGACGAGGCCGAACGCACGCACCTGCTCGACCTGGCCGAAACCGCCAACACCCCCACCGCGGGACGGACACCCCGGCGGGTGCCGAACCGGACGACAGTGCGGCAGGGCGTACAGCGCATCCTCGACACCATCAATGCCCCCGCATATGCCCGCAACGGACGTATGGACATCCTGGCCACCAACCGGCTCGGGCGGGCACTGTTCGCCGACGCCCTCGGCTCCGGCGACAGCTTCAACCTGGCCCGCTACCTGTTTCTCGACCCCCGCGCGCAGGACTTCTACCCCGCCTGGCCGACTGTGGCCGCCGACTGCGTCGCCGCACTGCGCACCTACGCCGGGCGCAACCCGTACGACCGCGGCCTCACCGACCTGATCGGCGAGCTGAGCACCCGCAGCGAACCGTTCCGCACCTGGTGGGCCACGCACAACGTGAAACTGCACCACACCGCCACCAAGACGATGCACCACGCCATCGCCGGGGACCTCGAACTCACCGGCGAAGCCCTCCAACTGCCCGGCGACCCCGACTTGACGATCATCACCTACACGTTCGAGCCGTCCGGTCCCACCGAGCAGGCGCTCGCGTTCCTCGCCTCCTGGAGCCCCCGGTCCGCCGGCGACCTCGACGATCAGCCCGCGCGCTCGGGCACCGCGGCACGCTAGCCGCGGTCCCTGGCGCCGAGGGCTCCACACGAAAGGCGCACCCCTCATGCCTCCTTCATCGCGTCACGCCGCAGGTGTCCGGCCGAAGCCACGGATCGCCGCGGCAGCAGCGCTCGCGGCCGGGCTGATGCTGGCTCTCAGCGCGTGTACGACGGCGGACGACAGCAGCGACCCGCCCCTTCCCGCGGGCGCAACGACGGCGCCCACCCTGCAGGCTTTCAGCGCGCTGTCGCCCGTGCCGCTGTCGACCGCACGGGGCGTCGCTGCCGGTGCGGCCGCCGGCCGGTCGCTGAACCTGCCGCGAGGCTGGTCTGCGGAGGTCTGGGCGGCAGTGCCGGGCGCACGACTGGCGGCGTGGACGCCCGATGGCCGCCTCCTCGTCTCCACGGGCCGCGGTGGCTCGCTGGTGCTCCTGACGCCGCAGCCCGACGGGCGCGGGCCGGCGGTGACGCCCCTGCTCGACGGCCTCGACAATCCGCAGGGCGTCGCCCTCACAACGCAGCTCGGGCGCGACATCATCGTGGTCGGCGAGGAGACCCGCCTCGTGGCGTGGGACTACGCCAAGGGCGCCGTGACCAACCGGCGGGTGATCCTCGACGGCCTTCCCAGCGGGGGCCACGGCAGCAAGATGGTGGCGGTACGCGACGGGCAGGTCTTCTACAACGTCGGATCGGCGACCAACAGCGACGCGGTCGATCGCACGTCCACGCCGCAGCGGGCGACGATCGCCCAGGTGGGGCTCGACGGCACCGGCAACCGGACACTCGCGACCGGCGTACGCAACGGCGAAGGGCTGTCCTTCGCCCCCGACGGCACGCTGTTCGCCGCGATCAACCAGGCCGACAACCAGCCCTATCCCTTCCGCGACTCGAGCGGGCACTACGGCGAGACCGTCCCGGAGTACGTGAACGAGAACCCGGTCGATCAGATCTCGCGGATCACCGCCGGCACGGAACTGGGCTGGCCTTACTGCCTGCCCGACATCCGCGGGCACGACGACCTCACCGACCTGGGCTACGTCGACCACCCGGTCACCAACCCGGACGGCGACGAGCTCGACTGCGCCGGCATCGACCGGACCCCACTCGGACTGCCCGCGCACAGCGCCCCCGTCGGATTCGTGTTCACCAACGGCTCCGGCCTGCCGGAAGCGCTGGCCGATGGTGCGCTGATCACCGCACACGGTTCGTGGAACCGCCGGCCGCCACGAGAGCCTTACGTCGCCTACAGCGCCTGGGATGCCGGCAGCAACTCCCTCACCCCGGCCAAGGTCCTCGTCACGGGATTCCAGAACGCGGACGGCACCCGGTGGGGTCGCTGCGTGGACGCGGTGCCCGGACCGGACGCGTCCATCTACGTGACCGACGACGCCGCCGGGCTCGTCTACCGGCTCACGCCCGGGCGGTGACGGCAGGACCCATCACAGCGCCGCGGTAGTGGCCGCCGCCCAGTCGGCCACGGTCGTCACGTCCGCCTGGACCGGGAACACCTTCTCGGCGAGGACCCGACGCACCTCGGGATCGTTGTCGAGGCAGCCGTCGGCCAGGACGGTGCGAGCGAGGTCGAGATCGGCGGCCTGGCGCAGGGTGGACAGCACCACGCCGCTGGTCGCGATGCCGGTGAGGACGAGGTGTTCGATGCCGCCAGCACGCAGGACCACGTCCAGGTCGCTACCCGCGAACGCGCTCACCCCCCGCTTCGTGAGGATGATGTCGCCCTGGGCGGGCGCCACGTCGGGGTGGATCTGCGCGCCCTCGTCGCCGGCGGGCATCGCGACCCCCGCGAGCCTGCCGAACATCTTGTTGCGGGCGCTGCCCTAAGGTTGCCCGGGACGGGACCGACGACCACGTAGATCACGGGCAGTCCGGCTGCCCGAGCCACGTCGATCGCGGTGCCGAGCCGGCGCAGGTAGTCCGGATCGGGGTAACGCGCCACGATCGAGCGTTCTGCCTGGGCCGAATGTCAACTTTCATCCCGCTGCTGCGGTCCCTTGCCGTCCACCTCGTCCCGGCCGGGCCACGGGTCTCCCGTCACCGCCGCGCACCGGTGGAACGTGCTGACGGCAACGTCGGCGCGATGGCTTCCGGCAGGTGCGGGCAGCGTTGACGCGTTTCAACCGTCGCGTACGTGGTGGGCACGGCCCCGGTGAGCATGGAATGGGGCACGCAGTAGCTCACTCATAGCTGAGTGTACGTGTGCGTATGTGAGCGTTAGTATCGCAAGATGAAGCTTGCCGAGTGGGCCCGCCGGAACGGGGTGCACCCCACAGACCGCGTACCGGTGGTTCCGTGAGGGAACCATGCCGGTTCCCGCTCGGCGGCTGCCCTCCGGCACGATCATGGTCGATGTGGCCGAGGCCGCTCCGCAGCGCCAGGTTGTCGTCTACGCCCGGGTGTCGTCGGCGGACCAGCGAGACGATTTGGACCGGCAGATCGCGCGGGTGACCGCGTGGGTGACCGCCCGGGACCTGGCCGTCACCCGCGTGGTGACCGAGGTCGGTTCGGCGCTGAACGGTCGTGGCAGGAAGTTCCTCAGCCTGTTGCGCGACCCGGCCGTGACAGTGATCGTTGTCGAGCATCGCGACCGGTTCGCTCGGTTCGGCGCGGAGTACGTTGAGGCTGCGCTGTCCGCGCAGGGCCGGCGGCTTCTGGTGGCTGATCCGGCCGAGGTCGACGACGATCTCGTGCGGGACGTCACGGAGATCCTGACCTCGCTGTGCGCGCGGCTATACGGCGGCCGTGCCGCCGTGAACCGGGCACGCCGCGCCGTCGCCGCGGCCACTTCCGAGGACGACTCGTGATCGTCTATCAGGCGTACCGGTTCGCGCTGGACCCGAACGCCACCCAGATGGCTGCGCTGGCCTCGCATGCCGGGGCGAGCCGTAAGGCGTTCAACTGGGCACTGGGGTTGGTCAAGGCGCAGCTGGACCAGCGTGCCGCGGAGAAGACCTACGGCCTGACCGACGACCTACTCACCCCGATCACCGACCACGCCCGGCACGGTCCCGTGGTCGGCGTGGACGTCGGCATCAAGCACCTGGCCGTGCTGTCGACCGGGGACGTGATCGACAACCCGCGGCATCTTGCGGGCGGGGCCAAGCATCTGCGGCGGCTGTCGCGGCGGGTCAGCCCGGACCGGCGCACCGGCCGGGAGGCGTCCAAGCGCTGGCAGAAGGCCAACGCGGACCGGTCTCGGGCATACGCCCGGGTGGCGAACCTGCGCCGCGACGGCCTGCACAAGCTCACCACCGCGCTGGCCGCGGACTACGCCACGATCGTGGTGGAAGGCCTGAACGTCGCGGGGATGGTCCGCAACCGCAGGCTGGCCAAGGCCGTCTCCGACTGCGGTTTCGCGACCATCCGTGCCATGCTCGGTTACAAGACGACGTGGAATGGTGGCCGGCTGGTCACCGCCGGGCGCTGGTGCCCGTCGAGTAAGACCTGTTCGGACTGCGGCGAAGTGAAAACCAAACTGCCGCTGCGCGTCCGGACGTTCGTGTGTGACGCCTGCGCAATGGTCCTGGACCGGGACCTGAACGCGGCCAGGAATCTCGCGCGACTGGTGGAACGCGAGGCGGGTACCGGAGTGGCCCGAGACCCGGAGCCGCGAGGCTTCAACGGACGTGGAGCCGACCGTAGGACCCCGCTTGCGGGGCAGGTGGCTGTGAAGCGTCCACCCCGTCCGGGGACCGTCGGCCGGCAACGGCCGACTGCCGACCGCGAACTCACGTTCGCTCACTGATGGGTGACGGAGCATGGAGACGACGAGCATCAAGGAGGTCGCACGCCAGGCCGGCGTCTCGCTGGGCACCGTCAGCAACGTGCTCAACCGCCCGCACCTCGTGGCCGACACGACGCGGCAGCGCGTCCTGGAGGCCATCCGCGAACTCGGCTACGTCCGCAACGATTCCGCACGTCAGCTGCGCGCCGGCCGGAGCCGCACGATCGCCATCGTCGTGCTGGACGTCTCGAACCCCTTCTTCACCGACGTCATCCGCGGCGCCGAGGAGGCCATCGACGCCGCCGGCGCGGTGGCGGTCGTCTGCAACAGCGGTCAGAGCGCCGCCCGCGAGCGCAGGCACCTCGAACTGCTCGAGGAACAGCGCGTACAGGGCGTGCTCATCACCCCGGTCGACGGCGGGCGGGACTCTCAGCTGGTCAACCTCATCAAGCGCGGGGTGCCGGTGGTGCTGGTCGACCGCGGCATCTGGCAGTCGGACCGGTGCTCCGTCGCGGTGGACGACGTCCTCGGCGGACGGATCGCCGGGCAGCACTTCCGCGAGCTCGGCCACGATCACGTCGCGTTCGTCGGTGGCCCGCTGACCATTCCCCAGGTCGCCGACCGGCAGCACGGCTTCGAATCGGTGCTGTCCGGCATCCGGGTGCGCACGTTCCTGACCCCCGAGCTGACGGTCGCGGCCGGGCGGCAGGCAGGGCACGCGCTCGCGGACCTGGCCTCGCCCGACCGGCCGACGGCGGTGTTCTGCGCCAACGACCTGCTGGCGTTGGGGCTGCTGCAGGAGATGACGCAGCGCGGCATCAGCGTGCCCGACGAGGTCGCCATCCTCGGCTATGACGACATCGACTTCGCGGCGGCCGCGGCAGTGCCGCTGTCGTCGGTTCGCCAGCCTCGCGAGCACCTGGGCCGTGCCGCTGCCGAACTGCTCCTGGAGGAGACCAGGTCCCCCGACACGCACGCGCACCGGAACCTGGTGTTCCATCCCGAGCTGGTGGCACGGAAGTCGACGGCCCGCCCCGGGCGCTGACCCGTACGGCACGCGGTCAAGCGCGTTGATGAGATAAACCGGGTGCCACCTGGTGTGATGAGCCGGGAGGGTTGATGATTGACTGGGTGACGGTCGCCGATCTTGGCACGGCCGCCGGGACCGCGCTGCTGGCGGTCGCGACCTTTGCCGCGACGCGCTCGGCGAGCCGGGCCACGGCGACTGCTGAGCGGGCGCTGCTGGAAAGCCTGCGCCCGATCCTCGTGCCTTCACGGTGGGAGGACCCCACGCAGGAGATCCGCTTCCTGGACGGCCGGTGGTTTCTTGTGTACGGCGGACGCGCCGTCCTGGAAACCACCGATAACGTCGTATATATAGCCATGTCTGTGCGTAACGTCGGACGGGGACTTGCTGTTCTGCACGGCTGGGACATGCCGGCCGAGGAGCACAGTGCGCACCGCGACCCGGCCGACTTCCGTCGCTTGACCCGCGACGTTTACGTTCCTGCCGGCGACCAGGGTTTCAGTCAGGTGACGGTACGCGATCCGACATGCCAGGAGTTCCGAACCATCTGCGATATCGCTTCCGCAGGCGGCGACCTGTGGCTTGACCTGCTCTACGGCGACGCCGAGCGCACCCAACGCGTGATCACCCGTTTCGTGGTGACGCGAAGCCCCGTGCAGGATTCCACCGAGCACGATTGGGCACTGACCGCCAACCGGCACTGGAATCTGGATCGCCCAGATCCTCGGTGACCGACCGGGCCCTTTCCACAGCGCGATGTCAACCGGCCAGGCGCGCCGCCAGGCCCGCCCACGCTGTCGCGCTCTGGCCGGATCGCGGCAGGTATCGCCTCGGCGTGACGTGCCGATGGAGCAGGGTGCGCAGGTCCCGGAGTTCCCCGGTGATCGCGCCGAGAGCGCGCGCCTGCACCAGCGCGTTGCCGAGCGCCGTCGCCTCCACCGGTCCGGCCGTCACCGGAAGGCCGCAGGCGTCGGCGGTGAGCTGGCAGAGCAGCTCGTTGCGTGACCCTCCGCCGACCAGGTGCACGACGTCCACCGGGTGGCCGGCCAGCTCCTGCGCCTGGCGTACGGCACGGGCGTGCGCCAGTGCGAGGCTCTCCAGAATGCACCGCACCATGGCCGCCCGCGAGGCGGGCACCGGCTGACCGGTCCGTCGGCAGTAGTCGGCGACCCGGGCGGGCATGTCGCCCGGCGGCAGGAAGACCGGGTCGTCCGGGTCGACGACGCTCACGAAGGCCGGCTGCGCGGCCGCCTCGGCCAGCAACGCCGCAAGGTCCGCGGGCTCACCGTGTGCCTGCCAGGTGCGCATCGACTCCTGCAGCAGCCACTGGCCCATCACGTTGCGCAGGTAGCGCACGGTGCCGTCGAGGCCGGCCTCGTTGGTGAAACCCGCCTTCCGGCTCGCTTCGGTCAGCACCGGTTTGCCCAGCTCCAGCCCGACCAGTGACCACGTGCCGCAGGAGATGTAGGCGAATCGTTCGTCGCGTGCGGGCACCCCGACCACGGCCGAGGCGGTGTCGTGGGAGCCGACCGCGAGCACCGGCACGGTGGGGTCCAGGCCGGTGTGTGCGGCCACGTCCGCAGTGAGCGGGCCGATCGTGTCGCCGGGCCGGCGAAGTGTCGCGAACAGCTGCTCGTCCCAGCCCAGCACGGCGATAAGTTCCGTCGACCAGGTGCCGCTGCGGGCATCGAGCAGCCCGGTCGTGGACGCGTTGGTCAGTTCCGCGCCTTCCTGGCCGGTGAGCCAGTAGGCCAGCAGGTCGGGTAACAGCAGCATGCGGCGGGCGGCGGCGGCAGCGGGTGTGCCGTGGGCCGCCGCCAGCTGGTAGATCGTGTTGAAGGGCAGGTTCTGCAGCCCCGTGATCGCGTAGAGGCGTGCCACGTCCAGCTGTTCGTGGACACGTTCCATGACACCTTCGGTGCGCCGGTCGCGGTAGCTGATCGGATTGCCGATCAGCGCCCCGGTCGCGTCGAGCAGGCCGTAGTCCACCGCCCACGAGTCGATGCCGATGCCGTCCAGGCCCTGGCCGGGGGTGCCGCCGGCCCGGGCTGCGCGGCCGGCTGCCCGCAGCCCGTCGAGCACCCCGCGGTAGAGGGCCAGCACGTCCCAGTGCAGGGTGTCGCCCACCTGGATCGGTTCGTTGGGGAAGCGGTGGACCTCGGTCAGTTCGAGCACGTCGCGGCCGACGCGGGCGAGCATCACCCGGCCGCTGGAGGCGCCCAGGTCTGCCGCCGCCACGGTGGCGGGCTGCGGTCGGGGCATGGTGCGGGCTCCTTCGTGCGGCGGGTCGGGCCGGGCGGGTCAGCGCAGGAACGCCGCGGCGACTCCGGCGTCGACCGGGATGTGCAGGCCGGTGGTGTGGGACAGTTCCCCGGCGGTGAGGACGAAGACCGCGTTGGCCACGTGTTCGGGCAGCACCTCCCGCCCGAGCAGGGTGCGTTTGGCGTAGTAGGCGCCCAGTTCGGATTCGGGCACGCCGTAGACGGCCGCCCGTTGCGCGCCCCAGCCCCCGGCGAAGATGCCTGATCCGCGTACGACGCCGTCGGGGTTGACGCCGTTGACGCGGACGCCGTGCGCGCCGAGCTCGGCGGCGAGCAGCCGCACCTGGTGCGCCTGGGCGGCCTTGGCCGCGCTGTAGGCGACGTTGTTCGGGCCCGCGAAGACGCTGTTCTTGCTGGCGATGTAGACGATGTCGCCGCCCATGCCCTGGGCGATCAGGACCCGGGCGGCCTCCCTGGCGACCAGGAACGAGCCCTTTGCCATGACGTCGTGCTGCAGGTCCCAGTCCGCCTCGGTGGTGTCCAGCAGCGGCTTGGAGATCGACAGGCCGGCGTTGTTGACGACGAGGTCGACGCCGCCGAAGGCCAGGCAGGCACCGCGTACCAGGTCGCGCACGGCGGCGGCGTCGGTGACGTCGGCGCGGACGCCGATCGCGACGTCGGTGCCGCCGATCTCGGTGGCCACCCGCTGTGCGGCGTCGGCGTCGCGGTCGGCGACGACCACGCAGGCGCCCTCGGCGGCGAGGCGGTGGGCGATGGCGCGGCCGATGCCCGATCCGCCGCCGGTGACCAGCGCGATCCGTGTGGCCAGCGGCTTCGCTTTGGGCAGGCGGGCGAGTTTGGCCTCTTCGAGGGCCCAGTACTCGATGCGGAACTTCTCCCGCTCGTCGATCGGGGCGTAGCGGGACACCGCCTCGGCGCCGCGCATCACGTTGATCGCGTTGAGGTAGTACTCCCCCGCGACCCGGGCGGTCTGCTTGGTCGCGCCGAAGGTGAACATGCCGACGCCCGGCACGAGTACGACGGCGGGGTCCGCGCCCCGCATGGCCGGCGAGCCGGGTTCGGCGTGCTCTTCGTAGTAGCGGGAGTAGTCGGCGCGGTAGGCGGCGTGCAGTTCGCGCAGCCGGGCGGCGGTCTGCTCGACCGGGGCGGTCGGCGGCAGGTCCAGCACCATCGGGCGGACCTTGGTGCGCAGGAAGTGGTCGGGGCAGGACGTGCCGAGCGCGGCGAGCTGCGGGTGGCGTTCCCGGGCCAGGAAGTCCAGCACCGTGTCGCTGTCGGTGTAGTGGCCCACCTGCGGTTTGTCGGTGGAGGCCAGGCCGCGCAGCAGCGGGGCGAGTTCGGCGGCCCGCTGGTGCCGCTGCTCGGCGGGCAGGGGCTGGTAGCCGTCCAGCACGGGCCCGAACGGTTCCGGCCGTCCGTGTTCGGCGAGGAACTTCTCCGCCACCCGGATCATCTCCAGCGAGTTGGCTTCGCACTCGTCGCTGGTGTCGCCCCAGGCGGTGATGCCGTGTCCGCCGAGGATGACGCCGATGGCCTGCGGGTGGGCCCGCCGGACGGCGGCGATGTCCACGCCGAGCTGGAACCCGGGACGCCGCCAGGGGACCCAGACCACCCGGTCGCCGAAGCACCGCCGGGTCAGCTCGGGGCCGTCGGCTGCGGTGGCCAGCGCGATGCCGGAGTCGGGGTGCAGGTGGTCGACGTGGGGGGCGTCGACGAGCCCGTGCATCGCGGTGTCGATCGACGGGGCCGCGCCGCCGCGGCCGTGCAGGCAGTAGTCGAATGCGGCGACCATCTCGTCCTCGCGCTCGACGCCGGGGTAGGCCTGCGCCAGGGCGTGCAGCCGGTCCAGGCGCAGCACGGCCAGGCCCGCTTCGGTCAGGGTGCCCAGGTCGCCGCCGGATCCCTTCACCCACAGCAGGGGTACGTCCTGACCGGTCACCGGGTCGCGGCCCGGCCCCTTGGCGGAGGTGTTGCCGCCGCCGTAGTTGGTGTTGCGGGGGTCGGCGCCCAGCCGCCGGGATCGGTCCACCAGCCGCGAGGGCGTAGCGCTGTCGTGGTCGGTCGTCATGCTCCCCAGCCTGCCTGCTGTCCGCCGGTGCGGGCGGCTTCGATCTGCTGCTGGTATCCGCTGGCGTGGTAGGCGGCGATGGGGTCGGAGTCGACGCCGAGTTCGGTACGCAGTTCGGCCAGCAGCGGCCGGACGTCGGTGCTGAACGCGTCCATCAGCACCCCGTGCGCGCCCAGCACGTCCCCGGCGCCCTGGGCGGTGGCGAGCGCGTCGGCGTCGACCAGCAGCGCCTTGGCGACCGCCTCCTGGACGTTGAGCACCGAGCGGATCAGTGCCGGGACCTTGGCCTCCAGGTTGTGGCACTGGTCGAGCATGTACTCGACGCCGGAGTCGGGGCGGATCGCGTCGGCGCGGACCAGTTCGTGCGCGATGCGGAACAGCTGGAACGGGTCGGCCGCGCCGACCATGAGGTCGTCGTCGGCGTAGTTGCGGCTGTTGAAGTGGAAGCCGCCCAGCTTGCCGAACCGGAGCAGCACGGTCACCAGGAACTCGATGTTGGTACCGGGCGCGTGGTGGCCGGTGTCGACGAGCACCTGCGCCTTGTCGCCCAGGGCGACGCAGTGCGCGTAGGAGGTGCCCCAGTCGGGCACGTCCATGCTGTAGAAGTGCGGTTCGAACAGCTTGTACTCGACGAGCATGCGCTGGTCCGGGCCGAGCCGGTCGTAGACCTCGCGCAGCGCGTCGGCGAGCCGGTCCTGGCGGGCGGCGATGGAGTCCTGTCCGGCGTAGTTGGTGCCGTCGGCGAACCACAGCGACAGCACCTGCGAGCCGGTGGCGTCCATGATGTCGACGCATTCGAGCAGGTGGTCGACCGCTTTGCGGCGCACGCCGGGGTCCGGGTGGCAGACGCTGCCCAGCTTGTAGTCGTTCTCCTGGAACACGTTGGGGTTGATCGCGCCGATGCGGATGCCCTGGTCGGCGGCGAAGCGGGCCAGGTCGGCGTAGTCGTCGACCCGGTCCCAGGGGATGTGCAGCGCCACGCTGGGCGCGGCTGCGGTCAGGCGGTGCACCATCGCCGCGTCGGCGACCTTCTCGTACGCGTCGCGGGGCACCCCGGCCTGCGCGTACACCTTGAATCTCGTGCCCGAGTTCCCGTACGCCCACGATGGCGTCTCGATGCGCATGGCGCGCAGGGCGGCTTTGACGGCGGCGTGGTCCTTCATCTTCTTCTTCTCCTGAGCTTCGCCGGCGATGAGTGCCAGGCAGGGTGGGGCGGGCGGCGCCGAAACGCGCCACCCGCCCAGGGGCGTCACTTGACCGTGTCGACGTTCTCCTTGGAGATCAGCTGCACGGGGTTGTAGACCTCACGCTCGGCCGCGTTGTCGAAGGTGAGGGCGGTCTTGGCCAGGGCCTGGTCGGCGAGCTTGACGGTCAGCGCGCCCATCGCGGCCGGGTCCTGCGCGACGGTGGCGGCCAGGCCGTCGCCCTTGATGGCGGTGATCGCCTCGGGGTCGGCGTTGAAGCCGACGGTCACGATGTCCTTGACCGGGTCCTTGCCCGCGTCCTTGACCGCGTTGGCGGCGGCGACGCCCATCGGGTCGTTGCACGAGAACACGCCCGCGACGTCGGGGTTCTTTGCCAGGATGTCCTTCATGACCTTGTAACCCTCCTCCGCCTTGGAGTTGCCGGACAGCTCGGCGACGACCTTGAAGCCCTGCTTCTCGATCTCGGCCTTGAAGCCCGCGTTGCGGCGGGCGGCGTAGACGGCCGACGGCTCGCAGGTGATCGAGGCGACGTTCTTGCCGGTCTTGCCGTTGGCGGCGATCTGCTTGGCCATGAACTCGGCGGCGAGCTTGCCGCCGCCGGCGTTGTCGGAGATGACGATCGCGTCGTACGGCGCGCCGCCGCCGCCGATGTCGTCGACGATCACCGGCACACCCTTGGCCTTGGCCTTGGCGATGATCGGGCCGAGCGCGCTGGGCTTGAACGGGCTGATGATGAGCACGTCGACGCCCTGATCGATGAGCGCCTGCGCGCCGGTGACCATCTCGTTCTCGTCGCTCTTCTCGTCGTGCAGCTTGAACTCCCAGCCCTTGGCCGTGGCCGCCGCGCGGGTGCCCTGCTCCATCTTCTGGAAGAACTCGTACTGCATGTCGTACACGGAGAAGCCGACGACGACCTGGTCGGAGCCGTTCTGGTTGCCGGACGGCGCGTTCGAGTCCGAACAGCCCGCCGTGACCAGCGCGCCCGCCACGGCGAGCGAAACAAGGATCCTGCTCTTCACGGATACCCCTTCCCTGGGGAGGTGGACGGTGCAGGGAGGTAAATCGTTTCAATTCCTTGGTGCACGTGACGCCGGGAGCCTCACGTCGTGGTTCACCGGGCAGGGCCCGGCTGGGGTGTTCGACCGCCGGACAGTGCCCGCCGCAGCGAACCGGGTGCGGCGAACCGGGTCCGCAGCCCGTCGATGGTCAGCGCGACGATCAGCACGCCGCCGAGCACGATGCGCTGGTATGCCGACGGGACGCCCTCGCTGACGAGCATGTCGTTGAGCACGCTGATCAACAACACCGCGGAGAACGTGCCGATCAGCGTGGCCTTGCCGCCCTTGAGGCTGGTGCCGCCGAGCACCACGGCCGCGATCGCCTTCAGCTCGAACCCGTCCTGGGCCGAGCCGTCCGCGGTCCACACCCGGGTGATGTAGGTCAGCGTGGCGATGCCGACGCTCACCCCGACCAGGGCGAACACGAACAGCCGGAGCCGGGTCGCCGAGATGCCGCAGAACCTCGCCGCCTCGGGGGACGATCCGTAGGCGAGCACCCGGCGGCCGGTCGCGGTGCGCCGCAGCAGCAGCCACGCCGCGGCGAACACGCCGACCATGATGACGAACGGCACCGGCACGCCCGCGACGTTGAGCCCGCCGATCTTCACGAACGGGGAGCCGATCTGGTCGTACGGCAGGGTCTTGGGCCCGTCCTGGGTCAGGATGTAGGACACGCCGCGGAACACGAACAGCGTGCCGAGCGTGGCCACGAACGGCGGCACGCTCAGCCTGGTGATCAGGCTCGCGTTGAGCAGGCCGCAGGCCAGCCCGGTGGCCAGTGCCGCCACGATCGCCAGGACGGTGCCGCCGGCGGCGAAGCCGATCAGCGACACCACGCTGCACAGCGCCAGCTGCCCGCCGACGGACAGGTCGAACGCCCCGCTGGCGACGGCGAACGTCATACCGGCCGCGACGATGCCGAGGTAGGCGCTCTCGCGCAGCACCGACTGCGCGTTGTCCAGGCTGAAGAAGTCGGGCGTCAGCACCGGGGCGACCGCCAGCAGCAGCACCAGGATCGCGGTGATCCCCCAGGTGTCCCAGAGGGACCCGAGCGAGGTCGAGCTCTTCATCGGGCGGCCTCCGGCGCCGGGACGGGCATGGTTCGGGCCTCGGCGCGGCGGATGCCTTTGATCGCGAGCGCGGCGATGAGCAGGAGTCCGACGCTGATGCGCTGGTATGCCGGGGGCGTGTTGAGCAGGTTGAGGCCGTTGCGGATCGTCTCGATCAGCACCGCGCCCAGCACGGTCCCCACGATCGACGCGCGGCCGCCGAGCAGGGCGGTGCCGCCGATGACGACGACGGTGATCGCGTCGAGTTCGAAGCCCATGCCGAGCTGGCCGTTGCCCTTCTGCAGCTGGCTGGAGATGAGCAGGCCCCAGCCGGCCCCGGCGACGCCGACCAGGACGTAGACGGCGATGCGGACGCGGTCGACGGGCAGGCCGGACACCCGGGCGGCCTCCCGGTTGGAGCCGATGGCGCAGACCCAGCGGCCGAACCGGGTCCGGTTCATGGCCCACCAGCCGGCGGCGGTCGCGACGACGGCCAGCACGATGGGCATCGGCACGCCGAGCGGCCGACCGCCGACGAGGTACTTCAGCGCGGCGGAGCTGACGATCCGGTCGTGGCCGTCGGAGTAGGCCAGCGACAGCCCGCGCACGATGACCAGCGTCGCCAGCGTCGCGATGAACGGGGTGACGCCGAGCTTAGTGATGACCATGCCGTTGGCCAGTCCGATCGCCGCACCGACGGCCAGCGCGATGCCCATCGCCACCGGCGCGGGCTGCCCGGCGATGATGGCGCTGCAGCACACGACCCCGGCCAGGGAGACCGTCGAGCCGATCGACAGGTCGAACTCGCCCATGGCTAGGCAGAACGTCATGGCCAGGCCGGGCACGGCCACGATGGCCGCGGCGACGAGCACGTTCTCGATGTTCGCGCCGGTCAGGAAGCTGTCGGTGGCGACCGCGAGCACGACGACGGTGCCGAGCAGCGGCAGCAGCAGGGGCAAGCGGCGCAGCACGGCGGTCATCCGGCCACCGCCGCGGAGAAGACCCGCTGTCCGGTGGTGGCGCACCGCATGACGTTCTCCTCGGTGCGGTCGTCTCCGGTCAGGTGGCCGACGATCCGGCCGGCGGCGAGCACGTAGACGCGGTCGCTGATGCCGAGCAGTTCGGGCAGGTCGCTGGAGATCATGACCACGCCGGCTCCATCCGCGGTGATCTCGTTGATGAGGTGGTGGATCTCGACCTTGGCCCCGATGTCGACGCCGCGGGTGGGTTCGTTGAGGATCAGCAGCCTGCCGCCCGGCGCGAGGGCGCGTCCGAACAGGACCTTCTGCTGGTTGCCGCCCGACAGCTGGCCGATGAGCTGGTCCGGGCCGGTGGTGCGGATGGCCAGGCGCTTGCGGAAGGTGTCGAACACGCCGAGTTCGCCCGCGGGCGACAGCAGCCGGCCGAACAGGCCGCGCACCCTGTCCAGCACGGAGATGGTCAGGTTGTGGCGCACGCTGAGGTCCGGCAGGATCCCGGCCGCCTTGCGGTCCTCGTGCAGGAAGCCGATCCCTGCCCGCATCGCGTCGTGCGGGCCCTGGGGCCGGTAGTCCGTGCCGGACAGCAGCATCCGGCCCGTCTTGAGCGGCAGCGCACCGAAGATCACCTGGGACAGTTCGGGCTGCCCCGCACCGGCGACGCCGCCGATGCCGACGATCTCACCGGCCCGCACGACGATCGACACGTCGTGCAGCTGCCGTCCGGCGCTGACCTGGTCGAGTTCCAGCACGACGTCCCCGCCCGCGACGTCGTCGCGGTGGAACATCGCCGACACGTCGCGCCCGACCATGAGCCGGACAAGTTCGTCGGGGCTGGTGTCGGCCAGCGCGGTGGTGCGCACGTGACGGCCGTCGCGCAGCACGGTCACCCGGTCGGCGACGGCGAACACCTCGTCCAGGCGGTGGCTGACGTAGACGACGCTGCGACCCTCCGCGCGCAGCCGCCGGACGACGTCGAGCAGCCGGGTCACCTCGTCGGCCGACAGGGCGGCGGTCGGCTCGTCCATGACGATGATGCGCCCGTCGACCGACAGCGCCTTGGCGATCTCGACGAGCTGCTGCTCGGAGACGGTCAGGCTGCTCACCGGCGCGGTCGGGTCGATGCGCACGCCGAGCGTCGCGAACAGTTCCGCGGCCCGGCGGTTGAGCTCGGGGTAGCGGATGCCGCGGTGGAAGCGGTGGAACGGCTCGCGTCCGGAGAACACATTCTCGGCCACGGTGAGGTCGGGGTAGAGGTTGAACTCCTGGTAGATGACGGCTATCCCGGCGTGGGTCGCGTCGGCGGGGCGGCGCGGACGGTAGGGCCGCTCGGCGAGGCCGATCGTGCCCGTGCTGGGCTGGTGCAGGCCACCGAGCACCTTGAGCAGGGTGGATTTGCCTGCTCCGTTCTCGCCGACGAGCGCGTGGACCTCGCCGGGAACGACGTCGAAGTGCACCCCGTCCAGCGCGCGCACGCCGGGGAATTCGACCGTCAGCCCGTCGACCCGTAGCAACGCCGGGGTGCTGCTGTCCGCCACCGCGCACCTCCGTCCCTTCGGCACCCAGGGTTCAAGGTCAAATTGAATCGTTTTTCATAGCGAGTGCGACGTACGCTACGATCCGGTTGCAGACCTGTCAATACTTTGATGCCTTGCCGTTATGGAAGTGCGTTTTCCACTACTCAGCGTCCGTCCGATGTAGGTTGACACGTTTCATTTCGGGCGTACGCTGAAGCCCGCTCCGGACCTGGGGCTGCCCGCATCCACATGCGCCGGGAGGAGCCATGGCGACCGTCAGCATCAAGGAGGTCGCCCGCCGCGCGCACGTCTCGGTCGGCACGGTGAGCAATGTGCTCAACGGCCGCGCCACCGTCGCCGCCGCGACCCGGCGCCGCGTGCTCGACGCGATCGCCGCACTCGGCTACGTCCGCAACGACTCGGCCCGCCAGCTTCGCGCCGGACGCAGCCGGACGGTGGCGATGGTCGCCCTCGACCTGGCCAACCCCTTCTTCACCGACGTGATGCGCGGCGCCGAGATCGCCGCCGAGGACGGCGGCGTCAACGTCATGGTCTTCAACAGCGGCGAAGACCCCCAGCGCGAACGACGCCACCTCGACCTGCTCAGCCAGCAGCGGGTGCTCGGCGTGCTGATCACCCCCGTGGACGAGACCCACGACGCGCAGTTGGACGGGCTGGTCGAGCGCGGCATCCCGGTCGTCCTCGTCGACCGCGGATCCAGCAGCTTCCACCGCTGCTCGGTCGCCGTCGACGACGTCCTCGGCGGCCGGCTCGCCGGAGACCACCTGCGCGGGCAGGGCCATCACCGGATCGCCTTCGCCGGCGGCCCGTTCTCGCTCCGCCAGGTCGCCGACCGGCACACCGGCCTGACGGCCGCACTGGGCGACGGCCCGCCGCCCCGCCTGGTGACCACTGCGAACCTCAGCGTCGCCGCGGGACGCAACGCGGGCCGCGAGATCGCCGACCTGCCCGCCGGCGAACGCCCGACCGCGGTGTTCTGCGCCAACGACCTGATCGCCCTCGGGGTGCTACAGGAGATGACCGCCCGGGGCGTCCGAGTGCCGCACGACGTCGCGATCGTCGGCTACGACGACATCGAGTTCGCCGCCGCGGCGGCGGTGCCGCTGTCCTCGGTGCGCCAGCCACGCGAGCAGCTGGGCCGCGCCGCGACCCGGCTGCTGCTGGAGGAGGTCACCGAGCCGGACACCCATCAGCACCGCCACGTGCTCTTCCGGCCCGAACTCGTCGTACGCCAATCAAGCTCATCCGCCACCCCGGCCGACCACGGCCGCAGCTGACCGGAGGCCCCGGCACCGGGCGGCGGCGTCATCGCCACGCGTCGGCTGCACACGACACGTATGGCCGGGCGCTCCAGGCGCTCGGCCATACGTCAAGAATGCGGTCCTGCGGCGGACCCCCGCCGCGACGATCGACCTGCGGAGACCGGACCGGTCAGAAAGGAGCCTGGTCCTCGCCGAGCAGCGCCAGGATGGTGTTCTTCGAGCCGCCCTTACGGCTCTGGACGATCACCTTGCCGGAGCGGCCGTCGGGCATCTCCAGCGTCAGGGCCATGCCGACCGGGATCTCTACGCCGGTGGCGTCGGTCGCGACCCGGAAATCGCCCGCCCACGGCCGAAGGCCACCCTTGCGCCCAGGCTCGGAGAAGAGGGCGGCGGTGCCGGATGTTCTGGTGCCGTCCGCGGACAGCAGCACTGCGGGACTTCGATAAGTAGCCATATGCCCGCTACCTTATCCGACTTCGGACCCGGGTGGGGTGACCACGACTCACGATCCACCCGTCAGTGCTGCTTCCGCGACGCCGGCAGCCGCATGCCTGACCCGCCACGCCCCCTCGGGCGTTCTAGCATTGCTGGTCACGGTTCGCCGCTGGAGGAGGGCTCGATGCGGGTCGACAGGATCACCTCGGCCGATGGCGTGCCGATCGCGGTGCACACGACCGGCACCGGGCCGGCGGTCGTCGTCCTCCACGCCGGCATCGCCCCACAGCAGCACTACTACGGGCTGGCGGAGGCGCTGGAACACCGGTTCACGGTGCACCTATACCACCGCCGCGGGCTGCCGGACGCCGCCCCGCTGGACGGTGCCGAGACCGTCGCGACCGACCTAGCCGACCTGTCCGCCGTGCTCAAGCACACCGGCGCCCGCAGCATCCTCGGGCACGGCAGCGGCGGTTTCCTCGCCCTGCGCGCGGCGCTGAGCCTGCCGCTGTACCGCGTCGCGGTGTACGACCCGATCCTGTCCGTCCCCGGCCACGACCTCCTCGACCAGTTCGAGCAGGCACTGCACGCCGGTGACCAGGCCCGCGCGCTGACCCTGCTGAAGCGGGCCACGCATCCGGACGGGCCGGCTGCCAAGCTCCCGTTCGGCCTCGTCCTGCGGCTCAACCGGATGCTGCTACGCCGACCCGGCAACCGCGCCCTGGCGGACCTGCTGCCCACCGTGGCCGCCGAGTTCCGCCGCATCCACGAGCACGACGGGCCGCCCGGCGACTACGCCGCGATCACCGCCGAGGTCCTGCTCGCCGCCGGTGCCCGCAGCCCGGAGCATTTCGCCGAAAACTGCCGGGCGCTGGCCGAGGCCATCCCCCACGGGCAGGCGATCATCATCCCGGGATCGGCCCACGACGCCCCCACCGTCGCCCACGACGAGTTCGTCCGGCCCCTGTCCAGATTCCTGGCCGGCTCCCCCGTGAACGCCTGAAGCGGGCGGCCGAGCGGCTCGGTGTCGAGTCGCCCGGCCGCCGCCCTGCCGTGATCGGCTAGCTGCGCAGCGACCGCAGGCCGGTGCGCACCTCCTCGACGAGCAGCTGCGGCTGCTCCCACGCCGCGAAGTGCCCGCCCCTGTCGAGCCGGTTGTAGTGGATCAGATTCGGGTATGCCCGCTCGGCCCAGCTCCGCGGAGGCTGGTAGACCTCGTCGGGGAAGACGCTGACCGCGACCGGGATCGTGACGCCCTTGACACCCAGGAACGAGAACCTGTTCTCCGCGTACAGCCGACCCGCGGAGACCGCGGTGTTCGTCAGCCAGAACAGCGTGATGTTGTCGAGCACGTCGTCACGCGTCAGGCCTTCGGGCCGCCCGGCGAACGCCCGGGAGATCAGGGCCATGCTCTTGGGATCGTGGTCGAGGACGAAGGTCGCCAGACCGACGGGCGAATCCGCCAGCGCGGTCAGGGCCTGCGGGCGCGAGCCCAGCAGCAGGAACATCGCGACGTGCTGCCACAGGAAGTCGAGCTGCTCGCAAGCCCGCCGCTCCTCGGCGGGCAGATCGGACGGCAGCGACCCCAGCGCGTCGGCGGCGCCGACGATGTTCTGCTGGAACAGCCGGTCGATCTCGGCCGGCACCGTGCCCGCCAGGTTGGTGTGTATGCCGAGCAGCCCCTGCGGCGACTCTGCGGCCATCACGTCCGCGATGATCGCGCCCCAGTCGCCGCCCTGTGCCGCGAACGCGTCGTAGCCGAGGCGCTTCATCAGCTGTACGTAGGCACGGCCGATGCGGTCGGGGCCCCAGCCCGTGGCCGTCGGCTTGCCCGAGAAGCCGTAGCCGGGCATCGACGGGATCACGACGTGGAAGGCATCGGCCGCGGTGCCGCCGTGCGCGGTCGGGTCGGTCAGCGGCTCGATGAGCTTCAGCTGCTCGATGATCGAACCCGGCCAGCCGTGCAGGACGACGAGCGGCAGCGCCTCCTCGTGTTTGGACCGGACGTGGACGAAGTGGATGTCCAGCCCGTCGATCTCGGTGATGAACTGCGGGAAGGAGTTCAGCCGCGCCTCGCATCGACGCCAGTCGTATTCCTCGGCCCAGTAGCGCGCGAGTTCCTGGATCGTGGCGAGCTGCGGGCCCTGCGACTGGTCGGTGGCGGTCTCCTTGTCGGGCCAGCGCGTGTGCATGATGCGCTCACGCAGCTCCGTGAGTTCCCCGACGGGGATCTCGACCATGAACGGCCTGATCGCGGGCGTTTCGGGTGTGGCAGCCATGTGGACTTCCTTGCTGATGCTCGTTCGGGAAAGAAGCTTGAGTCGACGCGGGCATCCTCGACCGGCCGTCCGGTAAACCATCGCTTCGGCGGACGCCGGTGGCCCCCGGAGCCGCCACCTGGATACCCCCGGGGTCGGCGCCGGGGACCGATGCCCGGGGCTACCCGAACGCGGTTGACGGTTGTCGACGTCCCGTGCCGATTGGGGCATTCGGCCCCGCGTCGGCGCCCGCGGCCAGGCAGCGAAAGGCCCAGACGCGACATCCGGTGACGTCAGGCCGGGTCCAGCCGCCAGCGGGCCGGGTCACGGACGGGGAGAATGAAGGCATGGGCGTGTCCGTCGTAGGCGCGCGGGACGAACTACGGGGCCGGCGGCAAGAACTGGCGTCGCTGGAGCGAGTGCTGGCCGGCGCGAGAGCGGGTGGCAGCGCGGTGCTGGTCCTTCGCGGCGAGGCGGGCATCGGCAAGACCGCGTTGCTGGACCACGCGGCCAGGCAGGCGGTCGGCTTCCACAAGACGTCGGTGGTCGGCATCGAATCGGAATTCGAACTCGCGTTCGCGAGCCTGCACCAGCTCTGCACGCCCCTGCTCGGCCGGCTGGGCGAGCTGCCCGGGCCGCAGCGTGAGGCCCTCTCCGTCGCGTTCGGACTGCGGCAGGGCGAGGCGCCGAACCGGTTCCTGGTCGGCCTGGCCGTGCTCAACCTGCTCGCCGGCACTGCCCGGGACCGGCCGCTGGTGTGCCTCGTCGATGACGCGCAATGGCTCGACGACGCGTCCAGGCAGGTGCTGGCCTTCGTCGCCAGGCGGTTGCAGGCCGAGCCAGTGGCCTTGATCTTCGCGGTGCGGGAACCTGACGAGGATCGACACCTGGCCGGACTGCCGGAGTTGACCGTCGAGGGCCTCAGCGAGCCCGACGCACGCGGCCTGCTGGCCTCGAACCTCCGCGTGCCGCTCGACCCGGCGGTCCGGGACCGGATCGTGGCCGAGGCGCACGGCAACCCGATGGCCCTGCTGCAACTGCCGCGCGCGCTGGCACCGGCGGAGCTGGCAGGCGGATTCTGGGTGCCGGACGGTCGCCCCCTGGCGAGCTACCTCGAAAACAGCTTCTACCAGCAGTTCCGATCACTTCCGGAGGACAGCCGCCGGCTGCTGCTGACCGCCGCGGCCGACCCGACCGGCGACGTCGAACTGCTGCGGCGCGCGGCCGGACTGCAGCAGACGCCGATGGACGCCGCCGCGCCCGCCGAGGCTGCTGGCCTGGTCGAATTCGGTACGAGAGTGCGGTTCCACCACCCTCTCGTCCGCTCGGCCGTCTATCACCGCGCCTCCGCGCAGGACCGCCGGGCGGCGCACCGGGCGCTGGCCGAAGCCACCGAGCCCCGGCTCGATCCTGATCGCCGGGCCTGGCACCGCGCCCTCGCCGCCACCTGGCCCGACGAAGACGTCGCCGCCGACCTGGAAAGCTCCGCCGAACGTGCCCGGAGTCGGGGCGGAGCCGCCGCGGCGGCCTCGTTCCTGCAGCGGTCGGCCGAGCTCACGCCCGACCCCGCCCGCCGGATCCCCCGCGCCCTGGCCGCCGCCCAGGCCGGCATCGACGCCGGCGGAGCCGACCAGGCATACGACATGCTGGCGCTCGCCGAGGCCGGCCCGCTCGACGACCTGCAGCGCGCCCGGCTCGAACGGCTGCGCGCCAAGCTGCTGTTCGCCCAGGTCCGCGGCAGCGACGCGCCCCGGCTGCTGCTCGACGCCGCCCGACGCCTGGCACCCCTGGACGCTGCCATCGCCCGCGACGCGCTGCTCGAAGCCGCCGGGGCGGCGATCTTCGCCGGTCGTCTCGGTGAGAAACCCGGGCTGCGCGAGGTGGCCGAGGCCGCTCGCGCCGGACCGCCGCCACCGTCGCCCCCGCGGTCGGTCGACATCGTCCTCGACAGCATCACCAGCCTGATCATCGACGGCTATCCCGGCAGCGTCGACGCGCTACGGCGGGCGCTGCGCGCCGTGCGGCAGGAGCAGAACTCCGGCACCGCCGGGGCGGACAGGCGCTGGCTGTGGCTGGCGTGCCCGGTGACCCCCGAACCGCTCGCACCGGAGCTGTGGGACGACGACGCCTGGCACGAACTGGTGACCCGCGCCGTGCACCTCGCCCGCGAAGCCGGAACGCTCGGCGTCCTCCCGATGGCGCTGACCTACCAGGCGTGCTTCCACGTGCACGCCGGCGACTTCGACACGGCGTCCGCCCTGATCGACGAGGCCACGGCGATCTCGGCAGCGATGGACAGCGCGCCCATGACGTATCCGTCCCTGGTGCTCAGCGCCTGGCGGGCACAGGAGTCCCAGACCATGGACCTCGTCGAAGCGAGCGTCAAAGATGTGGGCGCCCGTGGTGAAGGACGCGCCCTCGGCCTGGCCGAGTACGCGACCGCGGTGCTGTACAACGGTCTCGGCCGCTATGACGCCGCACTGGCCGCCGCGACGCGCGCCTGCGAGTACCAGGATCTGGGCATCTACGGCTGGGCACTGGTCGAACTGATCGAGGCGGCGGCCCGCAGCGGGCAGCCCGAGACCGCCGCGGCGGCGCTGGACCAGCTCACCGCACGCACCGACGCCAGCAAAACCGCCTGGGCCGCGGGCGTGGCGGCCTGCTCGCGCGCACTGCTCAGCGACGACCAGCACGCCGATGCGCTCTACCAGGAGGCGATCGGCCAGCTCGGAAGCTGCCGGATGGCCATGCACCTGGCCCGCGCGCACCTGCTGTACGGCGAGTGGCTGCGCCGCCACAACCGCCGCCAGGAGAGCCGGGAACACCTGCGTTCGGCGTACGACACGTTCAGCCGGATCGGGGCCGCCGGCTTCGCCGAACGCGCCCGCAGGGAGTTGCAGGCGACCGGGGAGACGGTCCGCAAGCGGACGGTCAGCGCCATCGCCGAGCTCACCGGCCAGGAGGCCCAGATCGCCAGGCTGGCCAGGGACGGCAACACCAACTCCGAGATCGCCGCCCAGCTGTTCATCAGCCCGCGCACGGTGGAATGGCACCTGGGCAACGTCTTCACGAAGCTCGGGGTCAGCTCTCGCAAGGAGCTGCGTTCCGTGCTGCTCGCCCCGAACCCGGCAGCGACGCCCGCGTGACCCGGCCGACATTGTCGCGCCGGCACCCGGAATCGGACACCCATCTCACCAGGTCGCTCACTGCCACGAACCGTTCGACATTCGCGGCGTCCCGAGCACCCGGGGTTCCCGGCCAAGGGCGCGACCCCGGGAGCGACCCGGGGGCGACGCCGGTGCTTCCCGGCGATCGTGGATCCCGTCGGCGCGACACCGCCCGGCTTCCCCATGGCGAGCCTGCACGGGCGCCACCCCCGGAGGGCATGAGCACGTGAATCTTCCAGAGATCGATATCACCCGCAACCCCTGTGACGCCGCGAGCCCCGGCGACCTGGCGCTGGGCGCATACCTCGCCGAACGCCGCGGCGACGACCTCCACCCGCCGCCGCAGCACCTGCCCCTGGCGCGCCGGCACACCACGTACGACCCGTTGACCGGGCTGCCCAACCGGATCATGCTCAAGCAGGCCCTGTTCGCCGCCCTGTCCCCCACGGCCGCACAGCGCCCGATCGGGCTGTGCCACGTGGACGTCGACGGGTTCGCCGCGATCAACCACATCCTCGGACACGACATCGGCGACCAGCTGCTGCAGACCATCGCCCGGCGCATCTCCCAGCGGCTCGGCGACGGCTGCCTGCTCGCCCGCACCGGCAGCGACGAATTCACCATCCTGGTCACCGCGTCCGCACACACCGCCGACATCACTGACATCGCAGAGACGATCCTGCGGGCGATCCGGCAGCCGGTGCGCCTGGCCGGACGGCGGCTGCAGGTGACCGCCGGCATCGGCGTGGTCGCCTGCGAACCGCACCACGATTCCGCCGCCGAGCTGATGAGCGCCGCCGAATCCGCCCTCGCCCAGGCGAAGGCCGCCGGACGCGACCGCTACCGCCGGTACGACCCCGACCTGCACGCCCGCCAGCAGGCACGGCACGAGATCGCCTGGGCGCTGCCGCAGGCGCTGGCCCGCGGCGAGCTGTTCGTGGAGTACCAGCCGATGGTGCGCGCCGACGACGGCCGGCTGCACGGCGTCGAGGCACTGGCCCGGTGGCGGCATCCCCGGCTCGGCCTGGTCGCACCGGCGCAGTTCATCCCCGTGGCCGAGGAACACGGGATGATCGGCGCGGTCGGCCGGTTCGTGCTGCGCACCGCCTGCGCGCAGGCCGGCACGTGGCACACCCGCCATCCGGGACGCCGGCTCATCATGAGCGTCAACCTCGCCCCGGCGCAGACCGACGACCCGGCGCTGCCCGTCCTGGTGGCCGGCTTGCTGGCACAGCACGGCATTGACCCGGCCATGCTCCAGCTGGAGATCACCGAGAGCAGCATGATGCCGACCGCCGGACCTGCCCTCGACACGCTGCGGGCCCTGGCCCGCCTCGGCGTGCGGATCGCCATCGACGACTTCGGCACCGGCTACGCCAACCTCACGAACCTGCGGTCACTGCCGGTGCACCACCTGAAGATACCGCGGCAGTTCGTCACCGCGCCCGTCGACGAGTTCGCCGAGCGGGTCGACTGCGCCCTGGTCGACACGGTCGTCCGGCTCGCCCGCAGCCTCGGGCTCGGCGTCATCGCCGAAGGAGTGGAATCGCAGGCGCAGGCGACGTTGTTGCGGCGGCTCGGCTGTGACGTCTTCCAGGGATACGTGTACGGCAAGCCGCAGTCGCCTGACGCCATCGAGGCCCGGCTCAGCGCCTCGCCCGGCCGCGCGCCCTGAGCGTCCTGCGGCCGACTGCCGACGTCACGGACGTACGCGCGGGCCGCACCGTGACGCGTGACGAATCGTGGCGGCGATACAACCTTCGGCCACGAAACTTCCGTCTAAGGGAGGAGAAGCGAGTGCTGACCGAGTTCAGCGCCCACGCACGGCACGCGCGGACGGAGGTGGAACGCGTGCTCGTCGAGCAGGGACCGGCGTGACCGTGACCGCACCGAGCCAGCGCTGCTGCGCTCCGGTGCGGCCACAGAGGAACGGGGGCAGCACGATGTGCGGAATCTTGGCTCACTTCAGCACCGACGGAACCGCCGGCACGTGTGTCGACGCGATCGCGGACGCGCTGCGCGGCCTGCACCACCGGGGCCCGGACGACACCGGGGTCGTGCTCATCGACGGCGACGCGGTCTTCGCCCACAAACGGCTCGCCGTCATCGACCTGGCCGGATCACACGAACCGCTGTACTACCGCGACGACCGTTACGTGCTCACCTTCAACGGCGAGATCTACAACTACCTGGAGCTGCGCGAGGAACTCCAGCGCGACTGCGGGGCCGAGTTCAGCACCGACGGTGACGCCGAGGTCATCGTGGCCGGCTACCACTACTGGGGCGAGACGGTGCTGGACCGGCTGCGCGGCATGTACGCCTTCGTGATCTGGGACCGGCAGGCCAGGCAGGCGTTCGGGGCACGCGACCAGTTCGGCATCAAACCCATGTACCTCATGCAGGACCGGACCGGCCTCTACCTGGCCAGCGAGAAGAAGGCGCTGCTGCCGTTCCTGGACCGCACCTCGGCCGCACCGCAGCGCGTCGACCCGACCAGCCTCAAGTACTTCATGACGTATCAGTACGTGCCGGAACCGCGCACCCTCGACCTCGGCGTCGAGCGGCTGGCCGCCGCCGAGTGCTTCACCTGGACACCGGCCCAGGGGCTGCGCCGACGCCGCTACCTGCGGCCGCAGTTCGCACCGGCGCCCGAACCGGCCCCGCAGCACCTGTACGAGCAGATCGCCGACGCGCTGCGCGACAGCGTCCGGATGCACCTGCGCGCGGACGTGCCCGTCGGCGCGTTCCTGTCCAGCGGCATCGACTCCACCGCGATCGTGGCCCTGGCCCGCGAATCTCACCCCGACCTGAAGACCTTCACCGTCGGCTTCGACATCGCCGGCTACTCCGAGACCGACGTCGCCCGCGAATCCGCCCAGGCCCTGGGGGTCCGCACCATCCCGACCGTCGTCACCGCGCAGGAGGTGATGGCGGCACTGCCCCGCATCGTGTGGCACCTGGACGACCCGGTGGCCGATCCGTCGCTGGTGCCGCTGTACTTCCTGGCCAGGTCGGCGGCCGAGCACGTCACCGTGGTGCTGTCCGGGGAAGGTGCGGACGAACTGTTCGGCGGGTACGCCATCTACCGCGAGCCCCTGTCGCTGCGGCCGCTGACCAGGCTGCCCGACCCGCTGCGGCGCGGCCTGCGGGCCGTCTCCCGGGCGGTGCCCGAAGGCGTCAAAGGGCGCGGTTTCCTGGAGCGGGGCACCAAGCCCCTGCGGGAGCGGTTCAACGGCAACGCCCGGATCTTCGCCGACGACGGCGAACTCGCCCGCCTGCTGGTGCGCGACGACACCGCGGCGAGGTTCACCGACATCACCGCGCCGCTGTACGAGCAGGCGACCGCCGCCGGCCTGGACGACTCGACGGCGATGCAGTTCGTCGACCTCAACACCTGGCTGCCCGGCGACATCCTGACCAAGGCCGACCGCATGTCCATGGCCCACTCGCTGGAGTTGCGCGTGCCGTTCCTGGACCGGGAGGTGTTCGCGGTGGCCCGGCGCATCCCCCTCGAACTCAAACTCCCCCGCCAGGGCCAGTCCACCAAGCACGCCCTGCGGCAGGCGCTGCGCCGGATCGTGCCGCCCGCCATCGTCGACCGGCCGAAGATGGGCTTCCCCACCCCGACCCGGGTCTGGCTGGCCGGCCCGATGTACGACTGGGCCCGCCAGATCCTGCACACCTCCGGTGCCGGGGACCTGGTCAACCTGCCGTACGTGGACGGCCTGCTGCGGGCGCACCGCGCCGGCGAGGCCGACCACTCACGGAAGATCTGGACCGTCCTCGTCTTCTGCCTGTGGCATGCCGTGTTCGTCACCGGCACCATGAACCCCTTCGACGGCGACGACGTGCCCGCCACCTCCCGCCTCGCCCTTTCCTGACCGCCCGTCCCGCACCAAAACGGTTGATATCGGGGGCATCCGTGTCCACGCTGCCCGACCCGGTCTGGCCGGTGGTCGTCCTCGCGTTGATCCAGGTCGCCGACGGGCTGCTGTGCGTCAAATCGGCGCGCTTCGTCGCCGCGTGTCTCGAAGGCGTGCGCTTCCCACGCCGGTGGTGGCGGCTGCTGCCGCCGCATGCTCGGGTAGCCACCTCGATCCGGCATGTGATCTGCACCATCTCGCCGCCGACGGGGAACATACCCGCCGGTATCCAGTTGTTGTCAGCGTGACCACACCTCCCGCCGCAGCCACGCGCACGCCCGGCGACCTCATGAGCGGCGCGCAGCAGCTGCGGCTGGTACTCGTCCTCGGTTCGCTGATCGCGATCGGCCCGCTGACCATCGACATGTACCTTCCGGCCCTGCCCGCGATCACCGACGACCTCGCCACGACCTCCACCGCGGTGCAGCTCACCCTGACCGGCACCCTCGCCGGCCTCGGCCTCGGCCAGCTCGCCATCGGCCCGCTCTCCGACGCGTACGGCCGCCGCAAGCCGCTGATCGTCGGGCTGCTGGTGCACGTGCTCGCCTCCGCGCTGTGCGTCATCGCCCCCGACGTGCTCACCCTCGGCGCGCTGCGCGTCCTGCAGGGGCTCGGCGTCGCCGCGTCCTCGGTGGTGGCCATGGCGGTCGTCCGGGACCTGTTCAGCGGCACCGCGTTCGCCCGGCTCTTCTCCCGGCTGATGCTCGTCATGGGCGCCGCACCCGTGCTCGCGCCCACCCTCGGCGGGGCGGTGCTGCGCTGGACGCAGTGGCGGGGCGTGTTCGTGGTGCTCGCCGGGTTCGGGATCGCGCTGACCCTGGTGGCCATGTTCGGCCTGCGCGAGACGCTGCCCCCGGAGCGGCGGCGCACCGGCGGCACCGCCGGCACCCTGCGCATGTACCGCGCGCTGCTGCGGGACCGCACGTTCGTCGGGCTGGTGTTCGTGGCGGGCCTGGCCATGGCCGGGCTGTTCGCGTACGTCGCCGGTTCCTCGTTCGTGCTGCAGGAGCAGTACGGCCTGGACGAGCAGCAGTTCGCCATCGCGTTCGGCGCCGGCGCGGCCGGGCTCATCGGCGCGACCCAGCTCAACGTGCGCCTGCTGCGCCGATACACCCCGCAGCGCATCCTGGTCGGCGCGCTGGTCGCCGGGGCCGCCGCCGCGGCGGTCCTGGTCCTGCTCGCCGCGACCGGCGTCGGTGGCCTGCCTGCCCTGCTCTGCGGCCTGTGGGCGGTCCTGGCCGCCAGCGGCCTCGCCCTGCCCAACGCGCCCGCGCTGGCCATGTCCCGCCACGGCGAAGCAGCCGGGACCGCCGCGGCCCTGCTGGGCGCGGTCCAGTTCGGCGTCGGCGCGGTGGCCGCGCCGATGGTCGGGCTGCTCGGCGCGGACGCGATGGCGATGACCACGGTGATCCTCGCCGGGATGGCGGCCGCGCTGGCGATCGCCCTGCTGGTGGTGCGCACGGCCCGGTTCGACGACGTCCCCGTCGAGGCGGTGGCGGTGCACGTCGGCTGACGCGGGCACCCGCGGGGTCCGGCGGCAGCATCCCGCCGGACCCCGCGTGCTCCGCCGCCCGTGGTCAGGCGGCGGGCATGTTCTCCCAGGCCCGGTGCAGGCGGCCGGTCAGGGCCGTCTCGGCCGCCTCCATCCGCTCGACGGCCTGCCGCAGCGCCTCGGTCTCGGTCTGCGGGCGGGCCAGCGTGTTCGCCCAGTCGTCCTGCGTCGCGGTGCCCGCCTCGGCGATCTCCCGGTGGATGTCGCCCAGGGCGGCGAGATAGTCCCGCGCGGCCGTCTCGATCTCCGCGTCCAGCACGCTGCGCTTCTCGATCAGGAAGATGTTCAGGTGCCGGGTCTGCTCTCCCAGCGCCTCCGCCGAGATCGCCCCGCCCCGGGACAGGATCTGCAACTGCCGCAGCCGCGACTGCAGCTCCTCGATCGCGGCCGCGCTGCGCTGGCTGAGCTCCCGGGTGCGCCGGTTGCGCTCGGTGCGCCGCCACTGCAGGAAGCCGAGTCCGACGGCCAGCGCGCCGCCGAGGAATCCGAGCACCGGTCCAAGAATGTCCACGGACGACATAGTGCAGCAGACCGGTGATCTGCCGCGAGAGAGGAATCGCAGCCGAGTCTGTCGGCTATCCGGCCGTGGCCCGCTCCGCTGCCGGTACGTCGGATGCACCGGCGGCCCGCGCGGCCGCCTTCGACCGCCCCGCGAGCCGCGCCTGCGCCGGCACGACCCCCTTGGGCAGGCCGCGCAGCAGCACTCCGGTCACCACGACCCAGCCCACCACCGGCACCAGCGCCACCCGCTCCAGCACGCTCGTGAACAGCCCCCGGCCGATCGCCAGCAGCCCGATCACTAGCAACAACGCCAGGGGGAAGGTCACCGCGGAGAACACCCGCGCGGTACGCCGCAGCGCCGGCGGCAACGCGATCAGCGCCACCGCGCCCATCGTCACCACCGCCAGCCCGACGGCGAGCACGCTCGCCCCGGCGTGCACCAGATCCTGCGCCGTCGACGGCTCGTAGGGCGGCAGCGGGCACCCGGGTGTACACGACACCGCCGACGAGAGCGCGCCGAAGACACCCGCCGTCACCAGCATCGCGAACACGAACGGCACCAGCCGCCGCAGCGCCGCCCCGAGCAGGGCCAGCGAACCGGCCAGGGCCAGGATCCCGGTCCGGTAGATCCCGTCCCGCGGGCTGGTGGCCACCCCGCCCTCGCTGATGTAGCCGTGGGTCCACGGCTCGGGCAGCACGCCGAGCGCGTACATCACCGCGGCGGTGCCCGCGACCGCGAACACGACGGCGCACCCGGCCGGCCATCGGGACCTGTCCAAGACCATGATCCACCCTACTCCCGACGGCCCGCCCGGCTACTCGGCCGGCACGATGATCGGGGTGCCCGCCACAGGATCGGCCACGATCACGCAGGCCAGGCCGAACACCTTCGCCATCAGCTCGGCCGTGATGACCTCGCGTGGCGCGCCCTCGGCGACGATGGCCCCGTCCGCCATCGCGATGATGTGATCGCAGAAACGGCTGGCGAGGTTGATGTCGTGCAGCACGGCGACGATCGTCTTGCCGCCCTGCGCGTTCAGGGTGCGCAGCAGCCGAAGCAGCTCGACCTGGTGGTTGATGTCCAGGAACGTGGTGGGCTCGTCCAGCAGCAGCAGGTCGGTGTCCTGGGCCAGGGCCATCGCGATCCATACCCGCTGGCGCTGGCCGCCGGACAGCTGCCGCAGCGGCCGGTTCACCAGGTCGGCGGTGTCGGTGGCGTCGAGGGCGCGGGCGACGGCGTCGTGGTCGCGGTCGTTCCAGGTGCGGAACCAGCCCTGGTGCGGGTAGCGGCCGCGGGAGACGAGGTCGGCGACGGTGATGCCGTCGGGGGCGAGCGGGGCCTGCGGCAGCAGGCCGAGCACCTTGGCGACGTCCAGGGTGCTGAGGTCGGCCATGGCCTTGCCGTCGAGCAGCACGTTGCCCGCGCGCGGGCGCAGCAGCCGGGCCAGGCCGCGCAGCAGCGTGGACTTGCCGCAGGCGTTCGCGCCGACGATCGCGGTCACCTTGCCGTCGAGGACGGTGACGTCGAGGTCGCGGACGATCGGTTCGGCGTCGTAGCCGAGGGTGAGGCCCTCGGCGCGCAGTCGGCTCATCCGCCGGTTCCCCTTCGGTTGGTCGTGGCGAGCAGCCACAGCAGATACGGTGCGCCGACCGCGCCGGTGACCACACCGGTCGGCAGCGGCGTGGGCAGCAGGTGGACGGCGACGAGGTCGGCGCTGAGCAGCAGGATCGCGCCGACGAGTGCGGCCGCGGCGATGCCGCCGGTCGCGGGGCCGAGCAGCCGGTTGGCGATCGGTCCGGCGACCAGTGCGACGAACACGATCGGCCCGGCGACCGACACCGCGAGCGCGACGAGCAGCACCGCGGTGGCCAGCAGCGCAGCGCGGGTGATCTCGACGCGTGAGCCGAGGGCGCGGGCGGTGTCGTCACCGAGTTCGAGCACGCGCAGTCTGCGGGACAGGATCACGGCCAGGGGCAGCAGCACGACGAGCGCGCCGCCGAGCAGTGTGAGCTCGTCGTCACTGGCCTGGCCGACCGAGCCGGTCAGCCAGTGCATGGCCTGCCGGGCTTCGAACAGCTCTGCCTTGACGAGCATGTATCCGGTGAGGCCCTCGAAGAACACGGCGACACCGATGCCGATGAGGATGAACCGGTAGCCGCTGACGCCGTCTCGCCAGGCCAGCAGATACATGACCACGGCTGCGGCGATCGCGCCGCCGAGGGCCAGCGCGCAGACGGCGAGCCCGCCGACCTGGAAAAGGACGATGCCGCTGACGGCTGCCAGGCTCGCGCCGGAGGTGATGCCGACGAAGTCCGGTGACGCGAGCGGGTTGCGCAGCAGTTGCTGGAACACGGTGCCGGAGGCGCCGAGGGCGAGGCCGACGGTGAGCGCGGACAGCGCGGTCGGCAGCCGCAGGCCGCGTACGACGAAGTCGACGCTGGGGGTGTCGGCCAGGTGCAGCACGGAGGTGATGACCTCACCGGCGGTGAGCCGGAAGCTGCCGACCATCATGGTCAGCACGAACAGGGCTGCCACGGCGGCGGTGAGGCCGGTCGTCGCGGCGAAGGCGCGCACGGCGCGGTGGCGGCGGGTGGCGCGCAGCGCGGCCGCGGTGGCGGCGCTGGTGCGGGTGGCGGTGGCCGTCATCTCACGCCTCCGACAAGCGGCCGTAGCGGACGATGCCGATGAACACCGGCGCGCCCAGGACACCGAGCACGACGCCCACCTGCAGTTCCCCCGGGCGGGCGACGACCCGGCCGACGATGTCGGCGAGCAGCAGCACGATGGGTGAGAGCAGCATCGAGTAGGGCAGGATCCAGCGGTAGTCGGGTCCGCAGATGAACCGGGCGAGGTGCGGCACGACCAGGCCGACGAACACGATGGGGCCGCAGGCGGCGGTCGCGGCGCCGGCCAGCACGGCGACGACGGCGAACGCGGCGGCGCGGGTGAGGCCGACGCGCTGGCCGAGGCCGCGGGCGGTGTCCTCGCCGAGGGCCAGCCCGTTGAGCGCCCGGCCGCAGGCCAGCGACGCGACGAGGCCGGCGATCAGGAACGGCGCGACGCCGCCGAGGATGGGGGCGTACCGGCCGGCGAGTGAGCCGACCTGCCAGAACCTGAGCTCGTTGAGGGCGTCGACGTTGGTCATGACGATGCCGGTGGTGAGCGAGCCCATGCCCGCGGTGACGGCCGCCCCGGCCAGGGCGAGCTTGACCGGGGTAGCGCCTTCGCGGCCCAGCGACGCGATCGCGTAGACGAGCAGGGTGGCCAGGATGGCGCCGGCGAACGCGAACCAGATGTAGACGCCGACGCCGCGTACGCCGAGCACGGTGACGGCCAGGACCACGAACGCCGCGGCGCCGGAGTTGACGCCCATGATGCCGGTGTCGGCCAGCGGGTTGCGGGTGACGCCCTGCAGGACCGCGCCGGCGACGCCGAGCGCCGCGCCGACCAGGACGCCGAGCAGGGTGCGCGGCACGCGCATGTCGACGGTGACGGTGTGCTCGATGGAGCCGTCGCCGTCGAGCCCGAACAGGGCGCGCAGCACGTCGGACAGGCCGATGTCCCGCGAGCCCAGCGTGATGCTGAGGAAGGCGACCAGGGCGAGGATCACGCCGAGCACGGCGAGCCCGGGCCCGAGGGCCAGAGCTCGCCGTGCTCGTACTGTTGAGCTGCTCATGTGCGGTGGATCAGCTGCCGACGTTCTCGTCCGCGGCCTTGATCGCCGTGGTGAGCTTGTCCAGCTCGACGGCGAAGTGGCCGTAGGTGTGCAGCCAGTACGCGGGCCAGGAGACGACCGCGTCGGCCTTCGCGGCCTTGATCGCGAACCAGGTCGGCTGCTTCTTGCCCCACTCGGCGTTGGCGGTGTCGGTGTAGGAGCGGCCATCCCACAGGATCAGGTCGGGCTGGTACTTGTCGGCGTTCTCCCAGCTGAGGTTCTCCCAGTACGGGAAGCCGGGGTCGGGCTTGTCGGGGTTGACGACCTTCAGGCCCCACTTCTGGAAGTCCAGCAGCTCCGGCGCGAACTCGGGGTTGGCCACGTAGACCTTGTCGTCGGCCGGGGACATGGCCAGCACGGTCAGGTTGGGCTTGGTCGCGACGGCGGCCTTGAACGCGGTGACGGCGTCGGTGAACTTCTTCTTCGACGCAGCGATCTCCGGGGCGTCCACCTTGGCGCCGAGGCTCTTGGCGAGGGCCTCGTAGCCCTCGGCCAGGTCGACGATCGACTTGCCCTGCGCGACGCCGACGACCGGGGCCAGCTCCTTGAGCTTCTTGCTCTTCTCGTCGACACCCTCCTCCAGGCCGCTGTGGGCCTTCTCGGCGGGCCAGTAGTCGCCGACGATCAGGTCGGGCCGCAGCGACGCGGCCTTCTCAACGTCGATCTTGCCCCACTCCTCACCGAGGATCTCGATACCGGTGAGGTCCAGGCCCTTGAGGTTGGGGTCGGTCTTGACCGACTCGTCGGCGTAGACGCCGACGGGCTTGATGCCGAACGACATCAGCGCGGCGGCCTCGCCGGCGTGCGCGATGATCCGGGTCGGGGTCTTGTCGGCCTTGACGACCTCGCCGGAACCGTCGGTGAACTGCCAGGGCCCGGCCGACGTCGGCGTCGTTTCGGGAGTATCGGTCGAGCCGCAGCCGGCGAGCGTCAGGCTCAGCGCCGCAGCGGCAACGATCGGGCGCCAGATGCGCATGGGGGATTTCCGTTCTCACTGAAGAAAGGGCAGCCTAAAGTTAGGTAAGGCTAACCGAGCCAGCAGTCACCGGGAAGCCCTGAGGTGACCTAGGTCACCTACGATGTGGCCGGCACCCACCACGACGTCATGGATGCCGTCCATAACGGACGATGATCTCGCGATGACCGCCCCATCCTGCTCAACGGCCCCGTGGGCGCTCGTCCCGAATCCTGAATGTCGCTCCCCCGTGTGATCATCGGCAGGTCACACCACCGCCCGCGCAGGAGGAGAGCATGGGGGCATCGAGCTGGACTTCCAGGGTGCCGTATCAGCAGGACGTCGAAGCCGCGTTGGAGCTGGCCCGCCAGGACGCCTACGACCGGGGCGAATATTACCGAGCGACGCCCAACACGCAGGCCCGGACGATGAGCGAGGAGGACTACGTCGCCTGGGAGATGGCTGAGCTGCGCCGCGCCCTGGCTGAGGCGTTCGGCGATGACGCCGACGCCGACGCCGACGACACCATGGCCCGGGACAGCTGGCGAGCCGCCCAGGTGGAGGTGACCGACCCGGACAGCCTGCTGGACGCGCAGATCTACTCGGGCGCCCACTCGGTCATCGACATGACCGGTGTCGCACCATCGCCCGAGCCGGGGATGGTCGCGCCCGTGCCAGACGATGTCCTGGAAGAGGTGTTCGGCACGTGCCGGCCGGCGGCCGACGCGATCACCGGGGCCATCGCCGGAAGGAGCCTGGAGGACTTCGGCCGGTGGCACGGCGCTTACGTCGTGGCGTACGACGGGGAGCATCCGGAGTCGATCGTCTTCTTCGGGTCCAGCGGCGACTGACTGGCGGGCTCCCCCCTCACCACGGTCCGGAGGTTTGACGGCCCCGGTCGTTGCGTTCCGAAGACCGGCACCCGTTGTGAGATCACGACCCGTGTCTGGACAACACCTTGGGCGACCTGCTCGGCGTCGTCCGGGCAGTCGATCCCCGGACTGGTGGTGTCAGTCAGCCACCGACGTGGATGCCCGGTCGGCGGGCCGGGTCGGCGTCGCGTTCGCGCAGGATCTCCCGGACCACCGGCGGGGTGTCGCCGCGGCCGAGGAACAGGTAGCGCAGCAGGTGGGTCAGCGGAGAGCCTTCCGACCACTCGAAGTAGCAGTGCGGGCGCACCCCGGTGGTGTCACGCAGCGCGAGCAGGATCGCCGCGATCGCGTTCGGCGCGGCCGGGGCCGACGCGCGCAGCACTCGATGGCTGCCGACCTGCGCGCCGGTAACGTGCAGCGCGTCGGTGAACTGGGACGGGTCGACGACTTCGATTTCCAGGAACAGCACGTCGGCGCCGCCGGGGACCGGGTTCATGCCGCGTTGCTCGGCTTCCTTGGTCGCGTATTCCGCGACGTCGCCGGCCTGGCGGCGGTTGGCGATCAGGTTGAGCTGCCCGTCGTGGGCGATCGAGTCGGTCACGAACTGCCGGGCACGAGTGTCGAACTCGATGTGCTTGACCCGCAGCTCCGTGGTCC